>NZ_CP149803.1:306785-613571 GCF_037943105.1 Pseudomonas sp. TMP9
CCAGTTTTGTCTTCGGCTTGTTGTTGCAGGTGTTGGCGGGGCTGGTGTTCCTCGCGGTCAGCCCGTTGCTGTTCGGTCAGCTGTCGGCCGAAGGGCTTCGGCCGCTGGCCCATATGGATTTCTGGACGCCGCTGGTGCTCGGCATGGCCGCTTTGGTCGGCGCCTGGCGCTTGCAACAGCTGGCCCGTCGCGAGGCGCCCAGCGCCCTTGGCAATTTCAGTTTGCTTGGCCTGGCGCAACTGCTGCTGGTATGGGGTGCAGCATGGTGGGCGCTGGCGCTGAGCAGCGAGGTGCTGCGCTTTGTCGCCAGTGAATGGCAGACGAGTGGCCTGCTAGCGGTGTTGGTGGCGAGTGTGGCGCTGGCGGCGTTTCTTGCGCCGCGCACCCGCTGGGCTGAACTGGCGCTGCTATGTTGCCTGCTTACGCCCCTGGCTGGCGTGGTTGTGTTGCATGCTTGGCACCCTGAGTTTCATCCGGCGGCGCAGTTTGGCTGGCTGGCGTGGGCACTGCTGTTTGTCGTGCACTTCTGGGCGTTGCGGCGCTTGGCCACACAACTGCCGGCGGGTGCGCTAAGCGCGGCCCATGTGCTCGGCTGCTGGTTGCTACTGGGTGTACTGGCGCTGCAGTTACGTTACCTGTTCTTGACCCTATCAGAGCATTACAACGCGTGGCGTTGGCTGGGCTGGGCGCTGTTACCGAGTGCCTATTTATGGCTGATGGCTCCGCGGCCGATGGCGGTGCCGCGGCGTTGGCCTTGGCCGTTAGCGGCTTATCCGCGCGAATATCGCGTGTTAGCGGCCGCTCCGCTGGTCGTTTTGATGCTGGGTTGGTTTTGGTTGGCCAATATCGCCAGTGCGGGCGACGCCGAGCCGCTGGCCTATTTGCCATTACTGAACCCGTTGGAGCTGGGCCTGCTGTTTGCGCTGGGGGCAATGTTCGCATGGGCGCGCACGGGGCTGGTCGAGTTGGGAGTGAGCGCGGTACGCAGTCAGTGGCTGACACAGTCGCTGGCGGGGGCGTCGTTGTTCGCCCTGCTGACGGCGATGGTGATGCGCACCGTACACTATTGGAGTGGCGTGCCTTATCAACTGGATGCCTTGCTTGCTTCGATGCTGGTGCAGGCGGGGCTGTCGATTGTTTGGACGCTGATTGCGCTGCCGTTGATGGTCGTCGGTAACCGCTTGGTTCGGCGTGAGCTGTGGTTGATCGGTGCGACCTTAATTACAGTGGTCGTGGCCAAGCTGTTCTTCGTAGAGTTGAATAATCGCGGGGGGCTGGAGCGCATCGTGTCGTTTATTGGTGTGGGTGTATTGCTGTTGGTGGTGGGTTATTTCGCGCCCTTACCCGCGCGCACGAAAGAGGCTGATCAACCGCAGGAGCACGCATCATGAATGGTTTAACCCGAGCGGCGCTGTGTTCAGCACTGGCTGGCCTGCTGTTTAGCGCCGTAAGCTTGGCTCAGGCGCAATTGGATGACTTTGCCGTGCAGCTGCCGCTGACGCTTGCAGGTGAAGGCCCTTGGTACCGCCTCGAGGTGCCGATGGCGCTGCATTTTGCAGCGCGCTATGGCGACCTGCGCGACCTGCGGGTGTTCAATGCTGAAGGCCACGCGCTGGCTTACGCGCTGGTCGCGGGGCAAGAGACGTCGCGTGACAGCCAGCAGGAACAAACGGTGAAATGGTTTCCACTGTACGCCGAGCAGGGTGACAGCACCGCCATGGCCAACCTGCGTGTGCAGCGCAGCACCACGGGCACCTTGATCGAGCTGCTCGATCAGCCAGATACGGCCAACCAGCCAGCCTTGCGGCGTGGCTGGCTGTTAGATGCAAGTGCGTTGCAAGCGCCGTTGATTCGCTTGCAGTTGAACTGGGCGGACGGCCAGGAGGGGTTTCAGCGCTTCAGTATCGAGGCCAGTGATGACCTGCAAGCGTGGCAGCCTTGGGGTATTGGGCAGTTAGCGCGGGTGTCGTTTGACGGTGAGCGTGTTGAGCAGCGTCAAGTCGAACTGCCAGGGCGAAAAGCGCGCTACCTGCGTTTGCTCTGGCAAAGCCCCCAACAGGCGCCGCAATTGACGGAAGCGAGCCTGATGAGCCAGCGCAGTGACAGTGCGCCGGCGCCATTGGTGTGGTCGCAGCCACTCAGCGCGACCCTTAATGCGGACGGTCAGTATCAATGGCAGTTGCCGCTGGCCTTGCCGTTGCAGCGCGTGCATGTGGAGCTAAGCCAAGCCAATAGCTTGGCGCCGGTCCGTGTCAGTGGCCGCAGTGAAACCAAGGGTGCTTGGCAATATTTAGCTCAGGGCCTGCTTTATCGGCTACCGGAGAACGGCCTAGAAATTCGCCAGGAGGAGTTATCGCTCCCCGGCGTAGCGATGCAGCAGCTGCGCCTGCAGGTGGACGAGCGTGGTGGTGGCCTCGGCAGTCAACCTCCGCAAATCAAAGTGGCCGTACGCGCCACGCAGCTGGTGTTTCTGCAGCGCGGCAGCCCGCCTTATCGACTGGCGCTGGGGCGTGCTGGCACTGAATCAGCCGCATTGCCGTTGACCACACTCATCCCTGGTTACCAGTCGCAACGTTTGCAACAACTGGGCACAGCCGAAGCGCAGCTGCAAAGCGATAACCCCGTGCAGCAGGCGCAAGCCAAGGCGAGCGATGGCCAGTGGCGACGCTGGGGCCTGTGGGTGGTGCTGTTGCTTGGGGTCGGCTTGCTGGCGTTGATGGCAGTCAGCCTGTTGCGTAGGCCACGCTCGGAATAGAGCTGTTAGCTAGCAATAAAGCGCTGCCGCCTAAACTTTTTTCAAGAGGGTTTGCAGCTTAAATTGCTCGGCGTTTGAGGCCAGAAAGGCCATGGCGTAATTTAATTTCCCCCTGTCTTTGCGTGGCCCCGAGCGTTTGCCTGAGCTATCTGGCAAACGGTTGGTGGCGGGTAGCGGCGAGTCTGGGAATGGTTACGCAGGTGCGCCGTGCAAGATGTTCTGGTCCAATATGGTCTGACCGGGGGGCTCCCGATGCCCACGCTCTGGGCAATTTTACTCTGGCATTACGTCAACAGCATGCGCCAGTTGCTGCTGCTGCCGCTGCGCAGCACCCTAGGGCTGTCACGGCGCCACTGAGTGATTAGCCGATTGCGCCGATTCGCTGTCATCGCAGGCCGCCATTCTTCGTCGTCGCTTATGTCTATTTATTAATAAGCTTCTGCTGGGATGATTATTGTTGCGCGCCTGTTTGACCTGCCGCCAGTGGTCCGTCATCTGCTGCCAGATGCCTTACTCGATCCGGCGCTGGTGATGGATGCGTAATTGCGCGTGATTGAGGCTAACGCTGACAGTGCTGAAGCTGGTTGGTCTAAGCAGTTGCAGGTAAGGAATGCGGCTATTTGACTGGTTAATTCTGCACGTTCTTTCGAAGTGCGCATTCGCGCCATAGCGCTGCACTCTGAAGCTGGGGCAAATGCTTTAACGGCGTGATGCCACTCAGCGTCATCTCAGTGAATTGAAGCTGGCCTCAGCCTTGGTCTTAAGCGAGGGGCGCTTGCCCAGCAACCCGTCTGAATCGGCAGCGGCAAGAGTAGGCGCTGTGCGGCCTGCTTATCGGGCTGAGCAACCGCCTCGACTTGGATGGTTTTTTCCGGCGAGCTAGCAATGGCTGATGCGGCGCTCAATTGGGCTAAGCGTGAGGGTCGAAATCATGGGTGTTGCAGAGTCTGAGCCGCCGTGTGCGTTAGCGTGACCGTCCTTCTATCCAGTGCTAGGGCGTTGCGCCCGTTAAAGGGGTAGACTGCGCTCGATTTCAATCCCTCCGGAGCCGTCCATGTCTCGCGTTACCCTTAGCCGTTACCTGATCGAGCAGACCCGCAGCAATAACACGCCAGCCGATCTGCGTTTCCTTATCGAAGTGGTCGCACGGGCCTGTAAGGAAATCAGCCATCAGGTATCCAAAGGCGCATTGGGCGGCGTGCTAGGCAGTATGGGCACCGAAAACGTACAGGGCGAGGTGCAGAAAAAGCTCGACGTGATTTCCAATGAAATCCTGCTCGAAGCAAACGAATGGGGCGGTCACTTGGCCGGCATGGCCTCAGAAGAAATGGACAATGCCTATCAGATTCCCGGTAAGTACCCCAAAGGTGCTTACCTGTTGGTATTCGACCCGCTGGATGGCTCCAGCAACATTGACGTTAACGTATCAGTTGGCACTATCTTCTCGGTGTTGCGTTGCCCTGAGCGCAATGGTGATGAAGGTGACTTGGGCGAAGAAGCCTTCTTGCAGCCGGGCACCGAGCAGGTTGCGGCCGGCTATGCGATTTATGGCCCGCAAACCATGCTGATGTTGACCCTCGGTGATGGCGTTAAGGGGTTCACTCTTGACCGCGAGTTGGGCAGTTTTGTGCTGACCCACGATGACATCAAAGTGCCCGAAGCGACCAAGGAATTCGCCATCAACATGTCCAACCAACGCCACTGGGAAGCACCAGTGCAACGTTACGTTAGCGAGCTGTTGGCAGGCGAAGCAGGCCCGTTGGGTAAGAACTTCAATATGCGCTGGGTCGCGGCTATGGTCGCCGATGTGCACCGTATCCTTACCCGTGGCGGTGTGTTTATGTATCCGCGTGACAGCCGTGACCCTGCAATGCCGGGCAAGCTACGCCTGATGTACGAGGCTAACCCGATGGCGATGATCATCGAGCAGGCCGGCGGTGTGGCCACCAACGGCACTCAGCGCATCCTTGATATTCAGCCGACCTCACTGCACCAGCGCGTTGCGGTCTTCCTTGGTTCTAAAGAAGAGGTGCTGCGCATCAGCGCCTACCACCGCGACTGACCGCCGTTGCCCGGTACGACGGCTGCCGCAAGGGCAGCCAGTCGCTCGGCTTTTCTGTTTGCCGTTCGGGCCGCAAGAATAATCCGCTCTTCGTGTTGCTTGGCCATTGGCCGATTCACGCCGAGCGCATCAGCCGGCTATTGCCCCGTACTCGCCATATTCCGCAGGGGTTCGGGCGCAGTTTAAATACTGAGCAATCTTAATTTGCGCCGGAACCCAGCACACGTTTCTAGCGTCGAACCCGGCAAGCTCGGCATTGCTATGCTCAGCTAAGCATGGTCATTTTCTCAGGAGTTTCCCTATGTCTCTGCGTGTCGTTGCACTTCTCGCTGCTTGTCTGCTGTTGGCTGCCTGCAACAAGATCAGCCAGGATAATTACGCCCAACTCAAACCGGGTATGAGCAAAGGTGACGTCGAGGGCTTGCTCGGTAAGCCTGCTGAATGTGCCGGTGCGTTAGGCATGTCCAGTTGCACCTGGGGTGACGGACAGCGTTTCATCAGCGTGCAATATGCCAATGACCAAGTTTTGATGTTCTCCGGAAAGGGGCTCAAGTAATGCGCCTGCTCGCGGCAGTAGCCGCAGCGGCAGTGCTGGTTGGCTGTGCCAACTCCGGCACAGGCGTTACCCCACCGAAGACTGTGGATAAGGTCGATCTGCAGCGCTATCAAGGTACTTGGTACGAACAGGCGCGCTTGCCGATGTTCTTCCAGCGCAATTGTGCACAGTCCGAAGCTATTTATACGCTGCAAGAAGATGGCGCGATTGGCGTAACCAACCGCTGCCGAACGCTTGAGGGTGACGTGCAACAAGTACAGGGTCAGGCCATGCCTCAAGTTCCGGGTGAAACCAACAAGCTTTGGGTCCAGTTCGACAACTGGGTAAGTGACCTGCTGCCGGGGCTGACCAAGGGCGAGTACTGGGTGCTTTACTTGGATGACGACTACCAAACCGCGTTGGTTGGCCATCCTAATCGTCAGTACCTTTGGTTGTTGACGCGCGATCAGCAAATCAGTGCACAAAACCGCACCACCCTGCTCGAAGAAGCGCGTAGGCGTGGCTATGACACCCGTGAGTTGATCTGGCGGCAGGCCGATAGCCAGATGGCTAAGTAGCGTTAACCCAGTCAGCACTCAGATACAGTGCTGTGCAGTTGGAGGCGCGAATTTGGCTGACTGCGAGGCCATGCATTAAAATTATCCACAGGTCGTTTTAGGGTTATTCGTTTCATCAATAACGCTCGCCATCACCCGTTTGGGTGAGCGAGATAAGTGCCGCATCTCACTACTATCCTTTCTAGTTTTTAAAACCATAAAAATAAAGGTGTACGGATGCAGCACTCTCTAAAAGTATTGGCAGCCGCTGTGCTAATGGCCAGCTTGTCGACCACCACTCAAGCCATGCCCTACTCCCAGCTGATTATTTTTGGTGATTCGCTGAGTGATAGCGGGCAATTCCCTGATTTAGGTAGCCCTCTGCTGGGTGGCAACCCCACTGGCGGCGTCCGATTCACCAATCGTACAGGGCCCAATTACTTAGCCAATAACACTGAATATTTTGATGCAGTTTCAACCCAACGACTTGCTTCAATGTTGGGCCTACAGGCTCTGCCCTCGACACCATTATTGCCGCAGATACTGACCGGTAATCCTGACGGAACTAACTATGCCGTTGGCGGGTATCGAACGGATCAGATTCTTGCATCTATCACCGCGGTCAATGGCTCAGTAGTCGATGCTGGTGGCGGTAATATTCGTACCCGAAACGGCTACCTAGTGGATGTGCCGCGTGTCGATCCTAATGCAGTCTTCTATATCAATGGCGGCGGTAATGATGTGCTGCAGTTTGTCGTCACCGATCAGGCTAGCGCTGCAACTGCAGTCGCTGATTTAGTCGCAGGTGTGCGCGCACTCCAGCAGGCAGGTGCGCGAACTATTATAGTTTCTGACTTGCCAGATGTTGGTTTGACTCCGAGAGGACTTTTTCCTCTCCCGCTGTTCGGGTTACCTCTAGGCGCCCGCAGTGCTTATTCGAATAATTCAGGATTGTTTAACACCGAGTTGGGTATCCAGCTTTCTGCCTTGGGCGGTAACGTTATCCGCCTTAATGTTCGCGGCCTTTTGGACGAAGTTAAAAGTGACTTAGCGGCCTTCGGTTTTGACCCTTTGGTAGTACAGACAGATGTCTGCTTCAATGGGGACGGTTGCACAGCCGACCCGACTTGGGGTATTGGCGGCACGTCGCCCAATCCAGATCGTTTGATGTTTAACGATGGCGTTCACCCCACCGGTGCGGTACAGCAAATAAGCGCTGACTATATTTACTCGATTCTTTCCGCGCCTTGGCAGGTGTCGCTGCTCCCGGAAATGGCCATGGCCAGTCTCAATGGCCATCAGCAGCAGCTGCGCAGTGAGTGGCAAGCTGATCGCGGTGCTTGGCAGAACGCAGGCCAGTGGCGCAGCTTTGTTGCCGCCAGCGGTCAGCGTCAGCAGTTTGAGGAGGGTGCTGCCACGGCCAGTGGCGACGGCCAGGGCCTTGGGGTGAATTTTGGCGGCAGCTACCGTTTGGATCAAAACTGGCGCGTGGGTGTGGCGCTGGGGCTGCAGGAGCAACGCTTAGAACTCGGTGAAGCGGACTCGGAATACGACCTGCGCAGCTATCTGCTGAGTGCCTTCGGTCAATACCAAAATAATCGAGTGTGGGCCGATGCCAGCGTCAGCGTTGGTCAGTTGGACTTCAGTGACCTGAACCGTCAGTTCGATCTGGGTATTGCTCAGCGCAGCGAAAAAGGGGAGACCGATGGACAGCTCTGGGCACTGTCCGGGCGCCTAGGTTATGACCTAGCCAATGCGGATACTGGCTGGCGCGTAAGCCCGTTCGTTAGCGCAGATTACGCTCGGGTTGATGTCGATGGTTATCGCGAGAGCGGATCAAGCTCAACGTCTTTGAATTTTGAAGACCAGCAGCGTGACAGTAAGCGCTTAGGTGTGGGCCTTCAGGCTAATTACCAATTAACCCCAGCCACCCAGCTATTTGGTGAGATCGCCCGCGAACGTGAGTTTGAGGATGACCAGCGCTCCCTGCGCATGGGGCTTAATTCGGTAGCGGACAATACCTTTGAGCTGCAAGGCCATACGCCTGCCAGTGGGCAGACGTTGCTTAACCTCGGTGTGCAGCATGTGCTTGGTAATGCGGTGAAACTGAACGCTAGCTATAACTTCCGTGGCACTACGGATCGTCAGCATGGCGTCAATTTTGGCCTTAGCTGGGATTTGTAACGCCTTAAGTTACAGCCACCCATAGCTTCTATGGGTGGCTTACTCCCAACCCAATCGCGCCAACTGCCACTCACCGCCTTCCAGCCACCACTCCATTTTTACGCTGAAGTGGAGTGCGCTGTTGGGGATCAGGCTTTCGGCGCCAGTTAGGGTGACTCGGGCCTCGGTATGGCCTTTCTCGCGGTAGGTGGTGTCGAGGTGGCTGTTCTTGCTCAAGGCCAGCACCCTGATGTTTTTGTGGCGCATAAACAACAGCAACATCGTGCGCTGCGCCCACTCGCGATCAAACTCATCTTGTGCCGAAAACTGCGGATGCAGTTGCTCGTGTACCGCGCTGTTGTTCTTCGCTTCCACGTTGTCCTGCAATCGTTGCACGGCTGCTTCCAGCGCTGCCTGTGGGTCATCCTTGCCGCCGCAGCCGGCGAGTAGGGTGCAAAAAAGCAGGAAAGCCAAGGCAAATAGTCGTGTTGGCATGCTCAACTCCGGTTTCATGGTTATGATGCCCAACGGGCGTTAAGTGGCTGCAGTTAAGCTGCGTAAAGCGTTAGCGTTAAGCATCAGTCAGGAGCATGCCATGCAAACCTTGTATCCGGAGATTAAACCCTACGCTCGTCATCAGCTGGCGGTACAGGCGCCGCATGTGCTGTATGTCGACGAAAGTGGTTCGCCGGATGGCCTGCCCGTGGTGTTTATTCATGGCGGGCCTGGGGCCGGGTGTGACGCGGCCAGCCGACGTTATTTCGATCCCAACCTTTACCGGATTGTCACCTTCGACCAGCGTGGCTGTGGCCGCTCCACCCCTCACGCCAGCTTGGAAAACAACACCACCCAAGCGCTGATTGCCGACATGGAGCAGATTCGCGAACACTTAGGCATTGATAAGTGGGTGCTGTTTGGTGGCTCTTGGGGTTCGACCTTGGCCTTGGCCTATGCCCAAGGGCATCCCGAGCGGGTGCATGGGTTGATTTTGCGCGGTATTTTTCTCTGCCGCCCGCAGGAGATCAGCTGGTTTTATCAGGCCGGGGCCAGCCGTTTGTTCCCGGATTATTGGGAAGATTATCTGGCGCCTATTCCTGCGAATGAGCGCGGTGATTTGGTTCAGGCCTTCTACAAGCGCCTGACCGGCTCAGACCAAATCGCGCAAATGCATGCCGCCAAGGCATGGTCGACCTGGGAGGGACGCACCGCCACGCTGCGGCCCAACCCGCAGGTGGTCGAGCGGTTTGCGGACAGCCACCGCGCGCTGTCGATTGCGCGTATTGAGTGCCATTACTTTGTGAATAACGCCTTCCTTGAAACCGATCAGCTGTTGCGCGATATGCCTAAAATCGCCCACCTGCCGGGGGTCATCGTGCACGGTCGCTATGATGTGATCTGCCCGCTGGACAACGCATGGGCGCTGCACAAAGCCTGGCCAAACAGTGAGCTGCAGATCATTCGCGACGCCGGACACTCTGCCGCAGAATGCGGCATTGCCGATGCCTTGGTGCGCGCTGCCGACGAATTAGCACATCGCCTGCTCAACTTGGCCCCGGATGAAGCATGAAGGCATTGATTCAACGGGTACGCAGTGCCCGGGTTGAGGTAGCAGGCGAAGTGGTCGGTGCGATTGATCAGGGCTTGCTGGCGCTGGTGGGTGTCGAGCCGCACGACACGCCTGCTAGCGTGGAAAAGACCCTGCACAAGCTGCTCAATTACCGAGTGTTCAGCGACGCGGCCGGCAAGATGAATCTATCGCTGAGTGATATCAGCGGTGGCCTGTTATTGGTTTCACAGTTCACCCTAGCGGCCGATACCAAGAGCGGCCTGCGTCCGAGTTTTTCCAGCGCCGCGCCACCGATATTAGGCGCTGAGCTGTTTGATTTGTTGGTGATGCAAGCCCGCAGCAAGCACCCGCGGGTCGCCACCGGCCAGTTCGGGGCTGATATGCGGGTGCATCTGATCAACGACGGGCCGGTGACCTTTCTGCTAGAAAGTTGAGCCACAGTTAACGGCTTAATGCCTCGGCGACAAAGTCCAGGCGATCCTGACCGAAGTGCATTTCATCGTCTACAAAGAAGGTCGGTGCACCAAATACGCCGCGCTTGATGGCTTCTTCGGTGGTGGCCTTGAGGCGTTCTTTGACCGTTTCATCGTTGATCAACCGCTCGAACTCGACAGGGTCGAAACCAGCGGCGCTCAGCACTTCCGCGATCACTTCAGGTTTGCCGAGGTTCTTCTGCTGCACCCACAACGCCTCGAATATGGTTTTCACATAATGCTCGAAGCGCTCACCGCCTTGGTAGCCTGCCGCGCCGCGCATCACGATCAGGGTGTTGATTGGGAAGCTCGGGTTGAACTGCATGGTGGCGCTATAACGCGCGGCGAAGCGAGCCAGATCTTGCAGCATCCAGCGGCCCTTGCTCGGAATCATCACCGGAGATTGATTACCCGCAGCCTTGAATACAGCGCCCAGTAGCATGGGTTTCCAGATGATCTGTGCACCGTTTTGTTCGGCAATGCGCGGAAGTTGAGTCCAAGCCAGGTAGCTAGCAGGGCTGCCAAAATCGAAAAAGAACTCTACGGTCTTGCTCATGATGTGCCTTCTTGTCAGGTTTGAGGTCAGTGGCGGGCTCTAGAACTTTTCCGTCCAGGGACGTAAATCCATTTCATGCACCCAGCAGTCGCGAGGCTGGCAGTGAATCTGCCAGTAGGTATCGGCAATGTGTTCGGGGTTGAGGATGCCGTCCTGTTCTTTACGTTCGCACAGCTTTGGAAAGGTGTCGCGAATAAACGCCGTGTCGATGGCGCCATCGATGATCGGGTGAGCGACATGAATGCCCTCGGGGCCCAGTTCGCGAGCCATGCTTTGGGCAAGGGCGCGTAAGGCAAACTTGGCGCTGGCGAAGGCGCAGAATTTGGCGCTGCCCCGCAGCGAGGCGGTTGCACCGGTAAAAATAATCGTGCCTTTCCCGCGCGGCAGCATGACCTTGGCAGCTTCACGACCTGTGAGGAAGCCAGAAAGGGCGGCCATTTCCCAGACCTTGCGATAAACCCGCTCAGTGGTCTCTGTGATGGAGAACTGCACGTTGGCGCCGATATTGAACACCACTGCGTGCAGCGGGCCGACTTCGCGTTCGATGGTGGCGAACATCTCGACCACCTGTTCCTCTACGCGTGCATCGCAGCCAAAGGCTCGCGCATTGCCACCTGCGGCTTCAATTTCGGCCACTAGGGACTCTAGTTTTTCGGCGTTGCGGCGTGCCACACAGGCGACATAGCCCTCGCGGGCGAAACGTTTGGCGATGGCGCCGCCGGTGGCATCACCAGCTCCTACTACCAGAATTGCTTTGCGTTCGGTCATTGCATTCTCCATCAGTTCTATTTTGGAACCTGGCTGATAGTCGGTTCCATTTTGGAACCTGTCAAGCTATGGTGAGCCATCACTTTTGGAGATAACCTCATGCGTTGGGAAGATTTGGAGCAGCAGCCCTGCTCGCTGTCCCGCACCTTGTCGGTGGTGGGCGATCGTTGGACCTTACTGGTGCTACGCGAGAGTTTTCTTGGTATTCGTCGTTTCGACGCGTTTGAAAAGCGCTTGGGTATTACCCGACATGTCCTGGCCGATCGGTTGAAAAAACTGGTGGAGGCGGGTGTGCTGGACAAAGTGGCCTATCAGCAGCGACCGCCGCGTGAGGAGTATCGGCTGACCGCTAAAGGCTTTGACCTTTACCCGGCAGTGTTGGCGCTGGTGAATTGGGGCGATCGTCATATGAGTGGCGCAGAAGGCGCGCCGATCCGTCACATCCATCGCGGTTGCGGCAAGGCGATGCACGGAGTGCTGGTGTGCTCGGAGTGTGGTGAACCTTTGCAGGCGCGGGATGTGGCGCTGGAAGAAGCGCCAGCGCTTAAGGGGCAGTTATTGCCCGCGCATTGGCACGAAGAGCAGGCATTGTAGGATGGTGGATGATGCTTCTCCCGTCCACCATCGCGGCTTGGTGGATGGATACGGCGCCATCCCCCTTACGGGTCAGAAATGCCTCGTTAAAACAAGCGCGCCAGCAAGACCGGGACTGCCGTTTCTACCCGCAGAATGCGCTCGCCTAGCTGCACGGGTTGTAGACCGGCCTCTTGCAGTTTCTCCACTTCGTAGGCAATCCAGCCGCCTTCCGGGCCGATGGCCAAGGTGACGGGCTGCTCCACGGCTCGCGGACAGGCTGGGTAATCACCGGGATGACCGGTTAGGCCGAGGGTGCCGGCAGCGATGCCGGGCAGCAGGTCTTCGACAAACGGTTTGAAGCGTTTCTCAATGATGACCTCGGGCAGCACGGTGTCGCGGGCTTGTTCCAAACCGAGAATAAGCTGTTCGCGAATCGCCACCGGTTCAAGAAAGGGCGTTTGCCAGAAGCTTTTCTCTACCCGATAGCTATTGAGCAAAATCAGCTTATGCACGCCCATGGCGCTGACGGTTTGCAGCACACGGCGCAGCATTTTCGGCCGGGGCAGGGCCAGCAGCAGGGTGAGCGGCAGTTTGGCAGGCGGGGGCTGATTGAGCAGCACCGACAGTTCAGCCTGTTCGGCATCCAGTCGCAGCAACTGACCGCTGCCCATTAGGCCGTTGAGGTGGCCAACTCGCAGACTGTCACCGACTGCAGCGCGGTGGACTTCCAGAAGGTGCTTAAGCCGGCGACCGCTAAGCCGTACGCGGTCCGCAGCGATAAAATCGCTGTCTTCGAGTAGCAGTAAGTTCACGGTTGCGCGGCAGGCGGCTGATCGTTGGGCGTCTCTGCGTTGTCCGCTGCAGCCGTTGCATCCTGTTCGGCACGACGTTTAACCATGCTGCCGCACAACAGGCCTGCTTCGAACAAAAGCCACATCGGTAGGGCCAGCAAGGTTTGCGAGAACACGTCCGGTGGCGTCAACACCATGCCCACCACAAAGCAGCCGACAATCACATAAGGCCGACTTTTGCGCAGGGTGGCGACATCAACCACCCCGACCCAAATCAACAAGAACGTGGCAATCGGGATCTCGAAGGCGACGCCGAAGGCAAAAAATAGGGTCAGGACGAAGTCTAGGTACTGACCGATGTCGGTCATCATCGCCACGCCTTCCGGTGTCACGCTGGCGAAGAAGCCAAACATGATCGGGAACACCACAAAGTAGGCAAAGGCCATGCCGGCGTAGAACAGCAGAATGCTGGAAATCAGCAGCGGTACGGCAATGCGCTTCTCATGCTTGTACAGCCCCGGCGCGATAAAGCCCCAGATCTGGTGCAGGATGATCGGGATGGCCATAAACAGCGCGACCATTAGCGTCAGCTTGAACGGTGTGAGGAAGGGCGAGGCCACGCCCGTGGCGATCATCGTCGCGCCCTCTGGCAAATAGGCGCGCAACGGCGCCGCAACCAGTGCGTAGATGTCCTGGGAAAAATAGAACAGCCCGGCAAATAGCAGCAAAACGGAACCAATAATACGCAGCAGACGTGTGCGCAGTTCGGTCAGGTGGGAGATCAGGGGCATTTCCTGATCGCTGTCCGGTCGTTGGCTCATGGCTGCGGGGTTTTATCCTGGCTGGAACTTGGGGTGGGTTCTGCGGCAGTTGCTGGTGTGGGCTCAGTTGCAGGCGCGGCAGCAGTGCTGGACGGATTGAGGGTGCTAAGCGGTGCGGTGAGGGTTTGCTTCATCGCGTTCATTTCCCGCTCAAGATCGAGAATCTGTTCGTTGTGCAGTTGACGCCGAATTTCATCAGCACCGATCTCGCGCTCAACTTCAGCCTTTATCGCGCTGAAGCTGCGCTTGATCCGGCCTATCCATAAACCGGCCGTGCGCACGGCACCAGGCAGACGGTCGGGCCCAAGCACAAGCAAGGCAACGATGCCGACCAGCAACAGCTCGGTAAAACCGATATCAAACATGGCTTAGTCTTTCTTCGCCGGCTCTTCGACCTTGCGCGCCTGAGCGTCGATGGTCTGACCTTTGGGTTCTTCCACGGCAGGTTTGTCTTCTTCGCTGCCCATGGATTTTTTGAAGCCCTTGATGGCATCACCTAAATCAGAACCGAGGCTTTTAATGCGCTTGGTGCCGAACAACATGACCACGATCAGCAGAACTATTAGAAGTTGCCAAATGCTTATGCCACCGAATCCCATGATGCGTACTCCGTAGTAAGTGAGTGATCAGTTGTTGGGGCGCGCCGCTTTTTCAGCGTGGCCGGACAAGCCGAAACGTCGATCCAGTTCGTCGAGAACAGCCTGTGGGTGCTGACCGAGAGCGGCGAGCATGATCAGGCTGTGGAACCACAGGTCGGCAGTTTCGTAAATGACATCGCTGCAGTCACCGCTGATGGCGGCGTCTTTGGCGGCGAGGATGGTTTCCACCGACTCCTCACCGACTTTTTCGAGAATTTTGTTCAGGCCTTTATGGTACAGGCTGGCGACATAAGAGCTGTCGGGAGCCGCGCCCTTACGCGACTCTAGCACGTCGGCGAGGCGGCTCAGGGTATCAGTCATGCGCGCATTACTCATGCTTGTTGCCTGCGTTATAGATGGCATGCGGGTCTTTAATCACGGCGTCGACAGTTTTCCATTCGGCGTTTTCATAGACCCGGTAGAAACAGCTTTCGCGACCGGTGTGGCAGGCAATACCGCCCATTTGCTCGACCATTAGGATGACCACATCGGCGTCGCAATCTAAGCGCAGTTCGTGCAGCTTCTGCACGTGACCAGACTCTTCGCCCTTGCGCCAGAGTTTGCTGCGTGAGCGTGACCAATAGATGGCGCGCTGCTCACTTGCGGTCAACGCCAGGGCTTCACGGTTCATCCACGCCATCATCAGCACGCGGCCGGTTAGGTGATCTTGGGCGATTGCCGGGACTAACCCGTCGTTATTCCAGTTGATTTCGTCGAGCCAGTCGGTCATTGCGAGTTCCGCCCGTGTGGGGCTGCATAATTCATGGGGCTAGTGTGCCAGCGGGCTTGCGGTGTGGCTATCGGCGCAACACCAGGTAGAGACCACCTGCAAGCATCAGCCAGCTCGGCCAGGCGATCAGGCTGATGACTAACCCTTGCGTCACCGCTCCCGCAATCAGCGCTGCGCCTAGCAAGCGCGCCGGCCACCGATGATCCACTGCAGGCTGTTGCTGGCGTTGAGTGGGTTGCTGGTTCAGGCGCTCCAGCGTTTCGCGGGCGATTTGTGACAGGTGCGGCACTTGCTCGGCCTGCAATTGCAGGTTGCGCAGCAGGCTCAAGGGGCTCACGCGCTCACGCATCCAGCGCTCAAGGAAGGGTTGCGCAGTGCTCCACAGGTCAAGGTCGGGATACAGCTGGCGACCCAAGCCTTCAATATTCAATAGGGTTTTTTGCAGCAGAACCAGCTGCGGCTGCACTTCCATATTGAAGCGCCGTGCGGTTTGGAACAGGCGCAGCAGCACTTGACCGAAGGAGATGTCTTTTAGCGGCTTCTCGAAAATCGGTTCGCACACGGTGCGGATCGCGGCCTCGAAGTCATTAATCTTGGTTTCTGCGGGCACCCAGCCGGAGTCAATGTGCAACTGCGCCACGCGGCGGTAATCGCGTTTGAAGAAGGCCAGCAGGTTACGCGCCAGGTAGTCTTGATCTTCGGCGGTGAGGCTGCCGATGATGCCGCAGTCAATGGCGATATATTGCGGGTTCCAGGGCGTGCGCGTGCTGACGAAAATATTGCCGGGGTGCATGTCAGCGTGAAAGAAGCTGTCGCGAAACACCTGGGTGAAGAAGATTTCCACACCGCGTTCGGCCAGCAGTTTCATGTCGGTACGTTGGTCAGCGAGGGTCGCCATGTCGGTGACTTGAATACCGTAAATACGCTCCATCACCAGCACTTTCGGCCGGCACAGGTCCCAGTAAACCTGGGGCACATAAAGCAATGGCGACCCTTCGAAGTTGCGTCGCAGCTGGCTGGCATTGGCCGCTTCACGCAGCAGGTCGAGCTCGTCGTAGATGGTTTTCTCGTAATCGCTGACCACCTCCATCGGGCGCAGTCGGCGGGCATCAGCAGAGGCGCGCTCGGCCATTTTGGCCAGCAGGAACAGCCAGGCAATGTCTTGCTTTATCACCGGCCTAAGGCCGGGACGAATAACCTTGACCACCACCTCTTCGCCGCTTTTCAGCTGCGCCGTATGAACCTGAGCGATAGATGCCGACGCCAATGGCTGCATGTCAAAACGGGCAAAAGCGTCGCCGACCTTGGCGCCGAGTTGGCTCTCGATCAGCGCCTGGGCCTCGGCAGGATCGAAGGGTGGGACTCGATCCTGCAGCTTGGCCAGTTCATCAGCAATATCCGCCGGCAACAGGTCGCGGCGGGTGGAAAGCAGTTGGCCGAATTTAATAAAAATCGGCCCCAGCGCTTCCAGGGCCAAACGTAGGCGCTCGCCGCGTGACAAATCAAGGCTGCGCCTTGGCAGCCAACGCCAAGGCAGGGCGTGGCGCAGCATGCGCGCCCACAAGGGCAGCGCTAGGGCGAATAAATAATCATCCAGCCGGTAGCGAATCACGACTCGCAGGATGCGAAACAAACGACGAACGGCAAGCAGCTTCATGCGGTGGGCTTATGGCGTTGGGCGATGCGCTCGATGCGCGCGTCGAGTCGATCGAGAGACAGCTTCAGGTGGTCCAATTCGGCGAAGCGCGCATCGGCTTCACGCTGGCCAACCAGGCTGCGGGATTCTTCACTGAGGTAATCAGCTAGGTTCAAGTGCAGGCTGTCGAGAGCCTGACGGGTCCAGCCAGCGCGGCTGCGCAAATGACCGCCGAGCAACTGGCTGCCAACCGGGCCGAGCCAGCGCGACAGTTCGTATTCCCAGTCCAGCTCCAAGTCTTGCAGGATGCTGGCAAGCGCCAGCAGGGCGGTGCTGTCGCCCTCCAGGCTGACGTCGGCGCTGTGTAGAACGCTGGTTTTATCGCTGCTGGTGGCCAAGCGCAGCAAGCTGGCAGCCGGCGCACGCAGCCGACAATCCGCCTCCCCGGCCCATTGCGCAGCCAGTTGCAGGCCTGTGGCGTTGGGCAGGATAAACAGCTGTAAATTCGGTGCAACACACTCCACCGCGATCACCCGGCCATTCAGGCTTGCCAGGCGTGGCAGTGCGGTGCTGTCCATGGCCAGCACGCGATTGAGGCCGAGTTCGACCCCGGCCAACAGCCCAGTGAGGATCATCAGGGTTTGATGCCGCGGTGCAGGGCGACGATGCCACCGGTCATGTTGTGATAGGTCACGCGCTCAAAACCGGCTTCAACCATCATCGCTTTTAGGGTGTCCTGATCCGGGTGCATGCGGATCGACTCAGCCAGGTAGCGGTAGCTTTCAGCGTCGTTAGTGATCAGCTTGCCGGCCAGCGGCATAAATTTGAATGAGTAGGCGTCGTAGAACTTCGACAGCATCGGGTTGGAGGGTTTGGAGAACTCCAGCACCAGCAGGCGACCACCGGGTTTGAGCACCCGCAGCATCGAGCGGATGGCGTCTTCTTTATGCGTCACATTGCGCAGGCCGAAGGCGATGGTCACCACGTCAAAGTGGTTGTCCGGGAACGGCAGTTTTTCTGCATCCGCCTGAACAAAGCTGACATTGCCTGCCACGCCTTTATCGAGCAGACGGTCGCGGCCGACGCGCAGCATCGACTCGTTAATGTCTGCCAGCACCACTTCGCCCGTTGGGCCGACCAGGCTGGAGAATTTGCGCGTTAGATCGCCGGTGCCGCCCGCGATATCCAGCACCCGGTTGCCGCTGCGCACGCCGGACAGTTCGATGGTGAAGCGCTTCCATAAACGGTGCATGCCACCGGACAGCACATCATTCATCAGGTCGTATTTGGCGGCCACTGAGTGGAAAACCTCGGCAACTTTTTCCGCCTTTTGGCTTTCTGGCACATTCTGGAAACCAAAATGTGTGGTGGGTTCGCTGTCGCTGCTGTTACGCGGATCGTTCATCGTGCCCTTCCTAAAACACCGAGGCTGTCTCTAACTGGCGGTCATTCTAAACCCAAAAGGCCCTGCTGGGTTTGGGCCTTACGCGGCAAAGGACAAAGATACGTGGTCGTTTTTGTCGCCAGAGTTGCTTGCAGCGAGCGGGCGACAGCCTTGCTATAGTCGCAGCGACTTAAGGTCGCAGTTAACTGGCGAGGAGAAAGGCCATGGCCAAGATCACTATTGAACGTCCGCACTCCCTAGGCCGCGAAGTGGCCCGTGAGAAAGCCGAACAACTGGCCCAGCGCCTTGCTCGTCAATATGACGTGCGTTACCGCTGGAATGGCGACAGCCTAGAATTTAAACGCAGCGGGGCTGACGGCCGGATTGAGGTGCATGAAAACAGCGTGCGCGTGCAGCTCAGTTTGGGCTTGCTGTTGTCCGCGATGAGCAGCAGCATCAAGCGTGAAATCGAAGAGGTGTTGGATAAGAACCTGCAGGCCTGAGGTGCTGTTTAAAATTGCGTTTGGTAATTTTTGATGGTCTGCCATCTCTGATAGCCACCCTACGGGCCGTCGCTGTGCGATGTTAGAAATTGCTCCCGGCAATTTTTGATGGCCTGCCCTCCCTGGCAGCCACCCTGCGGGCCGTCGCTGCGCGACGTTAAAAATTGCTCCCGGCAATTTTTTCTACGCTTAGTATGCGGTTTCTAATTTTCATCGGTACCTTGCTCCTAAGCCTGCATCCCGTGGGCGTTTCCTCGAAACACTTAGAGTGAGGTGCACCATGTCTAAAGTTGCCGTTAAAAAGAAAGTTGTCGTTGAAGAAAGCACCGGCGTGCTGAGCGACGCTAAAGTTTACGCCCGCAAAATCTGGTTGGCAGGTCTGGGCGCATACGCCAAAGCCGGTCAGGAAGGCTCTGAGTACTTCAAGGACCTCGTCAAAAGTGGCGAAGGCGTTGAAAAGCAGGGCAAAAAGCTGGTTAACCAGCAAGTTGATGCGGCTAACAGCCAGATTGACAGCGTTAAGAGCACTGTCACCACCAACGTCAGCAGCGTGAAAGGCAAGTTTGAAGTGCAGCTCGACAAAATCGAGAAAGCCTTCGATAACCGTGTAGCAAGCGCACTGAACCGCCTTGGCATTCCGTCCAAGCAGGATGTTGAAGTACTGTCTGCTAAGCTGGATCAGTTGAGCGCGTTGCTCGATCACGTCGCGCGTACCAAATAAGGAGATCAGCACAATGGCCGTTAAAAAGAAAACCGAAAAGCAAACCACTTCCTGGATTGGCGAAGTAGAAAAGTACTCGCGTCAAATCTGGTTGGCGGGCCTGGGCGCTTACTCCAAAGTCAGCAAGGACGGCAACAAGCTGTTCGACACGCTGGTTAAGGATGGCGAGAAGGCTGAGAAGCAAGCCAAAACCGAAGTTGATAAGCAAGTCGGCGCCGTGAAAAGCACCGTGAACACTACAGTGGACACGGCTAAGTCGCGCGTTGATGAAGTTAAAGACAAGGCGATGGGCAAGTGGGGCGAGCTGGAAGAGGCTTTCGACAAGCGTTTGAACAATGCCATTTCGCGTCTCGGCGTACCAAGCCGCAATGAAGTGAAAGCGCTCAACGCTAAAGTTGAAACTCTTACCAAGCAGATCGAGCAACTGACCGGCGTTTCGGTTAAGTCGGTTAAGTCTGCGGTCAAGAAAGTAGCGGCCAAGCCTGCTGCAAAAGTGGCGGCTAAGCCGGTTGCTAAGCCCGCCGCCAAGCTAGCGGTAAAAGCGCCTGCCAAGCCTGCTGCCAAAGCTGTCGCTAAGCCAGCCGCGAAGCCGGCTGCTAAACCAGCCGCTAAGCCTGCTGCTGCTAAGCCAGTTGCACCCGTAGCTGCAGCACCTGCTGCAGTTGCGGCGCCCGCGGCACCGGTAGCGCCTGTCACTCAGTCGTAAGACTAAGCTGCAGTCAAAAACGCCCAGCCTTGTGCTGGGCGTTTTCGTTGATGCGCGCGTTTAATCTTCTAAGTAGCGCTGCGCCAAATGTTCAGCGGCGTAACGTGGTTCCTCAGCCAGATGCGGCGCCACCAGCATCATCACTTGGTACACCACCAGGCGACTCTCGCCGTCACGGCCGATGATGCGTTGGTAGTCGAGTGAGAACAGCAGGGTTAGGGTGATTTGCTCGACCAGCTGACCCAGCGCTTGGGTATTGCTTTGCAGCTGACCATCGATTTGCAGCCGGGCCAGCAACTCTGCCAAGGTGCGCTTGAGGTTATTTAGCCAATGACGCATGCCACGTTCCAGTTTCGGTAGGCGGCTGGTCAGGTTGGACAAGTCTTGGAACAGAAAGCGGTAGTGGGCTAAGCGCTCGACAATTAAGTGCAGAAACAGCCAATAATCTTCTACATCCAACTGCACATCGTCTGGCGGCGATAGCAGCGGGGCCAGCTCTGCTTGAAAACGCTCGAACAGGCCGAGGATCAGCGGCTCTTTACCGTGGAAGTGGTAGTACAGATTGCCCGGACTGATACCCAGTTCGTTGGCTATTTCTAGGGTGGATACATTGGGCTCGCCCTTCTGATTGAAAAGCAGCAGGGCACATTCAAGGATTCTGTCGCGGGTCTTCATGGGTTCTTCTTATTGTGTCCGCAGAAAATCTGACCGTGCTTACCTGCATCAGGCGGCGGTCAGTTTGCTCACGCCGAGGTCATTGTTTTAGCGCACATGCACATAGGTACCGGGAGCCGCTTGCATGGCCGGGTAGTGTTGGTTACCTAAAGCCATAAGGGTGTCTTTCTGCTCGCCTGAGCGTGCCTGTAGCCAGTCCAGCCATAGCGGCCACCAACTGCCTTGCACGTGTTCTGCAGCGTGGTACCAGGCGCGTGGGTCGCCGGCCAGCTCAGGGTTTACTAGGTAGTTAGATTTGGGGTTACCCGGCGGGTTGAGAATGCTCTGAATATGCCCGCTATTGGACAGGACAAAACGTCGATTACCGCCCAGCAGCAGTGTCGAGCGATATACCGCATCCCACGGCGTGATGTGGTCGTTAATACCGGCGATGCTAAAGCTGTCCACCGTCACCTTGCTCAGGTCGACCGGCGTGCCACAGACTTCTAAGCCGCGCGGATGGGCAAGCGGGTTGTGCTTGAAGAAGTCGATCAGGTCGCCATGCAACGCCGCCGGTAAACGGGTGTTGTCGTTGTTCCAATAGAGAATATCGAAGGCCGGCGGTTGCTTGCCCAGCAGGTAGTTGTTGATCCAATAATTCCAGATCAGATCGTTAGGACGCATCCAGGCAAACACCCGTGCCATGTCGCGCCCATCCAGTACGCCCTGTTGATAGGAGCGACGTTTGGCCGCCTCCAGCGTCAGTTCGTCGGCAAACAGCATGGCTGGGCTGTCGATCTGGCTGTCCAGCAGGCTGACCATGTACGTGGCGCTGGCCACTTTGTGCAGTTGCCGTTTGGCCTGCAAATGGCCCTGCAGGGCAGCAATGGTCAAGCCGCCGGCGCAGGCGCCGAGTAGGTTGACGTCCTTGCTGCCGGTGATGTCGCGGCAGGTGTCGATGGCGGCTTCCAGGGCCTGCACATAACTCGACAAGCCCCATTCGCGGTGGCGTGGATCGGGGTTGCGCCAGCTGACGACGAACGTTTGCAGGCCGTTTTTGAGTGCGTACTGGACGAAACTCTTCTCGCTGGAAAGATCGAAAATATAGAACTTATTGATTTGCGGCGGCACGATCAACAGCGGTTTGGCGTACTGTTTTTCACTCATGGGCTTGTACTGGATGAGCTCCAACAACTCATTGCGAAACACCACAGCGCCACTGGTGGCCGCCAAGTTACCACCCACCTCAAACGCATGTTTATTCACTTGGCTGGGCATGCCGTTGTTGTTCAACAGATCATCAAGCAGGTGGCGCATGCCCTTGAATAAGCTACTACCGCCGCTGTTGAGCAGTTCCTTGATCACTTGCGGATTAAGTGGCGTGTTAGACGGCGCCAGGGCATCACCCAGCAAGGTGGCCACAAAGCGTGCACGGGCGCGGTCGTCTTCGCTTAGGTTGCTTTCATCGATCCAGCTGTTCAGCTGCTTCTGACAAGCCAAATAGCCTTGCAAGCTGCGGCTGTAGAATGGGTTATCCCGCCAAGTCGGATCGGCAAAACGCAGGTCTTGCGGGTTAACCTTGAACGGCTTATCGCCCAGCAGCACGCGGCCCAATTGGCCGCCTAGGGCCAGTGCATGACGGGCGGTGTGCACGGGTTGCTTAAAGCCCTGTAGGGCCAAACCGCGCAGTGTAGAGAGCAGGTCACGACCGCGCAGACCCACCACGGCGTTTTGGCCATTCATCACATTGCTGCGAATAGGCAGGGTGCGTTTAGCGGGCTGGTCTCGCATTGGGCAACACTCCGTTGTCAAACCATGAGACATCAAGGTTGCTAGCGCAGCAGCAAGGCTTGTACCAATGTTCGCCAGCGCCCTCTAGGCTGCTGTTCGCGGGCTTTTAGGTAATACAGCGTGCCCGAAAGTGGGTCAAGCATTCAGTCAAAGGCACAGCGCCAGTGCGCAGGGTTATTCGCGCGGTTAACTGTGCGTGCGTGCCGGTTGTGGATGCATGACCGCGCGCTGACGTTCCTCTTCCAGGAATTTCATGATGATCGGCGCAACAGCTTCCGCACGAGTCACTAAAAACAGGTGACCATCGTCGATCACATGCAGTTCTGAATTAGGGATGCGCCAAGCCAACAGGCGCATATTCACCAATGGGATCAACGGGTCATCATCACCGGCCATGACCAAGGTTGGTTGGCGGATCTTGTGTAACCAATGGATGCTGGTCCAACCAAGGCCGGCGAACAGCTGCCAGTAGTAACCCATCTTGCCGCCTGAACGCACTTTACTGGCATGCGCCAGGGCCAGTTTCGGGTCGCGGCGGAATGCGCCACCGTAGATTTGCGGAGCGATTTGCACGCCGTAAGATGGCTGCACATAGCGCCGCGGGCTGGCCATGCACCACAGCACCTTGGGTTTGCCGGGCACCATGACTGCGCCGGCCGAGGTGGCGGCGAGAATCAGCTTCTTGCAGCGCTCCGGGTAGTCATGGGCGAACTGCTGCGCCAAGGCGCCGCCCCACGACACGCCAATCGCGTTGACTTGGCCATAGTCGAGGTAATCGAGCATGCGCGCCGCCAGTTTAGCCAACCCTGGGAAACGATACGGCGTGCTGGGCGTGGACGAGCCGCCGACGCCGGGCACATCGAAGGCAATCACTTCAAGGTTTGGATCAAGGGCGCGGACAAACGGCATGACCAGCTCTAAGTTGGCGCCGATGCCATTGAAAATCAGCAGCGGCGTCATCGTGCCGTTGCCGGGGCGAACAGCGGTGCGGAGGGTCTGGCCGTCCAGTTCGATGGTGCGAAATACGAAAGGTAGCGACATGCGCAGAAGCCCTAGTCAGTTAAAACGCTGAAGCAGACCCTCCGGGTCTTTTCCAGAAACGCCAGGGCGAAGCCTGGTTCGCGACACCTGTTCAACTGAGCCGGTGGGCGAGCGGCACATCCAGTGCCGCGGGCAGTGTTGCGCAGTGCGCAGGAGGTTAACGTTCGTGCACGTAAGTACCGGGAGCTGCTTCGCCCGCCGGGTATTTTTTGTTGCCCAAATGGCTCGGCGCTTTTTTCTGCTCACCGGAACGCTGGCCGAGCCAGGTTTGCCAATGCAGCCACCAAGAGTCGGCGTGCTTGGTCGACGTGGCTTGCCACGTTTTCGGGTCCGCATGCATCTGGGTATTGGTCATATAGCGCGCTTTCGGGTTGCCCGGCGGGTTAAGGATGCTTTGGATGTGCCCGCTGTTGGACAGTACAAACTCAACATTGCCGCCAAACAGGTTGGCCGATTTGTAGCAAGACTCCCACGGGGTAATGTGGTCGGTGGTACCGGCCAGGCAATACAGGTCGCTGGTGATCTGTTTGAGGTCGATCGGCGTGCCGCAGACTTCCAGTGCGCCCGCGCGGATCAGCGGGTTGGAGGTGAACATGTCAATAAACTCGCCGTGCAGTGCCGCGGGTAGGCGTGTGGTGTCGTTGTTCCAGTGCAGGATGTCGAACACCGGCGGCTCGTTACCGAGCAAATAGTTATTAACCCAGTAGTTCCAGATCAGGTCATTGGGGCGCATCCAGGCAAATACCTTGGCCATGTCTTTGCCTTCGAGCACGCCGGCTTGGTAAGAGCGGCGCTTGGCCATTTCAAGGCTTTTCTCGTCGGCGAATAACGCCACATCAGTTTCCAGGCGATTATCCAGCACGCTCACCAGCAGGGTCAGGGCATGCACCTTCTTCTCGCCAAGGGCGGCGTAATGGCCGAGCAGCGAGGTGGTGGTGAGACCGCCGGAGCAGGCGCCGAGCATGTTGATATCTTTGCTGCCGGTAACGGCGGAGACCACATCAATGGCTTCTTTCAATGCCTCGATGTACGTCGACAGGCCCCATTCACGGTGCGCCTTGGTCGGGTTGCGCCAGCTCACCACGAAGGTCTGAATACCGTTGCGCAACAGGAAGCGCGCCACGCTCTTTTCTGGCGATAAATCGAACACATAAAACTTGTTGATCTGTGGCGGCACCACCAGCAATGGACGCTGCTGCACTTGCTCGGTGAGCGGCTTGTACTGGATCAACTCCAGCAGGTCGTTACGGAAAATCACCGCACCCTCGCTAGTGGCGAGGCTTTTACCGACTTCGAAGGCATTCATGTTGACTTGGCTGGGCATGCCGCCGTTATTGACGATGTCTTTGGCCAAATGACCTAGGCCGTCAAGCAGGCTCTTGCCGCCGGTTTCAAAGAAGCGCTTGACGGCCGCCGGGTTGGCCATGCTGTTCGTGGGCGCCATGGCCTCGGTCATGAGGTTGATCACGAAATGGCCACGGCTGGCGTCCTGTTCGGACAGGTTGCTGTGCTCGATCCAGTCGTGCAGTTCTTTGCGCCAGGCCAAATAAGTCTGCAGGTAGCGGCGATACAGCGGATTCTGGCTCCAGGCGGGATCAGCAAAGCGGCGGTCACCGTCGTTCGGGGTGAGGTCGGATTGGCCGAACATCACATTCTTCAGCTCGATGCTGAAGTGGGCGAGGTGTTTGGCGCTATGCAACGGTTGCTTGAGCGCTTGTTTGAGCACGACGCGGGCCGAGCTCAGCAAATCTTTGCCACGGATACCGATGACTGGGTTGAGCCCCAGGGTGTTCTCGGAAGCTTGCAGCTTAAGGTCATCATTATTCTTATTTGTCATCTACAACGCTCCATTGTCCTGAGACGAAATACCGGCGTATTGCTGTGCACGGCGACACAGGGCTAGAACCCATCCAAGTCTATTGCGCTAAGGCCTGCTGCGTTAAAAAAAGGCCGGAATGCGGGGCATCAGGTACTCATGTACAGGGAGTACACGAACCAAGCCCGTTGCCGATCTTTTTCTACCCTGCATGGCGCTCGCTCGCGAAACTTTAAAACAGGTTATGCGGGCCGGGTATTGCCCGGATTACCAAGGGCGGATCGCTCCGCAATTTTTGCCGTTGATGGCGAGGCCCGCAACGGCAAAACTTCCAGCTACTTGGTTACCCGAGTTTATCAATTTGTGCAAGTGAGCCGCGATTCTGCCCAGCGCTGTAAGAGTATGCAGAGAAGGATTAGAAAATGCGCTCTAACCGGCCATAAACCTCTGACTAGAGCGGTTTGATCAGGATGAGGCAGTGGCCTATGACGCGCCAAGGGTCGGCGAAAACAGTTGCGCCACAGTCAGAATCTAAAAGGCTGGCGCTTAGGCGTGTCAGAGCATCAACTTGACCCGGCTTTCGTTGGGGTCACGAGATTTTCCGGCGGCACTCAAGGTGGCGAGGTAATCGTTCCATAGCTCAGTTTGGCGCAATGCCAGTTGCTCAAGGTAATCCCAGGTGAACAAGCCACTGTCGTGGCCGTCATCGAAGCTCAGCTTGAGTGCGTAATTACCGGCGGGCTCGATTTTGCTAAGGCCAACACCGAGCTTGCCGGTTTGCAGGATCGGTTTGCCGTGGCCCTGTACTTCTGCCGAGGGCGAGTGCACGCGCAGGAACTCAGCCGGCAGGCTGTAGATCTCGTTATCTGCGTAGTGCAGTTCCAGAGTTTTCGAGACTTTGTGCAGTTTGATGGCCGTGGGGATGCGCATGCTCGATTCCAGAGGCGGCGTAGCCCGGATTGCATCCGGGCTAAGGGGAGGGAGTGGTTACAGAATATAGCGCGACAGATCTTCATCCTGGGCCAACTCGCCAAGGTGACTGTTGACGTAGGCCGCGTCGATCACGATTGGCGTGCCATTCTGCAGGCCAGCCAAGTCGCCGGCGCTAAAGGAGACTTCCTCCAACAGGCGTTCAAGCAAGGTGTGTAGGCGGCGCGCGCCGATGTTCTCGGTCTTCTCGTTAACCTGATAGGCAATCTCGGCGATGCGCTTGATGCCCTCGGCGACGAACTGGATACCCAGCCCCTCGGTGTTCAGCAGCGCCGCGTATTGCTCGGTGAGCGAGGCGTGCGGCTCGGTGAGGATGCGCTCGAAGTCTTCTGGGGTCAGGGCTTTCAGCTCGACGCGGATCGGCAGACGGCCTTGCAGCTCGGGCACCAAATCGCTCGGTTTGCTCAGGTGGAACGCGCCGGAGGCGATAAACAGAATGTGATCGGTTTTCACCATGCCCAGCTTGGTGTTCACCGTGCAGCCTTCGATCAGTGGCAGCAGGTCGCGCTGTACGCCTTCGCGGGATACATCGGCGCCGCTGGTGTTGCCGCGCTTGGCCACCTTGTCGATCTCATCGATAAACACGATACCGTTCTGCTCGACGGCCTCCAGGGCCTGTGCCTTGAGTTCTTCTTCGTTGACCAGGCGCGCGGCTTCTTCATCGCGCACCAGCTTCAGGGCTTCCTTGACCTTGAGCTTGCGGCTCTTCTGCTTACCCTTACCCATGCTGGAAAACAGGTTTTGCAGCTGGTTGGTCATCTCTTCCATGCCTGGCGGGGTCATGATTTCGATACCGGCCGGGGCGTCGGCCACTTCGATCTCGATGTCCTTGTCGTCCAGCTGACCTTCGCGCAAGCGCTTGCGAAACAGCTGGCGGGTGTTGGAATCGTTGCTTGGTGCTGGGTCTTCGTTAAAGCCCGCGCGCGCTGGCGGCAGCAGGGCATCGAGGATGCGTTCTTCAGCGGCATCTTCGGCGCGGTGGCGAACTTTGATCATCTCCTGCTCGCGCAGCATCTTAATCGCCGCATCGGCAAGATCACGGATGATCGACTCTACATCGCGGCCGACATAACCCACTTCGGTGAACTTGGTCGCTTCCACCTTGATAAACGGTGCATTGGCCAGCTTGGCCAGACGGCGGGCAATTTCGGTTTTGCCGACACCGGTTGGGCCGATCATCAGGATGTTCTTCGGCGTCACTTCAGCCCGCAGCTCGAGTGGTAGCTGCATGCGCCGCCAGCGGTTGCGCAGGGCGATGGCCACGGCGCGCTTAGCGTCGTCCTGACCGATGATGTGGCGGTTAAGCTCGTGAACGATCTCGCGGGGCGTCATGGACATGCGGCGTACTCCAGAAAAGACCGCTAATCAGGGTGTTTAAAGCGTCGCGAGCGACGGTCAGACAAGGCGAAAGGAGGCGAGGAAGCGGAGTTTACGTCTGTAAATGAGCATTCCGAGCCTGCTTTAAACGCAGCATGGCCGAGCGCAGCAGCTTTAAACGGTCTGATCGGCGCAGTCTTCTTCTTCGATAGTTAGGTTTTGGTTAGTGAAGACACAGATGGAGCCGGCAATGTGCAGCGCGGTTTCGGTGATTTCACGGGCGCTCAATTCGGTTTTCTGCAGCAAGGCCATGGCGGCGGCTTGGGCGAAGCCGCCACCGGAACCCATGGCAATCAGGCCGTGTTCAGGCTCAACCACGTCACCGTTGCCGGTGATAATTAACGAAGCGTCTTTGTTGGCCACGGCCAGCATGGCTTCCAGCCGGCTTAGGGAGCGGTCGGTGCGCCAATCTTTAGCCAGCTCGACGGCGGCGCGCACCAGATTGCCCTGGTGTTTCTCCAGCTGGCCTTCAAAACGTTCAAATAGGGTAAAGGCATCGGCGGTGGCGCCGGCGAAACCGGCCAGCACTTGGCCGTGGTACAGGCGGCGAACTTTTTTCGCGTTGCCTTTCATCACGGTATTGCCGAGGGATACTTGGCCGTCGCCGCCCATGACGACTTTGCCGTTGCGGCGCACTGAAACGATGGTGGTCAAGGGGAGCGTCTCCACGCAGCGGGGCGAAAATGCCCAATGCTGATGAAGTGGGGGCAGCGCTGGCTGGCTTCAAGCCCTAGGCAGTCTGCTGTCCGACAAAAAACTCATCGAAGACTGCCCAAGGCCTGCAATCGCTGAATTTATTGCGCTTGGCGCTGCTGTAACAGCAGGTTGCTGAAACCGCTGGCAGCCAGAGACTTCTGCGCGTTGCCGAGCTGTTCGCGCGTGGCGAAGGGACCGACCAATACGCGGTGCCAGGTTTCTTCGCGCACCGTGCCGGACTCCACCTGCACGCTTTGCCCGAGCAAGATCAGCTGTGCGCGCAAGGTGTCAGCATCATCTTTGCGGCGGAACGAGCCAGCCTGCAGGAAAAATTGCGAGGTGACTGGCCCTTTAGCGATGACGGGCGGTGGCGGTGGAACTTCACCGTTAAGCGCCGCCTGAGCGCGGGCCGCGTCAATTTTTGCCGCTTCCTCTGGCGTAACGGGTTTTTGCGCAGGTGGCACAGGCGGTTCTATGGCCTGCTGCGGCAGGATGACTTCCGATTCGGGCAGCAGGGTGTAGAAATCATATTTGGGCTTGGCCGGCTCGCTGCTGGCGGGCTTAGCCGCTGCTGCTTTATTGGCCTGCTTGACGCGCGCCTCTTCAACTTTATTGCGCTTGATTTCATCGCGACCTGGTTCGAGGCTGAACAAAAACACCATAAAGCCGCCAATCACCAGGCCGCAGACCAGCCAGAACCAACCCGGCACCGGTTTTTTCGCCGGGGCTTGGTAGCGGCTGGCGCCGCGTTTAGGGGCCGGTTTTTTCTTGGCAGCCACTTACATGCGCTCCAGTGTTTCCAGACCGAGCAGTTCCAGGCCCTGCTTGAGGGTGCGTGCGGTCAGCGCAGCCAGGCGCAGGCGGCTGTTGCGCACGGCCTCATCCTCGGTGGAAAGGATCGGGCAATTCTCGTAGAAGCTGGAGAACAAGCCGGCTAGGTCATACAGGTAGGCGCAGAGCAAGTGCGGCTCACCTTTGTCAGCAACGCTGCTAAGCACTTCATTGAATTGCGCGAGTTTGCCGGCCAGCTCGATTTCGTGGGTGGCCTGCAAATCAAGCGTGCCGGCGACCTCATCAAAGCCCTTGCCCAGTTTGCGGAACACGCTGGCCACACGGGTGTAGGCGTACAGCAGGTAAGGCGCTGTGTTGCCCTCGAAGCTCAGCATCAGCTCGAAGTTGAAGCGGTAGTCGCTGGTGCGGTGCTTGGACAGGTCGGCATATTTCACCGCGCCAATGCCCACGGCGCGGGCGATCTGGCGCAGCTCTGCTTCGCCCAGCTCAGGGTTCTTACCCTTAACCAAGCTGTAGGCGCGTTCTTCGGCTTCATCGAGCAGGTCGACCAGCTTCACCGTGCCGCCGTCGCGGGTCTTAAATGGACGACCGTCGGCGCCGTTCATGGTGCCGAAGCCCATGTGCTCCAGTTGCATGCTGGCGGGGACGAAGTCGGCCAGGCGCGCGGCGGTGAAGACCATCTGGAAGTGCAGGGCTTGGCGCTGATCGACGAAGTACAGGGCGCGGTCGGCTTTTAACACGCCCGCGCGGTAACGGGTGGCGGCCAAGTCGGTGGTGGCGTAGAGGTAACCGCCACCGGCTTTCTGCACGATCAACGGCAGCGGGTTGCCCTCGGCATTGCTGAAAGCCTCCATAAACACGCACTGCGCGCCGTCGCTTTCGCTGAGCAGGCCCTTGGCCTTGAGGTCAGCGACTACGTTGGCTAGGTCGTCGTTGTAGGCACTTTCGCCTTTGACGTCGGCCATGGAGAGCTTTACGCCCAAGCGATCGTAGAGCGCCTGGCAGTGGCTCAGGGAAATATCGTTAAAGCGGTGCCACAGGCGCAGGCATTCAGCATCGCCGGCCTGCAACTGCACCACCAGCGCGCGGGCGCGCTCGGCGAACTCGGCGGACTCATCGAAACGTTTTTTCGCCGCGCGATAGAAGCCTTCGAGGTCAGCCAGCTGGCTGTCGACCGCCGCTGGGTTCTCCTGCATGTAGGCCAGCAGCATGCCGAACTGGGTGCCCCAGTCGCCCACATGGTTCTGGCGGATCACCTCGTCACCGAGGAACTCCAGCACCCGCGCCACACCGTCGCCGATGATGGTCGAGCGCAGGTGGCCAACGTGCATCTCTTTAGCCAGGTTGGGGGCCGAGAGGTCGACCACTACGCGCTGTGCAGCGCCCTGTTTGCGCACGCCAAGCGTGGCGTCGGCGAGCAGAGCATCCAAGCGCGCGGCCAACGCTTGGGTATTTTGATAGAAGTTAAGGAAGCCCGGGCCGGCGATTTCGACCTTAGTGATGCCCGCGTCAGCCGGCAGTGCGGCAATTAGCTGTTCAGCCAGCTCACGCGGTTTCAGGCCGGCGGGCTTGGCGAGCATCATGGCGATGTTGCTGGCAAAGTCGCCGTGAGTTTTGTCTTTGGTGTTCTCCACTTGAATGGCCGGGCTCAGGCCTTGCGGCAGCACGCCGTCGGCGGTGAGGCGGGTCAGGGCGTGCTGAATCAGGTGGCGAATGCTGTCTTTCATGGTCTGCTCGGTCGGCCGACGGGCGGCGGCGCACAATGGCGCTGGTTGAAAATTGCGCATTATCGACGCGCTTCGCTTGTCGCTTCAAGCAGCGCGTGGTTTCCACCGGCTAAAGGCCAGCGCGCTGCTGTGTAGCCCGGATGAAATCCGGGACCCGTCGGCACCTACAAAGCGGCTCCTGGATTGCATCCGGGCTACGGTTGATCGCGCTGACTAGGCAGAGCGCTGCGAGGTTAGACGCGCCGCGGCGTTGCCGGCCACGTAAAAAGGCGCCGTGCTACGCGGCAAAGAGCTGCGGCCGCGGATTTTGTCGGCAATCTTCTCGGCCATCATGATGGTCGGTGCATTCAGATTACCGGTGGTAATCTGCGGCATGATCGAGGCATCCACCACGCGCAAGCCTTGCACGCCATGCACTCGGCCTTGGCCGTCAACTACTGCCAGAGCGTCTTCACCCATCTTGCACGAGCCGCATGGGTGGTAGGCGGTTTCGGCGTGTTCACGGATGAAGTCATCCAGTTGGGCGTCGGTTTGCACGTCCTGGCCGGGGCTGATCTCGCTGCCGCGATAAGGGTCCAGCGCGGATTGCGCCATGATTTCACGGGTGATGCGGATGCCGTCGCGGAACTCACGCCAGTCCTGCTCGTGCGCCATGTAATTGAAAAGGATGCTCGGGTGCTGGCGCGGGTCCTTGGATGTGACCTGAATGCGACCTCGGCTGGGCGAGCGCATGGAACCCATGTGCGCTTGAAAGCCATGTTCATTAACCGCGTTGCTGCCGTTGTAGTTAATCGCTACCGGCAGGAAGTGGTACTGGATGTTCGGCCACGCGAAATCCGCGCTGGAGCGGATAAAGCCGCCAGCTTCAAACTGGTTGCTGGCGCCGATGCCCTTGCCGAGGAACAGCCAGTTGGCACCAATCATCGGCTGATTCCACCATTGCAGTGCCGGGTACAGCGACACCGGCTGCTTGCAGGCGAACTGCAGGTACACTTCTAGGTGGTCTTGCAGGTTCTGGCCGACGCCGGGCAGGTCGTGCACCAGTGGGATGTCCAGCTCGCGCAGCAGCGCTGCTGGGCCAATGCCTGAGCGTTGCAGCACTGGCGGAGAAGCAATCGCGCCGCTGCACAGCAGCACCTCGCGGCGCGCATTGACGGTGATTGGGGTGTCGTTGTCGCCCTGCAGATAAGCCACGCCGCTGGCGCGTTTGCCGTCGAACAGAATGCGGTCGGTGAGGGCGTGGGTGACGATGGTGAGGTTCGGCCGCTCGCGGGCCTGATCAAGGTAACCGCGTGCCGTGCTGGCGCGCCGGCCCTCAGGAGTCACGGTGCGGTCCATCGGACCGAAGCCCTCCTGCTGATAGCCGTTGAGGTCGGAGGTGCGAGGGTAACCGGCCTGTACGCCGGCTTCGATCATGGCGTGAAACAACGGGTTATTGCCGCTTTTAGGGGTGCTTACCGACACAGGGCCATCGCCGCCGTGGTAGGCATTGGCGCCGATATCGCGGGTTTCTGCCTTGCGAAAATACGGCAGGCAGTCCAGATAGCTCCAGTCTTCTAAGCCTTTTTCTTTGGCCCAACCGTCGTAATCCAGGGCGTTGCCACGGATGTAGCACATGCCGTTGATCAAGGACGAGCCGCCGAGCCCCTTGCCGCGTCCGCATTCCATGCGGCGGTTATTCATATGGGGCTCTGGGTCGGTCAAGTAGGCCCAGTTGTAGCGTTTGCCTTGCAGCGGGAAGGCCAGAGCAGCCGGCATCTGCGTGCGGAAGTCGAGGCGGTAATCGGGGCCGCCGGCCTCCAGCAGCAGCACGCTGACGCCTGTGTCTTCAGTTAGGCGGGTGGCCAAAACGTTACCGGCTGAGCCGGCGCCGATGATGATGTAGTCGAATTCTTGAGACATGGTCGTCACCTGTAATAGCGGGTCTGCGCAACCCGCAGGGTGGGTTAGGCGCAAGACCGGGCTTGGATATTCATCCGATCTTGGTGCGCCGTAACCCAGCGGGTTGATCGGGCGGGTGAGCGGGTCGGTTACGAGGCGTCTGCTTGCGCTGAGACTTCAGGCCTAGACGTTCGCGTCGCTAACCCACCCTGCGAGTAGGTATTTAGAACACCGAGGCGTAGTCGCCCATTTCGAGCTGCACTGATTTCAGGCGGGTGTAATGCAGCAGCGTGGTCAGGCCGTTTTCGCGGCCCACGCCTGACTGCTTGTAACCGCCCACGGGCATTTGCGCTGCCGATTCGCCCCACGTGTTGATCCAGCAGATACCGGCTTCCAGCTGGTGGATAACCCGGTGCGCACGGTTCAGGTCGCTGGTCACGACGCCGGCGGCCAAGCCATAGTCGGTGGCATTGGCGCGGCGGATCACTTCTTCTTCCGTGTCGTAAACCAGGATGCTCATGACCGGGCCGAATATTTCCTCTCGCACGATGGTCATCTGGTCTGTGCAGTCGGTGAATACCGTGGCTGCGACATAGGCGCCCTTGGCGTACTCGCCTTCGGTTACGCGATTACCGCCAATCAGCAGGCGCGCGCCTTCGTTGCGGCCTTTGTCGATGTAATCGAGCACGCTTTCCATGTGGGCCGTGCTGACCAGTGGGCCGAAGTTGGTGGCCTCGATCTGCGGGTCGCCAAGGCGAATGCGTTTGACCCGCTCCAGTACTTTGGCCTCGAAGCGCGCTTGCAGCATGCGTGGCACAAATACGCGGGTACCATTGGTGCAGACTTGGCCGCAGCTGTAGAAGTTGGCCATGACCGCGATATCGGCGGCGCGGTCGAGGTCAGCGTCTTCAAAGATGATCAAGGGCGATTTGCCGCCCAATTCCATGGTTACGTCTTTTAGTGACGAGCTGGAGGCGCTGGCCATGACTTTTTTGCCGGTCACGGTGCCGCCGGTAAAAGAGATTTTCTCGATGCCCGGGTGCTCGGTGAGCCACTGGCCCACCTGGCCGTCGCCGGTCAAGACGTTGAAGACGCCATCTGGTACGCCGGCTTCGCTGTAAATTTCCGCGAGCTTTATCGCCGACAGTGGCGTGACTTCACTGGGTTTGAAAATCATCGCATTACCGGCCGCCAAGGCTGGGGCCGATTTCCATAGAGCGATCTGGATCGGGTAATTCCACGCGCCAATACCGGCTACTACGCCCAACGGCTCGCGGCGGGTGTAGACAAAACTGCTGTCGCGCAGCGGAATTTGCTCGCCTTCGATGGCCGGAATCAGCCCGGCGTAGTACTCCAGCACATCAGCGCCGGTGACGATATCGACAGTGCGGGTTTCGCTCAAAGGCTTGCCGGTGTCGAGGGTTTCCAGCGCGGCCAGCTCATCGTTGCGCTCACGCAGGATGTCCACGGCCCTGCGCAAGATGCGCGAACGCTGCATGGCGGTCATCGCCGCCCAGACTTTTTGCCCGGCCTCCGCACTGGTGACGGCGCGTTCGACGTCAGCTTGGCCGGCGTGTTGCACCACGGCCAGTAGCTCGCCGTTGGCGGGGTTGAGGCTGTTAAAGGTGCGGTTGCTGCTGGCGGCGCTAAGCGCGCCGTGGATGTAGAGGGTTTGTTCGGGGAAGCGCGGCATGGTCGTTCCTCTCGTCGGTGAAGCGCGGACGTAAGAGCCGCCCGGCGCGGGGAATTAGCTAGCAAGCTTACTTTATTTTTATTGATCGTTCAATCAATAAAAACCAGTAGGTAAGCACAAACCCTTGCAGGGCGTGGCCTGCAGCGGTTTTTACCGCAGGGTTGCAATGGCTAACGGGCAGAGGTGCCCAGTTGCAAGTCAAGGTAATCACACGCGATGTTGGCCGCCTGCTGGGTGTCGAAGGTTTCCCCAGTCAGGGCGCCGCGCAGCCATAAACCGTCGATTAACGCCGCCAAGCCTCGCGCTGCTTGGCGCGCCTCAGCAGTGGGCATCGCGCGAAGAAACTGACTGCACAGGTTGGAGTACAAACGCTGGTCGTTAACCCGCTGCAAACGGCGCAGGGAGGGCTGATGCATGCTGCTGGCCCAGAACGCCAGCCAGGTTTTCATCGCGGCGCTGTTAACCTGGCTGCTGTCGAAGTTGCCTTCGATCATCGCGCGCAGGTGTAACCGCGGGCTGTCCTCTAACAGGGTGGCACGGCGTTCGCGCACCGCCACGTTAAGCGAGCGCATCAAGTGACGCATGGTCGCTTCAAGCAGGCCGTTCTTATCTTTGAAGTAATGGCTGATGATGCCATTCGACACCCCGGCTAAGCGTGCGATGTAAGCAATGCTGGCGTCACCCAGGCCGACTTGGTCGACGGCCTGCAAGGTGGCGTTAATCAGTTGTGAGCGGCGAATGGGCTGCATGCCAATCTTGGGCATTTGGCACTCCGTAAACAGGCGGTGGGTTGAGCTGCCAGCGTGCGCAGTCATGGGCGGCAGCCATTTTGCCACGTGCGATCGGCTTTTTCATGGATCAGGGTTAATGCGGGCGCTGCTGCAGTTGCGCAGTGTGATGGATTAAAAAACGGGCCTGCGCCCGTTTTTTTAATCAGCCGCCGGGGCGGTTTATTTCAGCCATTCGGCCACACGCTCTGGGTGCTTAGCGACCCAGTCTTTGGCGGCGGCTTCTGGCTTGGCGCCCTCACGGACGGCAAGCATCACCGCGCCAATTTCTGCGCTGTTCCAGTTGAACTTGTTGAGGAAGGCTACCGCCTCTGGCGCTTTGTCTTTCAGGCTCGGGTTAGCCACGGTGTCGACATGCTCAGCGTCGCCAAAGACGTTCTGTGGGTCGTCGAGAAAGCGCAGGTTCCACTTGGCGAACATCCAATGCGGTACCCAGCCCGGTACGACGATGGCTTTTTGCGATTTTTCGGCGCGTGCCAGCGCGGAGGCCATGGCCGGGCCTGAACTGCTCAGCAGTTTTAGGTCGAGTTTGTAGACCTTAATCGCCTCTTCGGTGCGCACCATGATGCCAGCGCCTGCGTCAATGCCGGTGATCTGCCCGTTGAAGTCTTTAGCGTACGTATTGAGGTCTGCAATGCTTTTGGCTTTGACATAGTCCGGGACCACTAGGCCGATTTTTGCGCCGTCATAGTTGGTGCCGAGGGTTTCCACCTTGTCTTTGACCTTGGCGTAATACTCGCCGTGGGTGACCGGCAACCAGGCGCTGAGGGTGATGTCGAGGTCGCCGCGGGCGACGCCATTCCACATGATGGCAGGCTCAACGGGCAGCATTTTGACGCTGTAACCCAGTTTGCTCTGCAGAATTTCTGCAGCCACATGGCTGGTGGCGACGCTGTCGTCCCAACCGTTAACGAAACCGATTTTCAGCTCTGGCTTGTCAGCGGCCATAGCGCTGGACATGCCCAGCGCCAGTGTGGCGACGCCGAGTGCTTGCAGGCAACGAGTCTTAAATATACGCATAATAAATGTGCTCCATTAGGTACACCGCTGGTGCAACGGCGGTGCGGGTTTGGCGGTACATACAGCAGCGCGGGCAGGCGTTGGCGCCTGCCCGGCGGACTTAGAGTTCGAGGTACTTTTTAACGGCGGCGGTGCCGTCTTTACCGTCATAGGTGGTCACGCCCTGCAACCACTGGTCGAGGATCTGTGGGTTGGCGCGGATCCAGTTTTTGGCGACGGTGGTGGGGTCTTCTTTTTGCAGCACTTTGTCCATCAGCTGGCTTTCAATTTCGACGCTGAATTGCAGGTTATTCAGCAGTTTGCCGACGTTGGCGCAGCGCGCCTCGTAGCCTTTAGACACCACGGTGTAGACTTTGGCCGCGCCATAATCGGGGCCGAACACCTCGTCACCGCCGTCTAGGTAGGTGATGTCCTGCTGGGTGTTCATCGGGTGCGGTGCCCAGCCAAGAAATACCACGGGCTGTTGCTTTCTTACCGCGCGTTGCACTTGCACCAGCATGCCAGCTTCACTGGACTCAACCATGCGGAAGTCGCCCAGCGCGTACTGGTTGTTCTCGATCATCTTCTCGATCAACAGGTTGCCGTCGTTACCCGGCTCAATGGCGTAGATTTTGCCGCCCAGTTGGTCTTTAAATTTGGCGATGTCCTGAAACGTTTTAAGGCCGGCTTCAGCTGCATAGGTCGGCACCGCCAAGGTGTACTTGGCGCCTTCGAGGTTGGCCTTGGGCAGCACTTTGACGCCGTCGTCTTTAAGGAATGGTTCAATCACCGCGTCCATTGAGGGCGCCCAGTAACCGAGAAAGACATCAATCTGACCTTTCTTCACGCCGGTAAATGCAATAGGCACCGAGGCCATGATTTTGCGCGGCTGGTAGCCCAGCCCTTCGGTCAGGGTCATGGCCACGCCGGTGGTGGCGGCAATGTCTGCCCAACCGATTTCCGCAAAGCGCACCTGCTTACAGCTTTCGGGTTCTTGGGCAAAGGCGGCCTGGGTCAGGGCGCAGCTGATCAGGGTGACGCCAGCAAGGCTTTTAATCGAATTCATGGCTAACTCCTTGAGCAAAAAATAGGGGGCTTATGAGCGTTGCAACTTGGCGTTGAGCCAAGCAAGCACGCCGGGACGATTAGCCCGTTGCGGGGTGCCGAAGCTTTCGGTGATGCGGTCGAGGATGATGGCCAGCAGCACCACAGCCATGCCGCTTTCAAAGCCCAGACCGATATCCAGGCGCTGAATACTGGCCAGCACCTCGTTGCCCAAGCCACCGGCACCGACCATCGAGGCGATGATGACCATCGACAGGGCCATCATGATGGTCTGGTTAACCCCGGCCATGATCGACGGCATGGCGTTGGGCAGCTGCACTTTGAACAGCAGCTGACGCCCCGTGCAGCCGAACGACTGGCCAGCTTCGACGATTTCTTTATTCACTTGGCGGATGCCCAAGTTGGTCAGGCGCACCGCCGGCGGCATGGCGAAGATCACCGTGGCGATAATGCCGGGCACCCGCCCAAGGCCGAATAACATGGCCGCCGGGATCAGGTAGACGAACGCCGGCATGGTCTGCATAAAATCCAGAATCGGCCGAATGGTGGTGGCCACCCGCTCGCTGCTGGCGGCCCAGATGCCCAGCGGGATGCCGATCAACAAGCTAATCAGAGTGGCGGAGAAGGTCAGGCCGAGGGTCACCACGGTCTGCTCCCAGAAACCGGTCATCACGATCAGTGCAAAAGAAATGCCGGTAAATACTGCGAATTTAACGCCAATGCGCCACAAGCCAAGGCCGACGATCATGGCAATCAGCAGCCACGCAGGCGGCCACATCAGCAGGTTTTCCAGCCCCTCGGAGAAGCCATTGACCACACTGCCAACGTTGTCAAAGGCGCCGCTGTAGTTATCCAGCAAGTATTCCACGCCGTCGTTAACCCAGGTGCCTAGGTCGATTATTTTCTCACTCATTGGATTCTCCCTGCAGGCGGCTCAGCAGGTTGCCCTTGCTGATAGAACCGCTGTATTGGCCGTCCTCGTCCACCACCGGCACCGGGCCGTCGGTGTCTACTACGCGTTCGATGATCTGCTCCAGTGACATGTCATGGGACAGTGGTTCGATCTGTTGCAGGGCATCGTTTTCAAGCGGTTGTACCGCGTAGCCGTTGACCATCAAGGCGATTTTTCCCAGGCTGATGGAGCCTTGGAACTCATTGTTTTCATTGACGATAAAGGCGTAATGCTGGTCTTGGTCCTGCAGGTCTTGGCAGATCTGTGCGGCATCCGGCGTTTCACCGTTGTGCCCATACAGCGGCACGGTGTCGGTCATCAACTGGCTGGCGGTGAGGTAACGGCTGGTGTCGACGGTGTCGAAGAAATTGCGCACGTAGTCGCTGGCGGGGTTGTCCACCAGCTCTTGCGGGGTGCCGACTTGCACCAGCTTGCCGCCTTCCATGATGCCGATGCGGGTACCAATGCGCATGGCCTCCTCAATATCGTGAGAGACGAAGATGATGGTGCGCCGATGCTCTTTTTGCAGGTCCAGCAACAGGTCTTGCATCTCGCGGCGCATCAATGGGTCGAGGGCTGAAAAGGCTTCGTCCATGATCATCATTGAGGGGTCTACCGCTAATGCGCGGGCCAGGCCGACGCGTTGCTGCATGCCGCCGGACAGCTCATGCGGGTACATATCGGCAAAGGTGTCCAGGCCCACTTGGGTGAGCACCTCCATGGCTTTCTCGGCGCGCTCTTTGCGCGGTACGCCGGCGACTTCCAGGCCGAAGGCGGCGTTATCGAGCACGCTCAGCGAAGGCATCAGTGCGAATGATTGAAAGACCATGCTCATGTCGCGGCGGCGCAATTCAACCAGCTCCGCTTGTTGCATCTTCGCCACGTTCTGGCCGTCGATGAAAACGTCACCGGCGCTGGGCTCAACCAAGCGGTTGATCAAGCGAATCAAAGTCGACTTGCCCGAGCCGGAAAGGCCCATCAGCACGAAAATTTCGCCTTCTGCAACGCTGAATGACACGTCACTGACGCCGATGACGGCACCCTTTTCCGCGAGGATGCGTTCTTTGTCCCAACCTTGTTTCAGCAGGTCGATGGCGTCTTGTGGGTGATCACCGAAAACTTTGTAGAGGTTTTCGACAACTATTTTTCCTGATGGCATGCAGTGTGTGTCCCTTCAAGGGGCCTGCTTCTATGCGCTGGGCAAATGCCGAGGCAATGACGAACAGCGCGCGCTGATAAAGGCGGGCGTGGCAGGCTTGAGTGGGTGTAGGCAGGGGCGGATATCGCGGCGGGGTGACGCAAGTGGCGTCGGGCACAGAGACGGCCTCGCTCCAGGTACGCAATGACCGTGGGCGAAACGCGAGAATGCTGGTGAGTAAACCGTTCTTTGCCGTATTGCAAACCGTGATCCAAAACCTCTGCGGGTGAAGCCGCCCGATCATTCGGGCAAACACATCTGTTAAAAGCTGTGTTGGAGTGTGAGCGTCGGCTAGGTCGTGCTCGCCATGGTGAGCAGGTTCAGCGGGTCATCATCATCACCGGCAAATCGTTATGGATTAGCAGCGAAAATCAGTTGGATGATTAGGCTGAAATGGGGCGGCCTAGCGACTGCCTTTAAAAACCATAACAGATGTTTCGCCGTCTTGGGTCAGGCTGCAAGCCACGGCGGCCGTGGTTTGCAGTGTTTAAAAAGGTCGCAGGTAAGGTAGCGAGGGGGTTACGCGGCATTCGTAAAAATGTGTAATTTTTTTTGAACAGATGATTTTTTCAGGGTTTTTATTGATTGACTGTTCAGTCTAAAAAAGAAAATAGAGTAATCAGTCGCGGGAAGAAAACACCAGACATTCGCCGAAAAAGGACAGCTGCTCGGCTGCGAATTGTGGGTAAGCTGGCGTGTTGGTTCACGGCTATTTTTGAGCCGATTGTGCTGATTTTCGAGTGGTTGTCATTGGGCATTGCGACGTCTTTTTTGCACTGTAATTGAGGTCGTTGCGCGCGCCATATCGGCCTGGCTGAATGCATAGAACAAGGGCAAATGGCCGAGGTTAAGTGAGCGTTTGAGGTCAATGCCTTGCTCAGCGCATGGGCTAAAAAGAGGCTGCTTAAATGTGGCGTCCAAACCGGAGCACGCTGGCAATCGGCCGATATTTCATCAATGCGGCAAAAACGTACGCCGCTGTTCATCTAAACTGGCTTCATTGATGGTGTTTTTGTCTTTAAGCGAGTGCCGTTTATGCTCAAGTGCATTGCTGTAACCAACCTGCGTATTGGCATGTTCATCCACGAATTCTGTGGTGCGTGGATGGATCACCCGTTTTGGAAGTCCAAGTTCCTGCTGAAAACCGAGAAGGACTTACAGCGCATCACATCCAGCAGCATCACCGAGCTGTGGATCGATACCAGCAAGGGCTTGGATGTTGAGGCTGGAGTTGCCAGCGTCAGCACGGAGGCGATCGCGGCAGAGGCTGAGTCAACCTTATTGGCTGCGGTGCAAAGCCCGCCGATTAATCTAGCTGTCTCCATGGAAAGCGAGTTGCAGCGTGCCGCCAAGCTCTGTGCACGCTCCAAAGAGGCCGTTATCAGCATGTTCGGCGATGCGCGCATGGGCCAAGCGCTGCACTTTGAGCAGGCGGGCGAGTTGGTTGAAGCCATTTCTGATTCGGTTATGCGCCACCCCAATGCCCTGATCAGCTTGGCCCGCCTGAAAAACGCTGACGAATACACCTATATGCACTCAGTGGCCGTGTGCGCACTGATGATTGCCTTGGCGCGTAACCTCGGCCTTAACGACAGCCAAGTGCGCGAAGCCGGGCTGGCCGGGTTGCTGCACGACATTGGCAAAATGGCGATTCCCGATGTTGTGCTCAATAAGCCTGGCAAGTTGACTGACAGTGAGTTTGCCACGGTGCGCGACCACCCTGAAGCGGGCTCACGCATGCTGATTGAGAGTAAGCAGGTCAGTGCGCTGGTGCTGGATGTGTGCCTGCACCACCACGAGAAAATGGACGGCAGTGGCTATCCGCATCGCCTCGCCGGCGAGCAAATCAGCCTCTATGCGCGCATGGGCGCCGTGTGCGATGTGTATGACGCGATCACCTCTGATCGGCCTTACAAAAAAGGCTGGGACCCCGCGGAGTCGATCCGCAAAATGGCCGAATGGAAGGGCCATTTCGATCCGTTGGTGTTTCAGGCCTTTATCAAAACCGTGGGTATTTACCCGACAGGTTCCCTAGTGCGTCTGGAAAGCGGACGCATTGGCGTGGTGATGGAGCAACAGGCTAAGTCCTTGCTCGCACCCAAGGTCAAAATATTCTTTTCGGCCAAATCGAAGACTCAAATCCCACAGGAAATTCTCGACCTGAGCAAGCTGGTCGGGCGAGACAAAATCGTTGGCCGTGAGTCCGCGGAAGAGTGGGGCTTTCGCAATGTCGACGAACTCTGGACAGGTCTTTAAGCCCTAGCTGATTAGGGCGGGCTCAGGGACTCCTCGGTCAGGCAGCGCATCCCCATCTATGCTCATCATTCATTGCAAGCGTCGCTCAGGCGTGTTTATTGCTAGCTCTCGCTATAAGTTTTGTTCTGGCGCAGCGCTGAAGTTGCTGGGTTTCATAGATTGAGGTGTATATGGCGGGTGTACTTAAGCCGGGTGTGAGGCTGCTGGAGCGTTTCAGCTTTGCCCGCAAGTTTCAGTTGGTGTTTGTGCTATTTGCCTTGCCGCTGAGTTTTTCGGCCTGGGTCATCAGCAGTAATTACCTGGATCAACTCACGTTTATCGACCATGAGTTGGAGGGGATTAATGCCCTAGAGGGCATGACAGGTGTGCAGCAGACGTTGATTGAGCAGCGCACGTTACTGTCACGCTGGAAGGGCACCGATAAAGCCGCTGAAGCCGAACTGCGCGCTGATGCCGCGAGCCTTGGCAGTGCCTTGCAGGCGCTGGAGTCGCGGCTTAAATCCGCGCTATTTAGCGATCAAGCGCGCCAGCATTGGCAAGGTCTTAACGCCGGGCAGGTTGAACTGAGTGCGGATGCGCTGGGCAAGTTGGCGTTGCCTGATGCACTCGAGCGTTACCAAAAGAATCTGCTTGGCTTGCTCGTCCTACGTGAGCAAGTGGCCACCGACAGCGGCTTGATTCTCGACCCGCACCTCGATACGTACCTAATGATGGAGCAGCTGACCTACACCTTACCGCGCTTGCTGAATCAGTTAGGCAGCTTTGCCAGTCAAGGTTATGGCGCAGTGGTGTCGCAGCACTTCACTTTGCAGAGCCGGGTGCTGATCCGTGATTTGCGCCGCAGCCTGGATGAGTCGCGCAGTCAGTTGCTCAAGGCGCAATCAACCCTCAGCCAAGAAGCGCCTGAGGCCATGCGCCAATTGCAGCAACCCTATGTTGACGCGCTGGAGGGCTATGACGCCTTTTTGGCTGGGATTGATCGCGACATGTTCGAGGCCAGCCCGATGACCTTGACCCCGCAGCAGTTCGTGCAACGCATTGATACCCTGCAGGGCCAGTTGCAGAATTTACAGGCGGCTTTGTACCGGCAGTTTGGCGTGAGCCTCGGAGAGTATCGCCAGACGGCTATGAGCGGCATGATCAATACGATCGGGGTATTCAGCCTACTGACGCTGCTGGCGCTGTATGTTTTGTTCTGTCTGAATGCCTCAATCCGCCGTGGCACCGCTGGGATCATCCAGGCTGCCGAAGGCCTGCGTGATGGCGACCTGCGCGTGCGGATGGACGTGTATGGCGCTGATGATTTGGCCAGTATCGCCACGGCGCTTAATGTGGCGGTCGATCAGCTGCGCGGCTCTATGCAGGGGGTCAATCAACAGAGCCAGCAATTGGCCGGTACCGTGCAGGTGCTTACCGGTGAGGCACGCAATGCTTTGCTGTCGGTTGAGCAACAGCAGGCACAAATGAGCCAGATTGCTGCCGCCGCAACGCAAATGGCAGCCACTGCGCAAAGTGTGGCGCAGAGCTGCGAGCAGGCAGCCGTGGAGGCTAACCAAACCCGGGACATTGCAAAGCAAAGCAACCAGCGCAGCGCCCGCACCAGTGAAAGTATGCGCCTGCTCAGCACTCGCCTGGGCGACAGCGCTTCGACCTTGCAGCAATTGCGTACCCAGACTGAGCAAATCACCCGCGTGGTGGATGTGATCAAGGGCATTGCCGAACAGACCAACTTGCTGGCGCTGAATGCCGCCATCGAAGCGGCCCGAGCAGGCGACCAAGGCCGCGGCTTTGCGGTGGTTGCAGATGAGGTGCGTTCATTGTCGCAACGCACACAAAACTCCACCGCGGAAATTGCCGAAACGGTGGCCAACCTGCACCGCGTGGTCGGCCAGTCGGTCACGCAGATGGAGGATGCCGTGCGTCAGGCCGAGGGCGATGTCGGCAGTGTATTGGCCATGGGTGATGACCTAAGTGCCATTGTTGAGTCCGTGCAATTAGTCACGGATCGGCTGGCGCAGATCGCCACTGCTGCCGAGCAACAGGCCGCTACGGCCGATGAAGTCAGCGGCAATATCCAGCAGGTTGATCAGGCCGCCAGTGCCCTACTCGAAGGTGCGCAGGCGGTGAGTAACGCCGCTGAACAGCTGCGTCAGGGCAGCCAGGTGCTGGAGCAAAATACCGCACGCTTTAAGCTGGATTGAGCGGCTGTCTACGATTTACTGCGCATCGACCCTGCTGCTTTAAAAGTAGCTAGGTAGGGTGGGTTAACGGCGCAAAGCACTGTGCTTGGGCGTAGCCGCCGAGGCCGAGCGCCGCGTAACTCACCGGTATGATAGCTTTGCGCTCCGCTGCGGTGGGTTACGGCACATTCACATCCGCACAACCTTTTAGCCCCTAGCCCGGATGCAATCCGGGGATATCTGCCCCAGCCACCATTCCCGGATTCCATCCGGGCTACAAGAGGCTGTGCATTCGGCCTTTCGGCTTGCCCTTGACGCTGGCAGCGGCCTGCCGCAGGCTCCTCGCCGAGTTGCCCAGAGCAGGACGCCCATGCCGCACATTCTGATTGTCGAAGACGAAGCTGCCATCGCCGACACCCTGATTTTCGCCCTGCAAAGTGAGGGTTTCACCACCACATGGCTAAGTTTGGCTGAGCAAGCGCTGGCTGAGCAGCAGCGTAACCCTGCCGATTTGTTGATTCTCGATGTTGGCCTGCCAGATATCAGTGGCTTTGAAGCGTGCAAGCGCCTGCGGCGTTTCTCTGATGTGCCGGTGATTTTCCTCACCGCGCGCAGTGAGGAAATCGATCGTGTGGTGGGCCTGGAAATCGGCGCTGACGATTACGTGGTCAAGCCCTTTAGCCCGCGCGAGGTGGCAGCGCGGGTCAAGGCCATCCTCAAGCGCATGACGCCGCGCGAAGGGCCTGCTGCGCCGCCCAGTCAAGGTCCGTTCCAGGTGGATAGCGAGCGCGTGCAAATTCACTATCACGGCCAGTTGCTGAGCCTGACTCGCCATGAGTTCCGCTTATTGCAAAGCCTGCTGGCGCAGCCCGAACGTGTGTTCTCGCGTGAGCAGTTGCTTGATGGTCTTGGCGTCGCTGCAGATGCCGGCTATGAGCGCAGCATCGACAGCCATATCAAAAGCCTTCGGGCTAAATTGCGGCAAGTCAGCAGCGCGGCCGAGCCCATTCAGACCCATCGCGGCCTCGGTTACAGCTACTCACCGAGGCACGCCTGATGCCGCTCGGGATTCGTATCTTTCTGGTGTATTTCCTCTTCGTTGGCCTGGCCGGCTGGTTTGTCCTGAGCACCGTGATGGATGAAATCCGTCCCGGCGTGCGCCAGTCCACTGAGGAAACCTTGGTGGACACCGCCAACCTGCTGGCAGAAATCCTGCGTGATGAAGTCAAGGCCGGCCAGCTACAGCAAAGCCGTTTGCCTGAATTGTTACGCGCCTATGGCCAGCGCAAGCCGCACGCGCAGATCTGGGGCGTGGAAAAAACCCAAGTTAACCACCGCATCTATGTCACAGACGCCAAGGGCATCGTCCTTCTAGATTCCACGGGCACGGCGGTCGGCCAGGACTATTCACGTTGGAACGATGTGTTACGCACCCTGCGCGGTGAGTACGGCGCGCGCTCAACCAAAGAAGACCTCAGCGACCCCGATTCCTCAGTGATGTATGTGGCCGCGCCGATCATGGACGGCGCGCGGATTATCGGTGTGGTCTCGGTGGCTAAGCCCAACCGCACCTTGCAGCCTTATATCGAGCGCTCCGAGCAGCGTCTGGCCTGGCTTGGCGGCGGGCTGATTGTGCTCGGTTTGCTCATTGGTGCGCTGTTGTCTTGGTGGCTAAGTGCTGCGCTGCGCACGCTCACCCGTTATGCCCAGGCAGTCAGTGCCGGGCAGCGCGCCGAGTTGCCGAGCGTGCGCGGTGGTGAGCTGGCGCAACTGGCTGAGGCCATCGAGCACATGCGCACTGAGCTTGAAGGCAAAGCCTATGTCGAGCGCTACGTGCACACCCTGACCCATGAGCTGAAAAGCCCGCTGGCGGCGATTCGTGGCGCGGCGGAGTTACTGGAGCGTGAAATGCCGGCTGCGCAGCGCCAGCGCTTCGTCGCCAATATTGATCAGGAAAGTGCGCGTATGCAGCAGCTGATCGAGCGCCTGCTGCACTTAGCTCAGGTTGAGCAGCGCCAAGGTTTAGAGGAGCACGTGGCGGTGCCGCTGGGTGTTTTAGTCGACGCCTTATTACACGCCCAGATGGCGCGCATCGAAGCGGCACATATAAAGATTGAAAACCACATCGCGTCTGGATTGAGTGCCTGCGGTGAAGCGTTTCTGCTGCGCCAGGCCGTGGCCAATCTGCTCGATAATGCCTTGGACTTCACCCCCTATGGCGGCCTGATTCGCTTTAGTGCCGAACGCCTAGATGGGCACATTGAGTTGCGCGTGTTTAACCAGGCTGAGTCGATCCCTGATTACGCCTTGGCCCGGCTAAGCGAGCGTTTCTATTCGCTGCCGCGGCCCGGCAGTGGTCGTAAAAGCACGGGTTTGGGGCTTAATTTTGTTGAAGAAGTGATGCAGCTGCATGGTGGTGCATTGCACATTATCAATGTCGAGGGCGGGGTCGAGGCGTGCGTGTGTTTGCCGCTGTTCGTGGCCCGCTAACGTGCTGTTGGCACCGACCTTGCTGGGTTGCAAGGGTTGCACTGAATTCGCGCAAGTGCTCTGATCAAGCCAGCCGGTTGGCTGGCAATGCGTGTCCCGCGCACTATCCTCATCACCTAATAAGAAACCGAGCAGGAGCTGCTGCATGAAATCAGTTGCCGAGATTCTCCGCACCAAGCCACAGGCCGCCGTGTATAGCGTTGAACCGACTACCACGGTGCTTGAGGCAATCAAGCTAATGGCCGAAAAGGGCATCGGTGCGCTGGTGGTGTTGGATAAGGGCCGCCTGGCTGGGATCGTTAGTGAGCGTGACTACGCGCGAAAGGTGGTGCTGCTGGAGCGCTCCGCGTCTGACATTAGCATCAGCGAAATTATGACAGCAGATGTCTTGACCGTCGGCCCCAGCGACACCTCGCGGTACTGCATGCAGCTGATGACTGACCGCCACCTGCGCCATTTGCCGGTGTTGGCCGAAGGTCAGCTGATAGGCCTGCTGTCGATCGGCGACTTGGTCAAACACACCATCGCTGATCAAGCCAGTTTGATCCAGCAACTGGAACAATACATTCGCGGCGAATAGTCGCGTTGTAGCGACTGCTTAACTTAGACGCCAGTAGCATGGGGTGAGGTTTTGCAGGGGGTCGTGTCCGGTTGCTTTAGGCCTTAAAACTCGGTGGGTGGATAATTCTCTGTGGCCTGAGCGTGGCGCGCATACTGGCGACTCCATAATCCACAGGTGACGACCATGACCCTTGCCCTTACCCCGCTGCTTTCGCTGATCGCCGGTATTCTGATTTTGGCAGTGCCGCGTCTACTCAATTACATCGTGGCGATTTATCTGATTGTGGTGGGCTTGGTCGGCATATTCGGCACGGGTACCCTGCGTATCTAACCGCGCATGCAGCGTCGGGCAATCCGGCGCTGCAGAGTTTAGCAACGCGAGCGCAATCACCTAAGCAGCAGTTTTGCTCAGCGGCACAGCGCTCACATGCGGTTGATTGCCTGATTCTCCACAGACTCTCCACACGCCCTGCATAAAGCCCCCACACCTGCCGCCCAGACTCTGCCTACCTAAACCGTATCGGAGAGTTGCACCATGAACCGCATTCTGGGCTTTAAGCTGGGCGCGATTGCCTTGCTGATTCTGCTGTTGTTAATTCCGCTGTCGATGATCGGCGGCCTGGTCAGTGAGCGGCAATATCAGCGCGCCGAGGTGTTGCAGGATATCGCGCGCAGCTCCAGTTACCGCCAGCAACTCACCGGGCCAATTCTGGTGATGCCCTACACCAAGGTCTGGAACCAGTGGAAAACCCACCCTAAGACCGGCGAGCGTTACCTGGAAGAGCAGAAGAGTCGTGGTCGCCTGTACTTCCTGCCGGAGCGCTTTGTGCTCAATGGCCACGTCGCCACCGAGGAGCGTGCACGCGGCATCTACAAGGCACTGCTGTACCGCAGCGACAATCAAATCAGTGGTGCCTTCAAGCTGCCGGTGCGTCTGGGGTTGGGCGATGAGCTGGGGCTGTATCAATTTGATCAGCCCTTCCTTTCAGTCGGCATCAGCGATATTCGTGGCATCAGTAATGACCTGCAGTTGCGCTTCAACGGTATGAACCTGAGCTTTGCACCCGGCAGCGCCGAGGAGCGTTTCGGTGCCGGCGTGCATGCGCCATTACCCGCGCTAAACAGCCAGGGCGGGCAACCGCTGGAATTTGCCTTCGACCTCAAGCTGCAAGGCACTGAGCAGTTGAGCATCACCCCGGTGGGCCGCGACAGCCGCGTTGAGCTGACCTCCAGCTGGCCGCACCCAAGCTTTATTGGTGAGTACCTGCCCAGCAGCCGTGACGTGTCGGCGCAAGGTTTTAAGGCGCAGTGGCAGACCAGTTTCTTCGCCACCAACCTGGAAGAGGCACTGACCGATTGTGTGCGGGGTGACAGCTGCAATGCACTGACCGCACGCAATTTTGGCGTGAGCTTTGTCGACCCGGTGGATCAGTACCTAAAAACCGAGCGGGCCATCAAATACGCGCTGCTATTTATCGGCCTGACCTTCGCCGTGTTCTTTCTCTTTGAGGTGCTCAAGCGTATGGCCGTGCACCCCGTGCAATACGCATTAGTGGGTATGTCGCTGGCGCTGTTTTACCTGCTGTTGCTGTCGCTCTCCGAGCATCTGAGCTTTGCCTTGGCCTACGGCATTGCGGCGACGGTTTGCGTATTGCTAATCGGTTTCTACGTCAGTCATGTACTGCACAGCGCCATTCGCGGCGCAGGCTTCGCCACGTTGCTGGCGTTGCTCTACGGCATGTTGTTCGGTTTGCTCGGGGCCGAGGATTACGCCCTGCTGATGGGCTCGGCGCTGGTGTTTGGCGTGCTCGCCGGGGTGATGGTGCTAACGCGCAAACTCGACTGGTACGGCGTGGGTAAAGCCAGCGCGGCCAATAGCCTTTGATCAATCCGGGTGCCGCTTAGGCGGCGTCCGTCTTAGAGAGATAATCATGGTGCGTTTATTTATGCAGTTTTCCGCGTGTTTCGTCTTGGGTCTGGTCGTCGCCTTGTTGTTGCTACTGGGCCTGATGTTCGGCGGCCAGTTCGATCTTATTAAAGGCCTGCAGCTGAGCGGTCAGCCGCTCGCGCAATTAAGTCTGTTGGTAGTGCCTGAGCCTTTCTGGAATGGCCTCACTGGCTTGAGCAACGCCGTACACAACCATGCGCTGCAATCCTTTCTTAGCTTATGTACCGCGCTTGGGCAGATCGGCCTACTGCTGGCCGCCGGTTTCTTTCGCCTGTGGTATGGACGATGAGCGGGCACATTGGTTTGCGTGAAGAGATGAGCGCAGGGCGTGTATTAGCCCAGCAGATTGCCCAGCTGTTTGCTCGGTCAAGCCAGCCCTTGCGCCCTGCCTATAGCCCGTTGGCAGCCGCTGAAAACCCTCCGGACCGGGTGACTTAACGGGGATTTTTTGGCGGGGGCTGCGCTGAGCTCAAGCGCCTGCCCACACAAGGCCATTCGCAGCAAAAGCTTTTGTAGGCAGTCATTATCTTCGGGGGTGTGTGCGAAGTTCTGCCCGCCTGCAGTGGCGCGGACCTTAGACCATGGTGGGGTGCTTGAACAGAAAAGCCAACGAGGCGGCGCGGCATGCTTGCCGGCTAAGGCCTGGAGCGGTCTTGCAAAACCACGTAAGCCAGCTAATACCAATGTCTAGCTGTCGGCGTGTAGTGACCTGCTGCTAGCTTGAGCCCGTACGAAAATAACAATAACCGGAGAAGTTTATGACTTCTGAGAAAGATAACGCTGCAGCGTACTGGAAGGCGAATGTTCGGCTGATCACCTGGAGCCTGGTTGTCTGGGCGCTGGTGTCTTACGGCTTTGCCATCCTTCTTCGACCCATGCTGGCAGGTATTGCTGTCGGGGGTACCGACCTTGGTTTCTGGTTTGCCCAGCAAGGTTCGATCATCACCTTTATCGTGATCATCTTCTTCTATGCCTGGAAGATGAACAAACTCGATAAACAATTCGGTGTCGAGGAATAACCCATGAGCCAGTTTGTAATCAATATGCTGTTTGTGGGTGCCTCCTTTGCGCTCTATTTCGGCATCGCCATCTGGGCCCGTGCCGGCTCAACCAAAGAATTCTATGTCGCTGGTGGCGGTGTTCACCCCATCACCAATGGCATGGCCACTGCGGCTGACTGGATGTCGGCCGCTTCGTTTATTTCCATGGCCGGCCTGATCGCCGCGGGTGGTTATGCCAACTCAACGTTCCTGATGGGCTGGACCGGTGGCTATGTGCTGCTGGCCATGCTGCTGGCGCCTTACTTGCGTAAGTTCGGTAAGTTCACCGTGCCAGATTTCATCGGTGATCGCTTCTACAGCAACGGTGCACGTCTAGCTGCTGTGGTCTGCCTGATCATCATCTGCGTCACTTACGTGATCGGTCAGATGGCCGGTGCTGGCGTGGCGTTCTCGCGCTTCCTTGAAGTGAGTAACTCCACTGGCATCTGGATCGCGGCTGGCGTGGTGTTCTGCTACGCGGTGTTCGGCGGCATGAAGGGCATCACCTACACCCAGGTTGCTCAGTACGTGGTGTTGATCATCGCCTACACGATTCCGGCGGTTTTCATCTCCTTGCAACTGACCGGCAATCCGATTCCGATGTTCGGCATGTTCAGTGAGCATACGGAGTCAGGTATGCCACTGCTGCAGAAGCTCAATGAAGTGGTTATGGAATTGGGCTTCACCTCTTACACCGGTGATATCAGCAGCAAGCTGAATATGGTGCTGTTCACCCTGTCGCTGATGATTGGTACGGCCGGTCTGCCGCACGTCATTATTCGCTTCTTCACTGTACCGAAAGTGGCTGATGCTCGTTGGTCTGCCGGTTGGACGCTGATCTTCATCGCCTTGCTCTATCTCACGGCGCCTGCTGTGGCATCGATGGCGCGTCTGAACCTGCTGACGACTGTTTACCCGCAGGGTGCTGAGGCTCCAGCCTTGGCGTATGCAGAGCGTCCGGAGTGGGTGAAAACGTGGGAAACCACCGGTTTGATCCAGTGGGAAGATAAGAACAGCGACGGTCTTATCCAGCTATACAACGATGCGGCTCCAGCCTTTACTGCAACCGCTGAAGCACGTGGCTGGAAGGGCAACGAGTTGGTGGTTAACAACGACATTTTGGTTCTGGCTAACCCAGAGATTGCCAACTTGCCGAGCTGGGTTATTGGTCTGATTGCAGCGGGTGCCATCGCCGCGGCTCTGTCGACGGCGGCAGGTTTGTTGCTGGCGATCTCGTCGGCGATTAGTCATGACCTGATCAAGAATATGATCAATCCGAAAATCAGTGAGAAGGGGGAAATGCGCGCTGCGCGAATTTCCATGGCGGTGGCGATCCTGTTGGCCACATGGCTTGGGCTTAATCCGCCAGGCTTTGCCGCCCAGGTGGTGGCATTGGCCTTCGGTATCGCGGCGGCTACGTTGTTCCCGGCGTTGATGATGGGCATCTTCTCCAAGCGGGTAAATGACAAGGGGGCCATTGCCGGCATGCTGGTCGGTCTGGTGTTCACCGTGATCTACATATTCCTGTACTTGGGTTGGTTCTTTATTCCGGGCACGGCGACCTTCGCCAACACTCCGGATAACTGGCTGTTCGGCATCTCGCCGCTGTCCATCGGCACGGTCGGTGCGGTGATCAACTTTGCAGTCGCCTACGGCGTGTCTCTGGCTACCGCTGCGCCACCCCAAGAAATTCAAGACTTGGTGGAAAGCGTGCGGACACCAAAAGGTGCTGGCGGCGCTATCAGTCACTAAGCATAATCCGGCCTGACTCAGTGATTGGGTCAGGGTCTTACTAGCGGGCCTCCTTGGGAGGCCCGTTTTATTTGCGGTCATCCATGGCGCCCACCCTTCGGGCCGTCGCTGGGCAGCGTTAAAACTGTTCCAGACATTTTTTTATTTCGGGAGTCAGTTAATGCTGTGGACACTACTTGCCATCGTGATTTCGGGGCTGGGAGCAGCGGGTATCGCCATGCTGCTGCGCAAGCTGACGCGCAATCGCTTACCGAAGTGGATCATCCCCGCGTTCGGCGGTTTGGGCATGCTGGCTTACCAGATTTACTACGAGTACTCCTGGTTCGAGCATCAACTGCAACGCCAGCCGGCTGAGTCGGTGCTAGTAGCCAGTGAGACCGGCGAAGTGTTTTGGCGGCCGTGGACGTTTTTCTGGCCGATGACTACCGCCTTCACTGTGCTCGACAGCAAAAGCCTGATGCGTGAAGAGGCTGCAGGTAACAGCGTGGTGGCCTTTACCCTGTATCGCTTTGAGAAACAGCACGTTGATCGCGTCAGTCATCAACCGCACGTGCTCAATTGCACGACCGCAGAACTGCTGCCGCTTGATGCGCAGAAAAAACCACTGCTGGAAAAAATGAAACGCATCGATCGTGATGGTTTGCTCTACCAACACGCCTGCTCCTGAGCGCTTAATTGAGCGCCGATTAGGGCGCTCGGTTTATCTGTAAAGCCCTCAGTGCCTAACGGTAGTTGGCACCGAGGTGTCGCCCTGACGCAGGTCAAGGCCGTGGCTTTAACATCGTCCTAAAATCGCGGCCCCTTGGTTTCTCGAGCCCGCGGTTTATGGCCATGCACTCTCCTTACCCTGAGCTGTTGTCTCCAGCCGGCACCCTTAAAAATATGCGTTATGCCTTCGCTTACGGTGCGGATGCGGTGTATGCCGGGCAGCCGCGCTATAGCTTGCGGGTGCGTAACAATGAGTTTGATCACGCCCACCTGGCCTTAGGTATTGCCGAGGCGCATGCCCAAGGCAAGCAGTTCTATGTGGTGGTCAATATCGCCCCGCATAACGCCAAACTGAAGACCTTTCTCAAGGACTTGGCGCCGGTGATCGAAATGGGGCCGGATGCGCTGATCATGTCCGACCCGGGCTTGATCATGCTGGTGCGTGAACATTTCCCGCAGATGCCGATTCACCTTTCTGTGCAGGCCAATGCGGTGAACTGGGCCAGCGTGAAATTCTGGCAGCAGCAGGGACTGAGCCGGGTCATCCTGTCACGCGAGCTGTCGCTGGAGGAAATCGGCGAAATCCGCAGTGAAGTGCCGGGCATGCAGCTGGAGGTGTTTGTCCACGGCGCCCTGTGCATGGCCTATTCCGGACGTTGCTTGTTGTCGGGCTACATCAACAAGCGCGACCCCAATCAGGGCAGTTGCACCAATGCCTGTCGCTGGGAGTACACCGCCGAGCAGGGCGCGCAGAACGAGCAGGGCGATATCGTACGCATCGTCGAGCCCACCTTGGGTGTCGGTGCGCCTACCGAGCAGGTATTTTTGCTGCAGGATGCCACGCGCCCGGACGAGCCCATGCCTGCCTTTGAAGATGAGCACGGCACTTACATCATGAACTCCAAGGACCTGCGCGCGGTGCAGCATGTCGAGCGCCTGGTGCAGATGGGTGTGCACTCGCTGAAAATTGAGGGCCGCACCAAATCCCACTACTACGTGGCGCGTACTGCTCAGGTGTACCGCAAGGCCATTGATGATGCCATCGCCGGCAAACCGTTCGACAAGCGCCTGATGAGCACCCTGGAATCCTTGGCCCATCGCGGTTACACCGAAGGCTTTTTGCGCCGCCATGTGCATGATGAGTATCAGAACTACGAGCGCGGCAGTTCACACTCAGATCAACAGCAGTTTGTCGGCGAGCTGACGGGTGAGCGGCGCGGTGAGCTGGCAGAGGTGAAGGTGAAAAATCGCTTTGCTATTGGCGATGGGCTGGAGCTGATGACCCCTCAGGGAAACCTGCGTTTCACCCTAGAGCAATTAGAAAACCGTAACGGCCAGGCGATGTCCGTCGCCCCCGGTGACGGCCACGTACTGTACCTGCCCGTGCCGCCGGATGTGCAGGTGGGCTATGGCTTGTTGATGCGCGATTTATAGGGTTTTGCGTAGGCTGGATAACGCTTTATTCATCCACCAGGATTGCTGGCCTACCCCGTGGTGGATGAAAAGAGCGTCATCCACCCTACATTCTGTGCCTGCGCAATGGCGGACAATACGTCGGTATATCCGCCCTTTAGGGTATTGAGGCTTGAAGCCTACATTGAATGCGCGCGCTGACGGCGCCGGCTGTTGAGCTGCTGCAACAGCCGGGGCAGGCTGTCGAGGCCTTGCTGACGTGCTTTGCTAAACAGGATCAGCGCCAGTTCAGCGGTAACCAGTGCGTCGGCGCTGGCGTGATGACGTTGCTGCACCTGGAGGCCGAAATGCTGCGTCCAGCCGTCCAGACCGGCGTTGCCCACGCTGGCATTAGGGCATAGCAGCGGAGCGATTTCCGCGACATCAACAAACGCATGTTGCAAGCGATAGCCCAGGCTTTGCTTGAGCGCGCGCGCGAGCATGCGTTGGTCGAACTCGGCATGGAAGGCCAACAGCGGGCTGTCACCGACAAACTGCATAAAGGCCAACAATGCTTCGGCAGGCTCATCGCCCTTGGCGATCTCGCTAGGTGCAATGCCGTGGATCAGGGTGCTGGCGCTGGCTTGATGCCCCTCGCGTTGCAGGGTGCATTCGAATTGCTGGCTAAGGTCGATGGCCGCGTTTTCGATGACCACTGCGCCAATCGACAACACTAAATCGCGGCGCATATGCAGGCCGCTGGTTTCCAGATCCAATACGACGAAGCGCTGTTGCTGCAACGAGCGCTCATCTAATGGGGCGGCTGGCGCTAGGTTTTGCCGGCGCTGCAGTTGCGCTTCGGTCAGCGCTGGGCTGCGGCCCGTAAACCAAGCGAACTTACTCATAACTGATACCTCACGGCCAGGCTGCTTTGCAGCCGCTGCGCCTGGCGGAAAGACTCACGCAGGATGCGTCGATCCAAATGATTAAGATTATCGGGGTCAACCCGGTTGGAGTACGGCTGGTTATTGCGTGCCTGCAGTTGGTGTTGCTGCATGCGTGCCTGTTGAATGTAGTGGTAAGCCTCTTCATAGGCGGCGCCATCCTGCGCCTCGATGACGCCTTGGTCGATCAGCGCGCGCAGGCGCTCAAGGGTGTTGCAAGTGCTCACGCCATGCACCAGTGCCAGTAAGCGTGCACCATCGACAAAGGGCGTCAGGCCCTGCACTTTGAGGTCCAAGGTGTCTTTTTCAGCGCCTTTGCGGGCCACCACGAAGTCGCGGAACAGCCCAACGGGTGGGCGCTGACGCAGGGCATTTTCAGCCATCATGCGCTGAAATAAGCTGTTGCTCGCGACTTGCTTAAGCAGACCTTGGCGCAGCTGTTCGCAGCCCTGCGGGTCGCCCCAGACGCTGCGCAGATCGAAGTAAATACTTGAAGCCAGCAAGTTTTCTGGGGTCGCGGCCTGCACAAAGCTGTCGAAGCGCGTGCGCCACTCCTGCCGCGATAAACACAGCTCGGGGTTACCGGCCATGATGTTGCCCTTGCACAGGGTGAAGCCGCACTGCGCTAAGCGCAGGTTGATTTCATGGGCCAGCGGCAAGAGCCGGCCGCGAATCTCAGCGGCCTCGGCAGCATCAGCAGCCTCGAAGAGAATGCCGTTATCCTGATCGGTGTGCAGGGTTTGCTCGCTGCGGCCTTCACTGCCGAATACCAGCCAAGTGAATGGAGCGCCCGGATCGCCCATGTCCTCCAGCGTCAGCTCGATGACCCGGCACACGGTGTGATCGTTAAGCAAGGTGATCAGCTGAGTGATCTGCGTGGAGCTGGCGCCGTGGGCGAGCATATTGTCCACCAGCTGGCAGACATCGCTGCGCAGCGCTGCTAGGGTTTCCACTCGCCCCGCATGGCGAATTGTCCGCGCCAGATGCACCAAGTCCACTCGCTGCAAGCTGAACAGGTCGCGCTCGGAAATAACGCCGCAGAGCTGTTCGTGTTGCACCAAACAGACGTGGGCGATATGGCGCTCGGTCATGGCCATCGCCGCATCAAAGGCACTGGCGTCGGGTGGCAGGTAAAAGGGCTCCGGGGTCATCAAACTGGCAATGGGCTGTTCCAGCATGCTGCCGTCGGCGACCACCCGGCGCAAATCACGCAGGGTAAAAATGCCCAAGGGTTTGTGTGCTGGGTCGATGATCACAATGCTGCCGACCTGCTGCTCATGCATCAGCTTGACCGCATCACGCAGCGGCATTGCCGGGGCGCAGCTAATGGGCGTGCGCATGGCCAGCTCGCCGAGGCGGGTGTCCAGCGAGTACTGCGCGCCCAACGTTTCCACCGCGCGCATTTGCACTTGCTGGTTGACTTGGTCGAGCAGGCTGCTGACCCCACGCAAAGCAAAGTCTCGCAGTGGGTTAGACAGGGCAAACAGCTTGATAAAGGCGGGCTTGTTTAGCAGCAGACAGAAGGTGTCTTCGCCGGCTAAATGCTCGGTGCGGGTTGCGCGCTCGCCGATCAGGGCGGCGAGGGGAAAGCATTCCCCCGTGGTGATTTCAAAGGTGGTTTCCGTACCTTTGCGCGCCGAGTGCGGGCGCTCACCGTGGACACGGCCCTGTTTGACGATAAAGAACTGCTCAACCGGGCCATCATCAGGTTTGATGATGGTTTCGCCTGCAGCATAGAAACGCAGTTGGCAGTTCTCCACCAAGTACGCTAGGTGGGCCGACTCCATCTGGTTGAACGGCGGGAATTTTTGCAGAAATGCCATGGTGCCGTGGATGTTCTGCAGCACGGCCGTCTTGCCTGCCTGGGTAAAAGCGTCAGCTTTGCTCATGGGCGGCCTCAGGATTGTCTAGGTTTTCATGGTCAGCTGGTGCTGCCGCGCTGGCCATTGGACGTAAGTCTAGAACATGGTGCTGCCCGAGCAGCCCGCATGCCTGGTTACGCACGGCGGCTATGGGGCGCGGCGAATTAAGTTTGCGCTGGGGCGCTCGCTACAGTGGCCAAAATAAAAAACCCTCGGTGGCAATTGCACCGAGGGTTTTTATCTACAGCCTTATCACTCGCTGCCTGACGGCAACGGAATAAGGTGCGTCCAGCGGTAATGCTTACGGCAAGGTAAACAGCACCTTCACCGAACTGTTCACCGCAGCTGCATCAACATAGCCAATGGCGTCTGCTTCAGCCGCAACCTTAGCCACAACGTCAGCATCGCCCGCGACGCTTGGCAGAGGCTGGCCTTTACCGGTGAACACCAACCCGGACCAGTAGGACTTGAGCTGTGATTCGCTTTTGCTGGTGACCGCGCTGTAGAACTTATCCTTAGTCGGATTCCAACCAGCCTGATCAACACCTTTTAGGGATTTATCTTTTCCCAGAAAAATATTGGCCACATCAGCTTGGCTGGGTGCCGCGCTGGCACCCGCATTGACGATAACGGCTACTTCAGCGTGCGCCAGAGTGGTGCAACTGAGCAGTGCGAGAGCGCTAAGCAATTTTTTCATAAAGGCTCTCCTTAAAATACGAAATCAACGCCAACGCTGAAGATGTCAGCGTCTTGGGTGCCCAATGGTGCGCCAAAAACACCTGTGCGCTGGAAGACGGCATTGTCGTAAGACTGCTGTGCATTGGCTTTGAAAACGCCAATGGACTCATCAGTTTGTGAGGTGTCGACGCGCTTGTATTCGCCTTTCAGCGTCACAGTAGGCGTGATGCTGTAGTTGAGGCCGTAGGTCATCGACACTTGACGACCAGACACTTCATCAAGTTGGCCATAGGTCACGTGCGCCAAGTAATCACCGAAGCGGCGGCCACCCATGACGTAGAACGCGGTGGCTTCAGCTTCGTTATCTTGTTCAATGGTGAGTTTTACCGCCTCGGCGGCGCTCAACCATGTGCCATTATCATATTGATGGCCAACTGAGCTGAACTTGCCTTTCTGTGCATCTAGAGCATTGAATACTCGGTTTTCCTGTGCACCAAAGACATTGGTGATTGTCTCGTCCACAGTGATTTGCAAGTCAGCCTCGGCGTAGCCGATGCGGAACGTACCGAAATTATCAGTGGACAGCGCGACGTTGGCCGCGAAAACATCGCGGTAATCCAAGTCTTGCATGTTATCCAGCGCGTAATGATCGCGTTTGATCGCTTGGCCGCCGGCTAATTGGACGCTCACGGTGCCGGCGCCAGTATTGAAGTTGTACAGCACATCAGCGCCGTCATGGTTAGCCAGCTGAACAAGGCTGTAAACCTCTTCCGGCAAGCGCAGCCACGGGTAAGAGAAACCGACGTTAAGGGTTTCTGAATACATGTAAATCGGAGTGCCCAGACGACCGCCACGCAGGGTCAGGTTGTCGCTTGCTTCCCAAGCGAGGTACAAATTGCCGGGCCCTACTTCCCACGAGTCTTGGGTGGGTTTGGTGATCAGTTGGCCGGTAACGCTAACAGTATCGGTGATGCCATAACGCATTTGCACGGCCAGCTTGGACAGCTGATCGCCGCGCCAGCTGTCGTTGGTTTGGCCTTGGATACCGTAATCCAGATCGCTCTCGCCGCCCAAGTGGGTGATGCCGAGGGTGCCGAAACCGTTGAGCTGATACTCGCCTTGCTCAACTGCAAGGGCTGGCAGGCTGGCCAGGCAGACGGCCAAGCCGAGAAGGTGACGTTTGCTCATTCAGGTGTGCTCCTGTGTGTTTCAGGTTAAACGCGGAACTGGGCTGTCGCCGCGCGCAGGTGATCCCCGGTGCTGACCAATTGTTCGCCGAGGCGAGCGGTAGCCTGTGCACCTTGTGCGGTTGCTTGTGCGTCCTGCTGCAACACTTGTGTGTCTTGCTGAATGGAACTGGACAGGCCGATTTGCTCTTGGGTGAACTGAGCAATGCCAGCATTCAATTCGTTGATATGGCCTACCGCATCAGCAATGGCTTCAAGAATTTGTGTGGCTTGCACCGAACGCTCGATGCTGTTTTGGGCTTTTTCGCCATTGGCCGTCATCACGTTAAGCACGCCGTTGGCGCTTGATTGCAGACGTTGAATGATGGTTTGGATCTCGGCGGTCGAGGCAGCGGTTTTTTGCGCTAAGTTGCGCACCTCATCTGCTACTACAGCAAAGCCACGGCCTTGCTCGCCGGCGCGCGCCGCCTCAATGGCTGCGTTGAGAGCCAGCAGGTTGGTTTGTTCAGCAATGCTGCGAATAACCGTTAGCACCGAGCCAACCTGCTGGGTTTCTTCTTCCAGCTGCTCCATGGCCTTGACCGCACCCATAACGCTGCTGCCCAGGTCACTGATGCTGGTTGAAAGGGAGCCAATATTTTGCCGGGCTTGATCGGCTTGCTTGGTGGCTGCACCCGCCTCATCGGAGGCCTGCTGCGAACGATGTGCAACTTCCTGAATGCTGTTGGTCATGGTCAGGATATCGCGGCTGATTGAATCGGTATGGCCTTGTTGCGACCCCGAGTTTTGTTGGGCGTCCTGGGTGAGCCGATACAGCTCTTTGGACATACTGCCCAATGGGTTGGCGGCTTCGATGATTTGGCGGATGGTTGACTGAAGCTTGTCGATAAAGCCGTTGAAGAGCTGAATCATTTCGCCAATTTCATCGTTGGAATCAACGCTCACGCGGCGCGTTAAGTCGCCATCACCACTGGCAATGGCTTGCAGCGAGGTGATTACACCGCGCACGTTGGCCATGATGCCGCGTATGACCAAGAGCGAGACAATGCTCACCAAGATGACCAGCACGGCAGACAGAGCAAAGCCAACTCGGGTGGTGGTGGCATTGTCGGTGCGAGTTTGTGCCAGGGTCTGGCGGAAGTCTTCATAGGCATGCGCGCGGAACGTGGTGCCAAGGCTTTGCGCCTCGTTTAGGTCGGTGGCCATGCGGCCTAGGCTTGGCGCCAGCTCTTCGAAACTGGCAGTACCTTTGATCAGTTGCTCCGAGGCGGGCAGCGCGTTGTCGGCGTAGCGCTTGATCGCAGTGCGCCAAGCGTCCAGCTCTTGACGACGGTCCTGACGGTCGGCAACCAGTAACTGCAACTCCTGTTGCTTGTTAGTAATCTCGGTCAGTACTTGCCGGGCCTCGCTCAGAGTTTCCATTTCACCCGCCGCGACGGCGCTGTTAAGCAGGCCAGGCAGACGCGAGTACTGGAAGATCACCGCGTCGGCTTTCTCCAGCGTTGGGAAGCTGTGGGTTTCAAGGTCCACAAGGCGTTTGTCGTTATTGCCCAGTTGCATGGAGGTGTAGCCGACAAACAGCAGCAGGCCAAGCAACGCAACCGCAGGCAGCAGCAGAAACTTTAGGGTAAGCGAAAGATTTTTTAGCATGGCAGGTGTCCCAATTTGGGGCGAAGTATACCGAGTTGGTTTTGTGGGCATCCTGCCATTTATCGGTCATGTGCTGACCATACGCTTTGCGTATGGTCGATTATTGTTTCGGCAGAGCTTAGTACTTCTGTAGTTAAGGAGGCCCAAATTTATCGACGCATGGCAAAAATACTGGCATGCAACCAAGTGTTTTTGCCTTCTGTCGTGCTGTGCGCAAATGTTGCCAGAAGACTGCTGACGTTATGCTTATGTTTTAGAGGAGTTTACCCGGTCTTGGCATTGATCTTATTTAGGATAATGCACTTTGCACGGTGTATGTCGATACTGAGCTGCAACCTGCAGCGGTAGACCAGCGCCCATAAAAAACCGCCCCGAGAGGCGGTTTTTTGAGTCACTACAGCCTCAGGTTACAGACCGTTGGCCGCTTTGAACTCGCGGCGGCGGCGGTGCAAGACAGGCTCGGTGTAGCCGTTCGGTTGCTTGGTACCTTCGACCACCAGTTCCAGGGCAGCCTGGAACGCGATGTTGCTGTCGAAGTTCGGTGCCAGCGGACGGTACAGCGGGTCGCTGTCGTTCTGTCGATCCACCACAGGCGCCATGCGCTTGAGGCTGGCAACAATTTGCTCTTCGGTGGCGATGCCATGACGCAGCCAGTTGGCCAGCAGCTGGCTGGAGATGCGCAGGGTGGCGCGGTCTTCCATCAAGCCGATGTCATTGATGTCCGGCACTTTCGAGCAACCCACGCCTTGGTCGATCCAGCGCACCACATAGCCGAGGATGCCTTGTGAGTTGTTGTCCAGTTCGTTCTGAACTTCCTCAGGCGTCCAGTTGGTGTTCTGCGCCAGCGGAATGCTGAGGATGTCATCAACGGATGCCGGCGCGCGCTTAGCCAGTTCGGCCTGGCGAGCGAATACATCCACCTTGTGATAGTGCATGGCGTGCAAGGCAGCAGCAGTTGGCGACGGCACCCAGGCGGTATTAGCGCCGGCCATTGGGTGAGCGACTTTTTGCTCAACCATGGCCGCCATCAGGTCGGGCATGGCCCACATGCCTTTGCCGATTTGCGCGCGGCCTTGCAGGCCGGTGGCCAGGCCAACATCAACGTTGTTGTTCTCGTAGGCGCTGATCCACTTCTCGTTTTTCATGGCGGCTTTGCGCACAACGGCGCCAGCTTCCATGGAAGTGTGAATTTCGTCGCCGGTGCGGTCGAGGAAGCCGGTGTTGATGAACACCACGCGCTCGCTGGCGGCTTTGATGCAAGCCTTGAGGTTGACGGTGGTGCGCCGTTCTTCGTCCATGATGCCGACTTTCAAGGTATTGCGCGGCAGGCTGAGAACGCCTTCAACACGGCCGAAAATCTCGGTCGTGAACGCCACTTCCTCTGGGCCGTGCATTTTCGGTTTAACAATGTAGACCGAGCCGGTGCGAGTGTTTTTGCGGCTGGTGTTGCCATTCAGGTTGTGCACTGCGCACAAGCTGGTGAACAGCGCGTCTTGGATACCTTCCGGTACCTCATTGCCAGCGGCGTCGAGGATGGCGGGGTTGGTCATCAGGTGGCCGACGTTCCGCACGAACAGTAGGCTGCGGCCATGCAGGGATAACTCACCACCGGCAGGCTGGGTGTAAACGCGGTCCGGATTCATGGTGCGGGTGAAGGTCTGGCCGCCTTTGGCAACCTCTTCAGCCAAGTCGCCTTTCATCAGGCCGAGCCAGTTTTTGTAGATCACCACTTTGTCGTCAGCATCAACGGCCGCCACGGAGTCTTCGCAATCCATGATGGTGGTCAGTGCCGCTTCCATTAGCACGTCTTTGACGCCGGCGGCATCGGTCTGGCCGACTGGAGTGCTGGCATCAATCTGGATTTCAAAGTGCAGGCCGTTGTGCTTGAGCAGCACGGCGATGGGCGCATCGCTAGCGCCTTGGAAGCCGATCAGTTGCGCGTCATCACGCAGGCCGCTGTTGCTGCCGCCTTTAAGGGCGACGACCAGCTTGCCGTCAACGATCTTGTAGCCAGTGGAGTCGACGTGGGAGCCGGCGGCCAGTGGCGCGGCATCGTCGAGGAAGGTGCGGGCGAAGGCGATGACCTTGTCACCACGAACCTTGTTGTAGCCGCGGCCTTTCTCGGCGCCGCCTTCTTCGCTGATCACGTCAGTGCCGTAGAGAGCATCGTACAGCGAGCCCCAACGAGCATTGGACGCGTTCAGGGCGAAGCGCGCGTTCATCACCGGCACCACCAACTGGGGCCCGGCGAGGCGGGCGATTTCTTCGTCGACGTTCTCGGTGGTGGCGTGGAAGTCGGCAGGCTCTGGCAGCAGATAGCCGATTTCTTGCAGGAAGGCTTTGTAGGCCACTGCATCGTGGGCTTGCCCTGCGCGGGCTTGGTGCCACGCGTCGACCTGTGCCTGAATCTGGTCGCGCTTAGCGAGCAGCGCCCGGTTTTTCGGCGCCAGGTCATTGATGACCGCTTCGGCACCTGCCCAGAACGTCTCGGCAGCAATGCCGGTACCGGGGATGGCTTCGTTGTTCACGAAGTCGAACAGCACTTTAGCAACCTGCAGGCTGCCTACTTGAACGCGTTCAGTCATCACTTGCCTCACTCTGCTCAGCTTTACTCAATAAGCGCGTCGGACATGGGCAGTGCCGCATGTAGTCCGAGGCGCGGCATACTACATCAAGGCCCGGGGAAAATCAGTTGGTGCGCGTCGCTCTGTTGCTAATGAAGTGTTTTGCGATGATTTTGCATAAATATTGCTGCGTTAAATTCACAGTATTGTTCTTTGTGAAGGCGGAATAGTCCGCAGCTAATTGCTTTGAAGGCGCGCGATGGCTCTCGGAGCGGCTTGCCTATACTGCTGCATGGTTTTTATGGAGGTCGACTTTTATGCCTATTCAGGCCGCCACAGCTGCAGATCTCGACGAGTTGAGCGAATTATTCTGCGCCTATCTCACGTTCTATCAGGTGGCAAAACCGCGTGTGCAGGTGCGGGATTTTCTTGCAGCCCGCATGGATAACGCTGATTCGACGATTCTGCTGGCCCGCGATGCGCACGGTGCGGCGCTCGGGTTTGTGCAGCTGTATGCCTTTTTCTCATCGTTAGCGTTGCAGCCGGCTTGGTTGCTCAGTGACCTCTATGTCCATAAGTCGGCGCGCCGCCAAGGTGTCGGTGAGGCGCTGATGAACGCTGCGCGCGATCATGCGCAGGCGAGCGGAGCCTGCGGTTTGCAGTTGGAGACGGCAAAGAGCAATCTGCCAGGACAAGCCCTTTATGAGCGTTTGGGTTATGTGCGTGACGAAGTATTTTTTACCTATTGGCTGAGCTTGAACTGAACAAGGAGCAAAACATGGATCATCTGGTACTCACGGTTATTGCCCAGGATCAGCCAGGGCTGGTCGAGCGCGTCGCTCAGTGCATCAGCGAGCATGGCGGCAACTGGCTGGAAAGCCGCATGTCGCGCATGGCGGGTCAGTTCGCCGGGATACTGCGGGTGGATGTACCGCTGGCGGCGCACCCCGGTTTGGTAGCTGCGCTGGAGGCATTGCAGGCCCAAGGCATTCGTGTGCAGATCGCCACAGGCGGTGCTGCGCCGGTAGTTACCTGGCAAGCTATTCGTCTGGAGTTGGTGGGCAATGATCGCCCGGGCATCGTGCGTGACATCACCCGCTTGCTTAGCAGCCATGGCGTCAACTTGGAGAGCCTGAGCACCGAAGTCGTGCCTGCGCCCATGAGTGGTGAGCTGCTCTTCCAGGCGCAAGCCTTGTTGGGTGTGCCGCAAAGCCTGACCTTGGAGCAGCTGCAAACGCATCTAGAAGCGTTGGCCGATGATCTGATGGTGGAGCTGAAGCTGCAAATCGAGGAGTAGTGCCGGGGTTCCCCGCACTTATATCGATAAACCTGAGCCTTAAACACGAAACCCCGAAGCACTGACACGTGCCTCGGGGCCTTTTTACTAGCTGCTGATGGTTCTTACACCGGCCGGCGTTTGCGCAGGGTTAACCAAGCGTCGACGCTGTAAATAGCCAGCCCAGCCCAAATGCAGATAAACGCCAGCAGCTTGCTCGGGTCGAAATGCTCACCAAACAGGAAGATCGCCTGCAGCAACACTAAGGTCGGGGCCACGTACTGTAAAAAGCCCAGCGTGGTGTAGGGCAGGTGGCGGGCTGCGGCGTTGAAGCACACCAGCGGTACCAGGGTAATCGGGCCCGCAGCAATCAACCAGAGCGCTTGCGGGGTGCTCCAAAAATCAGCTTGGGTGCTCATCGCCGCTGGGTGCAGCAGCAACCAGCCAAGCGCCAGTGGCAGCAGCAGCCAGGTTTCTACGACCAATCCGGGCAGTGCTGCGACCGGCGCCTGTTTACGAATCAGCCCGTAGAAGCTGAATGTCAGGGCCAGCACCAGGGAGACCCAAGGAATGCTGCCAACCTGCCACAACTGCTGCATAACCCCCAGCGCAGCCAACGCCACGGCCAGCCATTGCAAGCGGCGCAACCGCTCGCCAAGAATCAGCATGCCCAGCAGGACATTGACCAGCGGGTTGATGTAGTAGCCCAGGCTGGCCTCAAGCATGCGCCCATCATTTACCGCCCACACATACACCAGCCAGTTGCTGGCGATCAGCAGGCCGCTAAGGCCCAATACGGCGAAACGCTTGGGGTGGGCCAGTAGCGCGCGCAGCCAGCCAGGGTGCTTCCATACCAGCAGCAGCAACGCACCAAAAATGGCCGACCAAAGTGCCCGGTGCACGATGATTTCAAGTGCGGGCACGCTTTGAATGGCTTTGAAATAGAGTGGGAACAGGCCCCAAATAATGTAGGCGGTCAGGCCGAGAATGTACCCGCGACGCGGGTTGACGTTGGCCATGATGGGTCCTTGCTTGGGCAGCTAACTAAAGAGTCAGAGTCTAATCGCGGCGGTGCAGGCCTGTCCGGGTAGGCAGGTTTTTCTTCAGTGGTAAACGCTGCTTGGCTGTAACAAAGACGTTACGCCAAGGTGGCCAACTGTTCTGCTGGTTGCGCTTGCGACGCCGCTCAGGCAAGCCTTGGCCGCTCACTTCCTCTGAGTTGAATGCGCAAGCGCGGCCTTGAGCAGCCGATCAAAATAGCCTTAGCGGCTCTTCATCCAAGGCCGATAACTGCTCACGTAAGATCAGAATCTGCTCGCCCCAATAACGCTCGCTACCGAACCAGGGGAAACTCATGGGGAACGCCGGGTCGTCCCAGCGCCTTGCCAGCCAGGCGCTGTAATGCATCAGCCGCAGCGTGCGCAGGCCTTCAATTAGTGGCAGCTCGCGTGGGTTGAAATCATGGAATTCCTGATAACCCTCCATCAACTCTGAGAGCTGACCGAGGCGCTCATGCCGTTCGCCGGCAAGCATCATCCATAAATCTTGGACGGCAGGGCCCATGCGGCAGTCGTCGAGGTCGACCATATGGAAGGTGTCGTCCCGGCATAGCAGATTGCCGGGGTGGCAATCACCGTGCAGGCGAATCGCTTTGACCGGGTTGCTGGCGAATAGCGTATCCAAGCGCTTGAGCAGATCGCGCGCCACCGACTCGTAGGCGGGCAGCAGGCCGCGCGGAATAAAATTCCCCTCTAGCAAGGTTGCCAGTGATGCGTGGCCAAAGTTGCTCACCTGTAAGGCTTCACGATGGGCAAATGGCTTGAGTGAGCCCACAGCATGCAAGCGGCCGAGTAGCTGACCGAGGCGGTACAGTTGGTCGAGGTTGCCCGGCTCTGGCGCTCGCCCGCCGCGTCGGGGAAATAGCGCAAAGCGAAAGCCGGAATACTCGAACAAGGTTTCGCCATCGCGCACCAGTGGAGCCACCACCGGCACTTCACATTCGGCCAGCTCGAAGGTGAAGCTGTGTTCTTCGCGAATCGCCGCATCGGTCCAGCGATCAGGGCGATAGAACTTGGCGATTAGCGGCATTTCATCCTCGATGCCCACTTGGTAGACGCGGTTTTCATAGCTGTTGAGCGCCAGCACGCGTGCATCGCTGAGGTAGCCGATGCTCTCCACAGCATCCAGCACCAGATCGGGTGTGAGTGCGGCAAATGGATGGGACATGGGCGGCTCCGGTCAGTTGGCCGCCGAGTGTAGCGCTTATGCAGGGTCGGGCGGGGTTTGCGCGCTACGTTATGGTCCCGGATTACGCCTAGGCTTATCCGGGCTACCGAAGCTGTTGATCGCGGGGCGTAGACATGCGCGCCAATTAATACACATTTACTCCACACCAACCCCCTCGTAGCCCGGATAAGCGCAGCGCAATCCGGGAACGCCTTTTCGGATTACGCTCAGGTTTAACTGGTCTCTAGGGGCGGGCTAGTCGCCGGGCTTTGGCGTGCGCGCCAAGCAATACACATCAACCCGCGCGGCACCGGCTTTGCTTAACAGCTGCGCGAGGCTTTCAGCGGTAGCACCGGTGGTCAATACGTCATCAATCAGCGCCACGTGCAGGCCTGTCATTGAGCTGCCTGCTTTTAAAGCAAATGCGTTGCGTAAGTTACGTTTGCGCGTGGCAGCATCCAGTTGCTGCTGTGCAGGCGTATCGATGATGCGTTGCAGCCAGTGCGGCTGTTGTGGCACATGCAATGAAGCGCTCAGCCACTGCGCGAGCAACTGCGCTTGATTGAACCCGCGCTGGCGCTGGCGTTTGTCTGCCAAAGGGACGGGCAGCAGTAGTTCGGGTTTTTTCAGCCCGTTATCGAAGGCATGTTGCAGATGATGTGACAAAAGCTCGCCGAGCAAGCGTCCCAATGGCCACTTAGCCTGGTGCTTGAACCGGGTGATCAGGCTGTCGATGGGGAAGGCATAGCGCCACGGTGTTTCAACCTTGGTGAAGCTGGGCGGCTTTTTCAGGCAGCTCCCGCACACCAAGCCGTGACTGGGCAATGGCAGGGCGCACACCTGGCAGTGCCCGCCTAGCCAAGGCAGCTCAGCTTCACAGTTGGTGCAGATGGCCAGCGCGCCGTCGGCTAGTTCGTCGCAGAGCAAGCAGCTTTGTTTGTTTTTTAACCAGTTGTAAACCTGGAATGTTGAGTTGGGTTGACAGCGCATAGGCCTTCCTTAAATATGCCACGCATCCGTGTCGAGCTTGCTCAGCGTAGCAAGCCACCGCCAATAACAAGGAGTAACCGATGAGCGCCACCACCGCCGCTAACCTGCGTCACGATTGGACCTTAAATGAGGTTAGGGCGCTCTTCGAGCAACCGTTCAACGATTTGCTCTTCGCTGCACAAACGGTGCACCGCGCGCACTTCGATGCAAACCGCGTGCAGGTCTCCACCCTGCTGTCGATCAAGACTGGTGCTTGCCCAGAAGACTGCAAGTATTGCCCGCAGTCTGGCCACTACAACACCGGTCTGGAAAAGGAAAAACTGCTGGAAGTGCAGAAGGTGCTGGACGCAGCCGCCGAGGCTAAGGCCATCGGCTCCACTCGTTTCTGCATGGGTGCGGCGTGGAAGCATCCGTCGGCCAAAGACATGCCCTACGTGCTGAAAATGGTCGAAGGTGTTAAGGCCTTGGGGCTGGAAACCTGCATGACCTTGGGCAAGCTGGACAAAGATCAAACCCAGGCGTTGGCTGATGCGGGGCTCGACTATTACAACCACAACCTCGACACCTCGCCGGAGTTTTACGGCAGCATCATTACCACCCGCACCTACGGTGAGCGCCTGGAAACCCTGGCCCACGTGCGTGAGTCGGGCATGAAAATCTGCTCCGGTGGCATCCTCGGCATGGGTGAGTCGCTGGATGACCGCGCGGGCCTATTGATCCAACTGGCGAATCTGCCTGAGCATCCGGAGTCCGTGCCCATCAACATGCTGGTTAAGGTTAAGGGTACGCCGCTCGCCGATGAGCCAGATGTCGATCCGTTCGACTTTATCCGCATGCTCGCTGTGGCGCGGATCATGATGCCGCAGTCGCACGTGCGGCTGTCTGCCGGCCGTGAGGCGATGAATGAGCAGATGCAAGCCTTGGCCTTCTTCGCCGGTGCCAACTCGATTTTCTACGGCGAGAAGTTGCTGACCACTGCCAACCCGCAGGCTAATAAGGATATGCAGTTGTTCGCCCGTCTCGGCATTAAGCCAGAAGCGCGCGAAGGGCATGCGGATGAAGTGCACCAGGCGGCGATTGAGCAGGCCCTTGCAGAGCAGCGCGACTCCACGCTGTTCTACAACGCTGCGGTATAACCCCTTCCATAAAAGCCAACCGGGCTGCCATGAGCTTCGATCTTGCCACTCGCCTCGCCGAGCGCCGCACCGCCAATCTGTATCGCCAACGTCCCTTGCTTGAGTCACCGCAAGGGCCGCTGGTGACGGTTGACGGCCGCGCGCTGTTGGCTTTCTGTTCCAACGACTACCTTGGCCTGGCCAATCACCCGCAAGTGATTGAAGCATGGCGTGCGGGTGCTGCGCGCTGGGGCGTTGGCGGCGGTGCATCGCATTTAGTGATTGGCCATAGCAGGCCGCATCATGAGCTGGAAGAAGCGTTGGCTGAGTTCACAGGGCGGCCACGGGCGCTGTTATTTTCCACCGGCTATATGGCCAACCTCGGCGCGGTAACGGCGCTGGTCGGGCGTGACGACACCGTTTTGGAAGACCGCCTTAATCACGCCTCCTTGCTGGACGCGGGCTTGCTCAGCGGCGCGCGCTTTTCTCGTTACTTGCACAACGATGCTGTGAGCTTGGCCAATCGCTTGCGCAAGGCCAGCGGCAATACGTTGGTAGTCACCGACGGTGTGTTCAGCATGGACGGTGATCTGCCTGACTTGCCGGCACTGTGCGCTGAGGCACGGCGCGCTAATGCGTGGGTGATGGTCGATGATGCTCATGGCTTCGGCCCGCTGGGCGCAACCGGCGGCGGCATTATTGAGCACTTCGGCCTGGGCACGGATGATGTGCAGGTGCTGGTCGGTACGTTGGGCAAGGCCTTTGGTACGGCAGGTGCGTTTGTCGCCGGCAGTGAGGAGCTGATCGAGACCTTGGTGCAATTCGCTCGGCCCTATATCTACACCACCAGCCAGCCACCTGCGCTGGCCTGTGCCACATTGAAAAGCCTGGAGTTGCTGCGCAGCGAACACTGGCGTCGCGAGCATTTAAATAGGTTGATCGCGCGCTTTCGCCAAGGCGCGCAGGCCATTGGTCTTGAGCTGATGGACAGCGCCACGCCGATTCAGCCGATCTTGATGGGTGACAGCGGCCGCGCTATGCAGCTGTCACATCTGCTGCGTGAGAGAGGTTTGCTGGTCACGGCGATTCGCCCACCCACCGTGCCGGCTGGTAGTGCTCGCCTGCGGGTAACGCTGTCTGCTGCTCACAGCCTGGCGCAGTTGGAACTATTACTTGAGGCGCTGGCTGAGTGCTGGCCACAACTGGCTGCGGAGGGCGTCACCCATGCGTGATCGGCTGATTTTGCTGCCCGGTTGGGGCTTGGGCACTGCGCCCTTACAGCCGCTGGCTGATGCCTTGCGCGGGCTTGATCCGCGCTTAAACGTGCAGATCGAACCGTTACCGTTATTGGACTCCACTGACCCAGCCGACTGGCTGGATCAGCTAGACGCCGAGCTGGCGCAGGATGTTTGGCTGGGAGGCTGGTCCCTCGGCGGCATGCTTGCAGCCGAGTTGGCCGCGCGGCGTGGCGAGCGTTGCAGCGGCCTGCTGACTATGGCCAGCAATCTGTGCTTTGTCGCGCAGCCAAGCTGGCCTGCCGCAATGAACGCAGAAACGTTCGGCGCTTTTCGCCAAGGTTGTGCCGCTGATGCGCCCGCTGCCCTGAAGCGCTTTGCGCTGTTGTGTGCCCAAGGTGCAGCGGATGCCCGCGGTTTATCGCGACAGCTGTTGAGCGCTGCGCCACTGCCTAATTCCGCTGCCTTGCTGGCGGGGTTGGATGTGCTGGCGGCCATGGATACGCGCGCTGCGCTGCAGGCGTTTGTGGGGCCGCAACTGCACCTGTTTGCCGGCCAGGATGGGCTGGTTCCCGCGGGTGCTGCGCAAGCGCTGTTGATGCTTTTGCCCGATGTTGAGATCGGCCTGATTGATCACGCCAGTCATGCGTTTGCGCTGGAACGCCCGCATGAGATTGCAGCGGCCATTCAGGCGTTTCTGCACGAGGCCGGTGATGATTGATCCAGCCCAAGACTCACTCGGCGGGTTGCCGAATAAGCGTCAAGTGGCAGCTTCTTTTTCCCGTGCGGCGGGGAGCTACGACAGCGTGGCCGCCTTACAGCGGCAGGTCGGCCAGCGGCTGTTGGCCGCGCTGCCCGCGTCAATCAACCCGGCGCGCTGGCTTGATCTGGGTTGCGGTACGGGCTATTTCAGCCGGGTCTTGGCTGAGCGGTTCCCATCGAGCGCTGGCTTGGCGTTGGATATTGCTGAGGGCATGTTGCAACACGCCCGACCGCTAGGCGGTGCGCAGCAGTTCATTGCCGGTGATGCCGAGCAGCTGCCCCTGCGCGATGCCATGTGTGACCTGTTGTTTTCCAGCCTCGCGTTGCAGTGGTGCGCAAATTTTCCGGCGGTACTCAGCGAAGCTCGGCGCGTGCTTAGACCTGGCGGTGTGCTGGCCTTCAGTAGCCTGTGCGTCGGCACCTTGCAGGAGCTGCGCGACAGCTGGCAGGCGGTGGATGGTTTTGTCCACGTTAATCGCTTCCGTCGGTTCGAGGACTATCAGCGTGTGTGTGACGACAGCACGCTGACGCTGCTGAGCCTGCATGTGACGCCACAAACCCTGCATTTCCCGGATGTACGCAGCCTGACCCATGAACTCAAAGCTCTGGGTGCACACAATCTCAATCCCGGCCGCCCAGGCGGTTTGACTGGGCGTGCGCGCATGCTGGCGCTGCTCAGTGCGTATGAGCAGTTCCGTCAGCCCCAAGGCCTGCCGGCAACCTATCAGGTGGTATACGGCGTGTTACAGAAGGAAATCAGCTAAATGACTCAAGCGTTCTTCGTCACCGGTACGGATACCGAAATCGGCAAAACCACCGTCGCTGCCGGCTTGCTGCATGCAGCAAAATTGGCCGGGTTGTCCACTGCGGCAGCCAAGCCGGTGGCGTCGGGCTGCGTATCAACGGCGGATGGTTTGCGTAACGATGACGCCTTAGCATTACTGGGCGAGTGCACCGTGGCCCTGCGTTATGAAGAGGTTAATCCGCTGGCATTTGAGCCCGCCATTGCGCCGCATCTGGCGGCGCGCGAAGTAGGTGTGTTGCTGGATGTGGCGGCGCTGCAAGGCCCCGTGCAGGCCATTCTGGACAAGCGCGCCGACTTTACCCTAATAGAAGGTGCCGGCGGCTGGCGCGTCCCACTGGCTGGTGAGGCAACGTTGTCGGATGTGGCGATAGCATTGAAGCTGCCGGTCATTTTGGTGGTCGGCGTGCGTCTTGGCTGCATCAATCAGGCGTTGTTGACGGCTGAGGCGATCCTGCGCGATGGTCTGCCGTTAGCCGGCTGGGTGGCCAATCTGGTCGACCCGCAAATCTCACGTCTTGAAGACAACCTTGCCACTCTGGCCGAGCGCCTCCCCGCGCCTTGCTTAGGTTATCTGCCGCGGCTAGCGGATGCCTCACCGGCTGCAGTTTGCAGCTACCTTAATCTCGATCTTCTGCACTGCCCGCTATAAGCAGGCTAAGTGCCATAGCGTTTTACTTGTACGTTTTTCGAGCAATTTCTGCTTAAATTGGTTTGTTAGTGATTCACTAAAACGGAGCATGCTATGGAAATTTCTGGAAGTGCTTTTAATTCGGGCATCAGCACGATTCAGTCTGGCCAGCGCCGGACCGAACAAGCCGCTGCAGCCATTGCCAGTAATGCAGTGACTCAGCCGCAGCAGCCCACATCAACACCTCCGGCCAATCAGGTTAACCCAGCGCCAAGCGCTGCGGAGCAGAACCGCCCTGACTTGGCTGAGAGTTTAGTCGCGCTGCGCCAAGGGCAAAATGAAGCTCAAGCAGGCGCTAAGGTGGTGAGAACGGCTGATGAAGTTCTCGGTACTCTGATCGACACCAAGGCCTAAGCCCTCCAACCCGTGTGCGCTTACGCCGTGACGTGAGTGGCGGCTAAGGGACGAGGAGTGATGACATGCAGATTGGTGGCGCAACGTCCTACTCTGCGCCAGCGGCTAATCTGCTGCCGGTAAGGCTTCTTTCACCTGCTGTATCGCCTGATGTTTCCCCCGATATCACCCGCGCTGCCCAGGCGCCAACTAAGGCTGCCCAGCCGTTGGCTGGTGAGCAGTCCGCTTCGTCGCGTGATGAGGCGGATAAGCCCGACGACGCTTCGGCAAATTCGGATAAAGCCCAGTCGGCTAAAGGTGAGGCGAGTCCTCAGCAGCAGCGCCTTGAACAACTTGAAATCACCAAGCTGGCCAGCCGTGACCAGGAAGTGCGCACCCACGAGCAAGCCCATGCTGCAGTAGGTGGCCGTTATGCCAGCGCGCCGAGTTACACCTATGAGCGCGGGCCTGACGGCAAACGTTACGCGATTGCCGGTGAAGTCGGCATCGACGCCGGCGCTGTGTCCAACGACCCTGAAGCGACCCTCAGGAAAATGGAAGTAGTGATCCGCGCAGCCCTGGCTCCCGCTGAGCCTTCTGCACAAGATCGCCAAGTGGCCGCGCAAGCGCAGGTGTCAATGGTGGAGGCTCGCGTGCAATTGGCGCAACAGCAGCGCAATGAGGCGCAGGCAGCCAGTGAGGCGCGCGCCGAGGCGCTTATAGAAGATGAAGAGCTGCCGGTTGAGGCAGAGCAAACTGCCGCATCGGCACAGCAGGATCAGCCGCCGCCAGCTAATCTGGATCTGTACAAGCAACTCAGTGGCCTGCAGAAGCCCACACCGGTGGTCGATCTGGTGGCTTGAGCGGCAGCCGGGGTGCTTGACATTAAATAGCCATAAACGTATGTTTCAAACGCTTGTTTGATTAGCTTGGTTGCCCAAGGGCATTCGAGCACCGGGATAACTCCCGAAAACGACCGAATACCCGGTCACCTACACACTAAGAATCCACCGCAGAGGTCAACCGCTATGCCTGATTACAAGGCCCCCTTGCGTGATATACGTTTCGTACGCGACGAACTGCTCGGCTATGAAGCGCACTATCAGAGCCTGCCTGGCTGCCAGGACGCCACTCCAGATATGGTCGACGCCATTCTTGAAGAAGGCGCTAAGTTCTGTGAGCAAGTATTGTCCCCGCTGAACCGTGTAGGTGACATAGAAGGCTGCACTTGGTCCGCTGATGGCGTGAAAACGCCGTCCGGCTTCAAAGATGCCTACCAGCAGTACGTTGAAGGTGGCTGGCCGAGCTTGGCGCATGACGCCGATCACGGCGGTCAAGGCTTGCCTGAGTCGCTGGGCCTGGTATTGAGTGAAATGGTTGGTACTGCCAACTGGTCGTGGGGCATGTACCCGGGCCTGTCGCACGGCTGCATGAACACCATCGCTGAGCACGGCACTGACGACCAGAAGCACACTTACCTGACCAAGCTGGTATCGGGCGAGTGGACGGGCACCATGTGCCTGACCGAGTCGCATTGCGGTACTGACCTCGGCATGCTGCGCACCAAGGCCGAGCCACAGGCTGACGGTACTTACAAACTTTACGGCACCAAGATCTTTATCTCTGCTGGCGAACACGACATGTCCGGCAACATCGTTCATATCGTATTGGCACGCCTGCCCGATGCGCCGGCTGGCACCAAAGGCATCTCGCTGTTCATCGTGCCTAAGTTCATCGTCAATGCTGATGGCAATGTCGGTGACCGTAACACCGTTAACTGTGGTTCGATCGAACACAAGATGGGCATCCACGGTAATGCGACCTGCGTGATGAACTTTGACGGCGCCACCGGTTATTTGATCGGCCCACCGAACAAAGGCCTGAACTGCATGTTCACCTTTATGAACACCGCACGTCTGGGTACTGCACTGCAGGGCCTGGCGCATGCTGAACTGGGTTTCCAGGGTGGTTTGAAATACGCCCGCGAGCGCCTGCAAATGCGTTCGCTGACCGGCCCTAAAGCACCGGACCAAGCCGCTGATCCGATCATCGTTCACCCCGATGTTCGTCGCATGCTGCTGACCATGAAGGCCTTTGCTGAAGGCAACCGTGCGATGGTGTATTTCACCGCCAAGCAGGTTGATATCGTCAAATACAGCAAAGACGAAGCCGAGAAAAAGGCCGCAGACGATCTGCTGGCATTCCTCACGCCAATCGCCAAAGCCTTTATGACCGAAGTTGGCTTTGAAGCCGCTAACCACGGCATGCAAATCTATGGTGGTCACGGCTTTATCGCTGAGTGGGGCATGGAGCAGAACGTTCGCGACTGCCGCATCTCCATGATGTACGAAGGCACCACCGGCATTCAGGCACTCGACCTGCTGGGTCGCAAGATCCTGATGACCCAGGGTGGCGCGCTGAAGAACTTCACTAAGATCGTACACAAGTTCTGCCAGGCCAACGAAGGCAACGAAGCCATCAAAGGCCTCGTCGCACCGCTGGCTAAGCTGAACCAAGAGTGGGGCGACATCACCACCAAGGTTGGCATGGCTGCAATGAAAGATCGCGAAGAAGTCGGTGCTGCTTCCGTTGATTACCTGATGTACTGCGGTTATGCCTGCCTGGCTTATTTCTGGGCTGACATGGCACGCCTGGCTGCCGAGAAGATCGCTGCTGGCGCTGAAGACGAGGCCTTCTACAAGGCTAAGCTACAGACGGCTAACTTCTACTTCGCACGCATCCTGCCGCGCACCCGTACGCACGTTGACGCCATGCTGTCCGGCGCCAACAACCTGATGGACATGGCCGAAGAAGATTTCGCCCTGGGCTACTAAGCCTTAGTCCTTTCTAGGTCAAAGAAACCGCTGCCCTCTGGATGGCGGTTTTTTTATGCCTGCTAATCCGGTGCATCCACCTACTTCTCACCGTGCGTGGTTAACACGTAAGTCGTGCGGTTTTTTGGGCCTGAAAACTTCAGTTGGCGTGATGATTTGCTTACTGAGTTCCGTGTGAAACCCTCGGTTTACAGGCAAAATGCTCGGCGTTAACCACTTTTTGCCACTGCCTGGAGCCTGCTTTGTCGCGTTTTGCTGCTGTGCGCTTCGGTCATTTTTTGCCTTCGCTGTTGCTCCTGTTTGGCGGTCTGCTGTTGGCGCGGCTGGCGGTCCTGAGCGAGTTTTTCAGCTCTTTGTTCAACGTCTTGCCGACCTTGCTGCTCTTGCTCGGTGGGGCGTTTTGCTTGGTCTATGGTCGCCAGCGCGAGGTGTTCTTGCTGCTGACGCTGTACCTCGGCTATTTCCTACTGGACACCCAAGTCGATCACTTTCGCCTAACTGGCCAAGTGCGCAGCGATGCCGCGCTGACCTTTCATCTTGGCAGTCTGCTTCTGCCGCTGCTCTACAGCCTGTATGCCGCCTGGCAAGAACGTACCCATCTGCTGCAGGACTTGGTCGCACGTGCAGCTGTTTTACTCGCGGTCAGTGCGGTGACGGTGGGGCTGGCGCAGCGTTTCCCTGGCGCGTTATTGCAGTGGTTGTCAGTGGTGCGCTGGCCAGCGCTGCAGGTCGAGTGGCTAGCGCTGATACAGCTGGCGTACCCGGTGTTTGTGCTCGGCCTGGTTTTGTTGCTGGTGCAGTATTTGCGTACGCCACGGCCTTTGCATGCCGCGCAGTTGGTAGGGTTGTGTGGTCTGCTGTGGATGCTGCCGAACACCTTCATTCTGCCCAATGCGCTGAATGTAATGAGCAGCCAGATCATGTTGATCCTCTTAGCGGCCGTGGTGCATGAGGCTTATCAAATGGCCTTTCGTGATGAACTGACGGGCTTGCCGGGGCGGCGCGCCTTGAACGAGCGCTTGCAACGCATGGGTCGCAGCTACGTGATCGCCATGGCTGATGTCGATCACTTTAAAAAATTCAACGACAGCCACGGCCACGACGTTGGCGATCAAGTGCTGCGGGTCGTTGCGAGCCAATTGCGCAAGATTGGCGGCGGCGGCAAAGCCTATCGCTACGGCGGTGAGGAGTTCACGTTAGTGTTCCCCGGCAAAACACTGGAAGAGTGTTTGCCTCATCTTGAGCTGATCCGCCAGTCCATCGAGACCTATTCCATCCAGTTGCGTGATAAGCAGCAGCGGCCACAGAGCGATAAGCAAGGTCGGGCCAAGCGCGCAGGCACTGCGGCGACGCACGTGTCGGTGACCATTAGCATGGGTGTGGCTGAGCGCGGTTTGGAGCAGCGTAACCCCGAAGAGGTGCTTAAAGCAGCCGATCAGGCGCTGTATAACGCCAAGGGCGCCGGGCGTAATTGCATTCGCAGTTATGGCCAGCGCCGCGGGGCGATCAAGCTGGAGCCCGCACGCCGCTAATGATGCTGTATTCAGCATGTGCAGTGTGATTGTGACCGCGCGGCTTGGGCCTCAGCGTAGGCTCATTACCCACGATTTAGTTGCCGGAGCAGCCCGCATGCCTGAGTACAAAGCCCCCCTGCGCGATATGCAGTTTCTAATCGACGAGGTCTTCGACTTTCATGCCGGTTACGCCGCCATGGGTGCCAGTGATGCCACGCCAGACATGGTCAGCGCCATCCTGGGCGAGGGTGCCAAGTTCTGTGAGCAGGTGTTGGCACCGCTGAACCGCTCCGGTGATGAAGAGGAATGCCAAATCAACGACGGCGTGGTGACTACGCCCAAAGGCTTCAAGGAAGCCTTTGCCCAGTACGTTGAGGGCGGCTGGAACGGCTTGGCTGCCGATCCGGCTTATGGCGGCCAAGGCTTGCCGTCTTCGCTGGGGTTGATCGTCAGCGAGATGGTGGGCTCTAGTAACTTATCGTGGGGCATGTACCCAGGTCTGACCCACGGCGCGATGTCGGCCATTCACGCCCACGGCAGCGACGAACAGAAAAACACCTACCTGAGCAAGCTCACCGAAGGCAGCTGGACCGGCACCATGTGCTTGACCGAAGCCCATTGCGGCACCGACTTGGGCCTGATCAAGACCCGCGCGGTGCCTCAGGCCGACGGCAGCTATGCCATCACCGGCAGCAAAATCTTTATCTCCGCCGGCGAGCACGACCTGAGCGAAAACATCGTGCATCTGGTGCTGGCTAAACTGCCCGACGCGCCCGCCGGTACTCGGGGCATTTCGCTGTTTATCGTGCCTAAGTTTGTACCTGATGCGCAGGGCGAAGCAGGCACACGCAACGGCGTGAGTTGCGGCTCTATCGAGCACAAAATGGGCATCAAGGCATCCGCCACGTGCGTGATGAACTTTGACGACGCGACCGGCTACCTGATTGGCGAGGCTAATAAGGGTCTCAACTGCATGTTCACCATGATGAACCACGCGCGCCTGGGCACGGGCATGCAGGGTTTGTGTCTGGGTGAAACCAGCTTCCAAGGCGCGATCAAATACGCCAACGACCGCTTACAAATGCGTGCATTGACAGGCGCTAAAGCCCCGGAAAAATCTGCCGACCCGATCATCGTGCACCCCGATGTGCGGCGTATGTTGCTGACCATGAAGGCGCTCAACGAAGGCAACCGCGCGCTGGCCTATTTTACCGCGCAGTTAATCGACCAAGCGCACAGCGCGGCCAGCGCCGAGCAGCGCGAAGAGGCCGAAAACCTGTTGGCCTTCCTGACCCCGATCTGCAAAGCCTTTATGACTGAAAGCGGTTTAGAGGTGACCAACCACGGCATGCAGGTATTGGGCGGTCATGGCTTTATCCGTGAGTGGGGCATGGAGCAGTTAGTTCGTGATTGCCGTATCGCACTGATCTACGAAGGCACCAACGGCATCCAGGCCCTCGACCTGCTCGGGCGCAAGGTGCTGGGCAGCCAAGGCAAGCTGCTACGTGGCTTTACCAAAATCGTCCATAAATTTTGTGAAAGTCAGGCCGAGCATCCGCAGCTCAAAGGCTATGTCGCGCAATTGTCTGGGTTGAACCAGCAGTGGGGCGCGCTGACACAGAAAATCGGCATGGCAGCCATGAAGAACCCAGATGAAGTGGGCGCTGCATCAATGGATTACCTGATGTACTCCGGCTATGTCATCCTCGGCTATTTCTGGCTGCGCATGGCCGAAGTGGCCGAGCAGAAGCTGGCAGCAGGCACTGACGATGCGGCGTTCTACCAAGCCAAGTTGGCCACCTGTGAGTTCTACTTCAAGCGCTTGCTGCCGCGCACCGCCACCTACCTGGCGGGCGCCGAGGCCGGCAGTGAATGCCTGATGCGTTTGCCTGCTGAGCATTTCGCGCTGTAACCGGCGCAGGCTCCTTAGCAAACCCGCCTTTCGGCGGGTTTGCTATTTTAGGCGTGCATGATGCGTTGTGACCTTATAGTCATGACGCGACGCTATGTGTCTAAAAAGGTGTTCGGTTAGACTCCACGCCCACCTTTACACCTGCTGCTCGTCCGAGGATTTGCTCCATGGCTGACTACAAAGCTCCCCTGCGCGATATGCGCTTCGTGCTCAACGAAGTATTTGAAGTGTCCAAGCTGTGGGCCCAGTTGCCGGCCCTGGCGGACGTGGTCGACGAAGATACCGCGGCGGCCATTTTGGAAGAAGCCGGCAAGATCACGGGTGGTGTCATCGCGCCGCTCAATCGCAGTGGCGACGAAGAAGGTTGCTCCTGGGCCGACGGTGCGGTGAAAACCCCGGCCGGCTTCCGTGAGGCTTACCAGGCTTACGCCGATGGTGGTTGGGTGGGCGTGGGTGGTGATCCGCTCTTCGGCGGCATGGGCATGCCCAAGGCGATCTCGGCGCAGGTCGAGGAAATGGTCAACTCAGCCAACCTGTCGTTTGGTCTGTACCCGATGCTGACCGCAGGCGCGTGCCTGTCGATCAACGCTCACGCCAGCGAAGAGCTAAAAGAAAAATACCTGCCAAACATGTACTCCGGCCTGTGGGCAGGCTCCATGTGCCTGACCGAGCCGCACGCCGGCACAGACTTGGGCATTATCCGCACCAAGGCCGAGCCGCAAGCCGACGGCAGCTATAAGATCAGCGGCACCAAGATATTTATCACCGGCGGCGAGCACGACCTGACCGAGAACATTATTCACCTGGTGCTGGCCAAGCTGCCGGACGCGCCCGCTGGGCCAAAAGGCATTTCGCTGTTCCTTGTACCAAAGATCATGGTCAACGCTGACGGCTCTCTGGCCGAGCAAAACGCACTGTCCTGCGGCTCCATCGAGCACAAAATGGGCATCAAGGCCTCGGCCACCTGTGTGATGAACTTCGACGGCGCCACCGGCTGGATCGTCGATGCGCCGAACAAAGGCCTCGCGGCCATGTTCACCATGATGAACTACGAGCGTCTGGGCGTCGGTATTCAGGGCCTGTCCTTGGGTGAGCGCAGCTACCAGAACGCTGTCGAGTATGCTCGCGACCGCATCCAGAGCCGCGCACCGACTGGGCCTCAGGCTAAAGACAAAGCCGCCGACCCGATCATCGTGCACCCAGACGTACGCCGCATGCTGCTGACCATGAAAGCGCTGAACGAGGGTGGTCGTGCCTTCTCCAGCTACGTGGCCATGCAACTCGACACCGCCAAGTTCAGCGAAGACGCCACCACCCGTAAACGTGCCGACGAACTGGTGGCCCTGTTGACGCCGGTGGCCAAGGCCTTCCTCACCGACATGGCGCTGGAAACCACCGTACACGGGCAGCAAATCTTTGGCGGCCATGGCTTTATTCGTGAGTGGGGCCAAGAGCAGCTGATTCGTGACTGCCGCATCACCCAGATTTACGAAGGCACCAATGGCATCCAGGCGCTTGATCTGGTCGGCCGCAAAGTAGTCGGCAGTGGCGGTGCGTTCTACCAACACTTCGCTGACGAGATCAAAGCCTTCACCGATTCGGCTGATGCCTCACTGGCTGAGTTCGTGAACCCCCTGAAAGAGGCCATCGCCAACTTGGAGTTGATGACCGCTGATCTGCTGGCGCGCGCCAAAGCCAACCCCAATGAAGTCGGCGCGGCCTCGGTCGAGTACTTGCAGGTATTCGGCTACACGGCATATGCCTACATGTGGGCCCTGATGGCGCGCACCGCGCTGGCCAAGCAGGGGCAGGATGAGTTCTACGTCAGCAAGCTTGGCACGGCGCGTTTTTACTTCGCCCGCCTACTGCCGCGCATCCACTCGCTGACCGCCTCGGTTAAGGCCGGCAGTGAGTCGCTGTATCTGCTCGACGCTGCGCAGTTCTAAGCACGTTAGGCACTGTAAAAAAACCGGCTTGCGAGCCGGTTTTTTTACGCCTGTTAATCAGCGAGTTTTGCCGGGTGCCGCGCGCCTAAGGTCAGCCCATTGCGTTCAGAGACGGGCAATGCGCTGATGGCCTCAATGACCGCTATAAGGCTGCCCGGCTTATTCCCCTGAGCAGCTTTGCCTGTGCGGGCCTTGAAAAAAAGCAAGGCTGATGAGTATCAGTTGTTGATCTGCTGCTCGACCAATTCTGGGTTATCGATAAAGCGATTACGCGTGCCTTGCAGGCTGGCAATTTTATCGTTGCGGGCTTTTTCCTCGGCATCGGGTGGGTCCATCTGGTGCCACTGCTTAAACACCTGCACTTGGCCAACGATTGGCAGGCCGTATTCAACGTGCATATAGAAAATCGCCCGAGCGACATTGCCCTTGGCTTCATCGCGCGGTTCGACCATCTGGAAGCTGGTTTTCATATCACAGCCGATATCATCGAATTTGCTCGCCACGCTGTCGTCCAAGTCGCCAAACTGCGCATTGCGGCGCACCAGTTCAACGCGAGTCAGGGCCGGGTAAAGGTTATGTAGGTCAGATGCCATATAAACGTAACGCGGGTTCATGATCCCGCACTGACGGTTGGTGATGCAGCGCAGGGAGCTTTTGAGCTGTTTAGTGCTGTAAATCGCGCTGGCTTTAAGCTGGCCGCTTTCCTCGCTAAAAGCTTTGCCGCAATACAAGGTGGTGCCGCCCTGGCCATACACCTGGCCCCAGAACTGTTGCACAGCGGCTTTAGGATCGGAGATTTGGTCTTGGCCGTTAGCCAATACCAATGGGCTGATGGTGGCTGCTACGCAGCCAATAGCAAGAAACAATGAGCGCATGTGTGGCCCCAGTGACCGCCGTTGACGGCGTTTGTTGTTTTTGTAAGACAATACCGAGTCTAACAAGACCTGCGTCACAAAATAAAGCCGAGCGTTTGCTTGGTTACGAGGCTGTAAGCCGTGGCTTACACGCTTTACTGTGGATCGCCACAATGACCCGCGCTCTGCGTCCACTGTCCATGGCCCGAGGACGGCTTGCCATTTGGTCAGCTTTTCTGTCGAGGCACCGCTCACCATGCGTGAAGCGCGAAGGTTGCCGCTGTTGATTGCCGAGCATATCGTCGCCTGTGGTTAAGCAGCGGTCGCGTGCGCGTATTACGACTGCCCCCATAAACGTGCCACGTTTATGGGGATGGCAACTGCAACAATAATCAAGCCTAAGCAGTGACTGGCTGCAGTCAGCCCAAGGTTGGCCATCGCGGCGCTGACAAAGCGTGGGCTGATTCAGTTGGCATCGATGTCCAGTGCTCGTTTAAAGCTTGTTTGATTTTCAAGGTTACGAACATAACGTCGGATATGCAGGAATTTGCTCTCGGATGTGAGCCATTTGAGTGCGCCCTTCACTACAAATCCGAGCATGAAGTCTGCACCTGTAAGTTGGTCCGCGACTAAAAAGTTCTTACCATTCAGGTAGTCGTTCAGGTATGAAAAAACGTTATTAAATTCAGTTTCAGCGTAGTCGTTAAGAAATTTAAGATCCGTTCCGGACTTTATTTCAAACTCATTAAATATTTTTAATAAGAGCGGAAGCATGGCTGAGCTTTCTGAGAAGTGAATCCATGTGAGGTAATCACTGTATTCAGCTGAATTTTCATCAGGCGCTAAGTGAGGTGCAAAGCGCTTAATCAGCACTTCCACCATCGCGCCGGACTCTGCAATCACTTGGCCATCTAGCTCAATCACCGGCGATTTGCCGAGAGGATGAATGGCCTTGAGTGAGGCGGGGGCTAAATGGGTTTTATCATCGCGGGCGTATTTGATTAGCTCATACGGTTCACCTATTTCCTCTAGCAGCCAAAGGATGCGAATGGAGCGTGAAGCATTAAGGTGGTGAAGTTTTATCATCGATTTAGCTCCGTGGGAGGCGCCGAACATTTATAGACGCTGCTGCTGCCTAGGTAACGGGGTTGCTGCACGGCATAGGCTACGCGCTCAATAGTCAACCGGTCTATTATTTACTGGTATGGCCCAAGATAGGCTCAACACGTACCGCTTTTGTCAGTGGATAGGCCCTTCAGTCGGGGCCTGGTGTGGGTCTTGTGGAGGGCATATTGATATAGCGAGGCGTTAACATCCCTTGTAGACGACTGGTCTAATTTATTGGTAACCTGCCCCCTATGAAGCAAAATTACGATGACACGCGCCAGCATTTACTCAACACCGGCCACCGGATAATGGTCGTGAAGGGCTTTACAGGCGTGGGCTTAAACGAGATTTTGCAGGCCGCAAGCGTGCCCAAGGGCTCGTTCTACCACTACTTTAAATCCAAAGAGCAATTCGGCCAGTCCTTGCTCGAAGATTACTTCCGCAATTACTTGGCGAATATGGATGAGCGTTTCGCCGTAACTGGTAACACCGCTCGCGAGCGGCTTATGGGCTATTGGCAGAAGTGGCTGGATAGCTACTGTGAGCCCTGCGATGAGCAGAAGTGCCTGGTCGTGAAGTTGAGCGCTGAAGTGGCGGATCTTTCAGAGTCCATGCGTATCACGCTGCGCGATGGTGCGGATCATATTATTGAGCGTATCGCTGGATGTATCGAGCAGGGGCAGCGCGATGCTTCTCTGCCGCAGTGTGATGTTTACCAAACAGCTACCGCTCTTTACCAGCTGTGGCTCGGGGCCAGCCTGCTGAGCAAGCTGCACCGCAATAGTCGGTCGCTGGAAAACGCGATGGCCACGACCTTGACCACGCTGGCTTTTAACAAAGCCTGATGGCGCGGTTGTCCGCCCTTTAAGTGAGCGGTCTCTGCCTGCCAAATAGCCGACTGGTCTAATTATTAGCCTTGATACAGCTGCCTTTCACACCCATTTAGGAGTTTGAACATGCCTCAGTCAAAGCAAATCAATCGACGTATTGTGCTGGCATCGCGCCCGCACGGCGCGCCTGTAGATGCCAATTTTCGCATTGAGCACAGCCCAATTCCTCAGCCTGCAGAGGGGCAGGTCTTGTTGCGCACCGTCTACCTCTCACTTGACCCTTACATGCGCGGTCGCATGAGTGATGCACCGTCTTATGCGCCGCCGGTGGACATCAGCGGGGTCATGGTGGGGGGCACCGTGTGCCGCGTGGTGGCCTCGAAAAATCCGGCTTACAAAGTGGATGACTGGGTAATGTCTTTTAATGGCTGGCAGGACTACGCCATCTCCGATGGTAGCGACCTGACTGCGTTAGGCGATTCGCCAACACAGCCCTCTTATGCCCTCGGCATATTGGGTATGCCGGGCTTCACCGCTTACATGGGCCTGCTCGATATTGGCCGGCCGCAGGTAGGCGAAACGCTGGTGGTGGCCGCTGCTACCGGGCCCGTCGGCGCAACTGTAGGGCAGATCGGCAAGATCAAGGGCTGCCATGTGGTTGGTGTGGCGGGCGGGGCGCAAAAGTGCCGGTATGCCGTCGAGGTGCTGGGTTTTGATACCTGCCTCGATCACCATGCAGCGGACTTTTCCGAGCAACTTGCCAAGGCCTGCCCTGAAGGTATTGATGTCTACTTTGAGAGTGTCGGTGGCAAGGTCTTCGATGCGGTGCTGCCGCTGCTGAATACCAAGGCTCGAGTGCCTGTCTGCGGCATTGTCGCGCATTACAACGATACCGCCTTACCGAGCGGGCCAGATCGTTTGCCGTCCTTGATGGGTGCCATTCTGCGTAAGCGTATTAATGTGCAAGGTTTCATTATTTTTGATGATTACGCGCACCGCTACGACGAGTTCTTTAACGAGATGTCGAGCTGGCTTGCGCAGGGTCGGATCAAGTATCGCGAGGATTTGGTGAGTGGTTTAGAGGAGGCACCCAAAGCCTTTATCGGGCTGTTGCAAGGCCATAATTTTGGAAAATTAGTTGTACGTGTCAGCGACGATTGATTGCTTGTTTCCGGCATAACACAGGTTATTGCCCTGCCATCTCAAGTTCCTGGGTGGTAGGGCTTTTTTATTTAAACAATCCAGGTCATCAGGCGCGGCGGATAGCTGCAGAGCTGTTATGCCTGCCGCGGTAAGCGAGCGCATCAAATAAACGCCGCCCTGTGACGTATGTGGGTGGGTTTTCTGGAGCTCTATCCAGCACTCTTGTTGGTGCTGAGTGTCTTAGGTCCGCTGATCCAGGGCTTGAGTTTTCCACTTATGGTCTTGGTGGAGGTGGTGGCTTTGCTGCCGTTCACTCCGCTCATCGCCTTCCCGCTGGTTGGGTGGTTGGTTGCTCGTTTAAGGCAAATTAATCAGTAGTACGTGAGGCTGCTTCAGTGAGCGTCACGTGCCGTAAGAAATGAAAGAAACGATAACCAAGGTTGTCGGCATCGACACTTTAAGCAGAGGAAATACCATGCAAGCGTTAATCATCAACGGACAGTCGCAGCAGGTTGACGTTGCAGCGGATATGCCCCTGCTGTGGGTCCTACGCGATGTGCTAGGCCTGACCGGGACAAAATATGGTTGTGGCATTGCCCAGTGTGGCGTGTGCACCGTGCACCTCGATGGTCAGCCGATCCGTTCGTGCGTGACGCCGATTTCCGCTGTGGCGGGTCGGTCGATCACCACCATCGAGGCTATCGGTGAGACGGCTGTGGGCCAAGCTGTGCAGCAGGCTTGGCTAGCGCACGAGGTGGTGCAATGCGGTTACTGCCAGTCAGGGCAGATCATGGCCGCGACTGCTCTGCTGCAGAGCCACCCCGCGCCCGATGACCAAGCGATTGATGCTGCCATGGCGGGCAATCTGTGTCGCTGCGCCACCTACACCCGTATTCGTACGGCCATTCACAGTATTGGCCGTGTAGAGGAGGCGTGAGATGAAAAAACCTAACGAAGTGACTGTTGACATGTCCCGTCGCCGCCTCTTGCAGGGCAGCGGCATCGCCCTCGGCGGCCTGGTATTGAGTACCTGGCTACCGCCGCTGGTGTCCAAAAGTGCCGCCGCCGAGGCAGCCGCCGCAGGTCGGCTGGGCGACCGCTCTGCTGAGGGTTTCGGTGCCTTTGTCCGCGTTGGCCCCGATGGCGTGGTCACGGTGATCTCACCGAAGATTGAAATGGGTCAGGGCGCGCAAACCGGTATTGCCATGATGGTGGCAGAGGAGCTGGAGGTTGCTCTGGATCAGGTGATGATCCAGGAAGCGCCACCGAACTCGGCGCTGTATACCGACACCCTGCTGCAGTTTCAGGCCACCGGTGGCTCGACCTCTACCCGTTATACCTGGGAGCCGCTGCGCCGTGCTGGTGCCACGGCGCGCATCCTGTTAATTCAGGCGGCTGCTCTGCAATGGCGCGTCGCGCCGAGCCTGTGCCACGCGCAGAACGGCCAAGTATTTGGCCCCAATGGCCTGCAGGCTAACTACGGCGAACTGGTCGAGGCTGCTGCGACGCTGCCACTGCCCAGCGACGTTGTGCTGAAAACCCCCGAGCAGTTCAAGCTGCTGGGTACCCCCGCGCAGCGTTTGGATACGCCCGCGAAGGTTAACGGCAAGGCACGCTTTACCATCGACCTGCAAATCCCTGACATGCTGGTGGCCTCCAGCATCACCTGTCCGGTGTATGGCGGGCGGCTGCTCAAGGTTGATGACACAGCGGCGCGACGAGTGCCTGGCGTGCGCGACATCGTGCGCCTGGACAATGCTGTGGCCGTCACCGCGAGTAACTTCTGGGCCTGTCAGCAGGCCATCAAGGCGCTGAAAATCGACTGGGACCTCGGCCCACATGCCGCGATTGGTTCAGCGCAATTGGACCAGGAGCTGCTCGCCGCCAGTAGCCGTGATGGCGTGGTCGCCAAGCGCACCGGCGACATTGAACAAGCCAAGCAGCAATCGGCCAGCCAGTTCGAGGCGGTTTACGAGCAGGCGCTGTTGTCACATTCGCCGCTTGAGCCCATGAGCTGTGTGGCCCATGTGCGTAAAGATGCCTGCGAACTGTGGGTCGGCACCCAAGTGCCGGTGTTCGCTCAGCAGACGGCAGCTCAAGTCACCGGGCTGCCAGTGGAAAAAATCCAGGTGCACAACCAGCTTATCGGCGGTGCATTTGGCCGGCGTCTGGAGTTCGACTTCATCACCCAGGCGGTGGCCATCGCGCGGCAGGTTGATTACCCGATCAAGCTGATCTGGAGCCGTGAAGAGGACATGACCCACGACCTCTACCGGCCGCTGTACGCCGACCGTATGCAGGCCGCCCTCGACGTGCAGGGGCGCCCGCTGGGCTGGGAACACCGCATCGCTGGCGCCTCGATTCTCGCCCGCTATGCCGGCAGCTTGCCGGCCAACGGTGTGGATGCCGATGCCGTCGAAGTAGCCGTGGACCCTATCTACAGCCTGGCGCATTTGCAGGTTCGTTATATCCGCCAGGAGCCGAGCGTGGTGCCCGTTTCCTGGTGGCGAGGCGTGGGCCCGCTGCGTGGGACCTATGCCCTGGAGTGTTTTATTGATGAGCTGGCGCATAACGCCAAGGCTGACCCGGTGGCTTACCGATTGGAGCTGATGGCGGAGCAACCAAGAGCCCAGGCGGTGCTGCGTTTGCTGGCCGAGAAAACAGACTGGAATAAGCCGTTACCCGCAGGGCAGGGCCGTGGTGTGGCGGTCAGTGCGGTGTTCGGCAGCTATGTGGCGACCTTGGTTGAACTGGAGATGCAGGGCGACTTGGGCTTGAGCATCAAGCGTCTGGTCAGTGTGGTGGATTGCGGTTTTGCGACTAACCCGACCTCGGTTAAGGCGCAAATCGAGGGCGGCACCTTGTTCGGCCTGTCCGCCTCGTTATTCAACGAAATCCTGATCGAAAACGGCCAGGTGCAGCAGACCAACTTCCACAACTACCGGCAGCTGCGGATCAGCGAAGCGCCGGCGGTGGAGGTGCACCTGCTGCCGAGTCTGGAGGCGCCGGGTGGCGTCGGCGAGGCGGGCACTGCGTTGATCGGCCCGGCCTTGGTCAACGCTCTATTTGCCGCATCGGGTCAGCGTACTCGTCGCTTGCCGCTGAGCCGTTTCGGCTATTACCCGGTTTAAGGAGCACCTGATGAAATTAATAAGCAATCTACTGATGCTCGCCAACGCTGCTCTGCTGGCGCACGCGGCCTATGCGCAAGACGACTCGCTCGCTAAAGGCGAATACCTGACGCGCGCCTCCAACTGCGTGGCTTGCCACACCGTGCCCGGCGGTGAACCCTTCGCCGGTGGTGTCGAGTTCAAGCTGCCGTTCGGTTCGCTGTTTTCACCCAACATTACCCCGGATACAAAAACTGGTATCGGCGCCTGGACCGATGACGAGTTCGTCAGCGCGATGCAGACGGGTGTGGGCCGCGATGGTAAACACTATTACCCGGCGTTTCCCTATACCGCCTACAGCAAGATGTCACGTGATGACATTCTGGCGATCAAGGGTTATCTCGCCAGCCTAGAGCCTGTCGAACAGGCCCCGCGGGAAAACCACATCAGCTTCCCGTTTAACCAGCGCTGGGGCATGGTTTTCTGGAACCTGCTGTTCCTCGATGACGAGCGGTTCCAGGCGGACAGCCAGTATTCTGAGGAGTGGAATCGCGGCAAGTACTTGGTAGAAGGGCCGGGCCATTGCGGCGAGTGCCATTCGCCGCGCAACCTGTTTCAAGCCGTCAGCAGCGACCGCTCGCTGGCCGGTAACGTGCTTCAGGGCTGGAACGCTTACAACATCAGCTCTGATCCTAAGCACGGCATTGGTGCTTGGCCCACGGACGTGCTTGCGCGCTATTTAAAAGATGGCGCAGCGCCAGGCTTGGGCTTGTCCTCGGGACCCATGGCCGAGGTGGTGGAGAACAGCTTGCGCCATTTGACCGATGCTGACCGTCAGGCAATTGCTGTCTTCCTCAAAGATTCAGCACCGCGCAGCGAAGGTGTACCTCGCCCAGAAAAGGCAGGGATGGTGGGGCAGACCAACAAGAATGACCTTGGCTATAAGCTGTTTGCCGGGGCATGCGCCAGTTGCCACAGCTGGGACGGTACCGGCAGCCAGAGCCCGACGGCCATGCTGCTGGGTCTGAAGACGGTTAATGACCCTGCCGCCAGCAACCTGCTGGGCATTCTCTTGAGCGGGCACGGCTCGGCCGATACCCCGGTGGACCGGTATATGCCGTCGTTCGGCACCATTTACAACGATCAAGAGTTGGCCGCGCTGAGCAGCTTTGTACTGCAACACTTTGGCGAGAGTGGTGCACGGGTATCGGTGCCCGCGGTCGCCGAGCGGCGGACCGAGTCCCTGCATTGATCGGAGGTAACGCATGTCGGGTCTGAATGCACTGCTGGATGCGCTTCTGACCGAGCGTGATGCTGGCCGCGAGGCGGTGCTTGCGACGGTGGTAAAGGTCGAAGGCTCGGCGTATCGACGGCCGGGTGCACGCATGTTGGTGTCGCGTTTCGGTAGGCCTGAGGGCACCATCAGTGGTGGTTGCTTGGAGGCGGAAGTGGCAAAAAAAGCCTGGTGGCTGACCGAATCGGGGCCGGCGCTGCGCAGCTACAGCACCGCCGAGGCGGATGAGGCCAGCGAAGAAGCGCTGAGCTTCGGCTTGGGCTGCAACGGCAAGGTTCACGTGCTGTTCGAGCGTCTACCGGCCAGCGGCTCCTGCGCGTTAGTCGATGCTTTACTCCGCGTTCGCGACACCCAACAACCAGCGGCCATCGCCACGGTGATTGCCAGCCCGACGGGTGCTTCACCACGCCTAGGCGCGCGCCTGTTCTTGGTGCCTGGGCAGCATGCTAGGGGCGAGCTGCTGCGCTCGGGGCTGGCTGAACATATCCGTGCAGACCTGCAACAAACCTTGCTGCGCGGTAAGTCATCCCGCTGTCTCTATCCGAATGGCTCAGACCCGGTGGAGGTGCTTCTCGAGTACTTGCCGCCCGTGCGGCGTCTGGTGGTGTTTGGTGCGGGCCATGATGCCCAGCCGCTGGTGCGCATGGCCAAGCTGTTGGGCTGGCATGTAACGGTGATAGACGGGCGAGCGCACTTCGCCCGCGCCGAGCGTTTTGCCGACGCTGACCAGGTGCTGGTTGGCGATGTCGAGCAGCCTTTCGCCTTCCGCGATCAAGTGCGCGGGGCTGCAGTAGCGGTGATGACCCACAGCCTGGTGCAAGACGCGCATTGGCTTCAGGGCGTGCTGCGCAGTGAGCCCTGCTATGTCGGCCAGTTAGGTCCGCGCGAGCGCACCGAACGCCTGTTAGCCGGCATCCATGAGCAGTTAGCTAAACCGCAAGACGAGCTGCCGGGGCTGGAATATTTGCACTATCCGATTGGTTTGGACTTGGGCGGCGACACCCCGGAAAGCGTGGCCATGGCCATGCTCGCGGAAATTCAGGCGGTGCTCAATGGCCGCAGTGGCGGCAGTCTGCGCTTCAGGTCTGCGAGCATCCATGACAGCGACCCTGTGGTGATGGCTGGCCTTGATGAAACGGATATTGCTGCAAAGGGTTGTCGGCATTTCGCCGGGCAGCGTTGACGATTTATCAATCTAGGAACCCATCAGCATGAGTGAATCTATAAGCGTTGTAGCAGTACTGACAGCCAAGGACGGTAAAGCGTTGGAGGTTGAGCGGGTCCTGCGCGCCTGCGTGCAGCCATCGCGCGCCGAAGACGGCTGCCTGTCCTACGTCCTCACTCGGTGTATTGAACAAGCCGGTCGTTTTATCTTCGTCGAGCGCTGGGCCAGTCACGAGGCGATAGCGCGCCATCGGCAGATGCCACATTACACGGCCATGGCCAATTTATTGGGCGACCTGTTGAGCGAGCGTCAGGTTTATGTGCTCGAAACGCTGGCGGACGACATCGAGCCCTCCATCGGTTCCCACGCCGGCGTTGTCGGGTGATTGTTGATCGACAGGGTCGACGTTTTCGCAAACTGCGCCTGAGCCTCACCGCGGCCTGCAATTACGCCTGCACCTACTGTGTGGCCGATGGCCGTCGCTTGGTGGCCGCGCGCGATGAGCTGACGGCCACGGCGATGCTGCGTGCAGTCGAGTTGCTCAGGGATGTTGCCGGTGTTGAGGCGTTGCGCATTACCGGCGGCGAACCGCTGCTGAGCGATAGGTTGGAGCCCTTTCTTCGAGGGTTAGGCACGCTGGCATTTCAGGACATTAGCCTGACCACTAATGGCCAGTTGTTGGCGGGCAAGTTGCCGATATTACGCAGCGCGGGCATCCAGCGGCTCAATGTTTCCTTGGACACGCTTGACCCGAATGCCTTCCGCAAGATTGCCAAGGGCGGCGACCTGCAGACGGTGCTCAGCGGCATCGAGCAGGCGCGCCGAGCCGGCATGAGCATCAAGATCAACATGGTGCCGATGCGAGGCAGCAACCTCGATCAAGTTATGCCCATGCTGGCGTTCTGTGTGCAGCAGGGCTACGAGCTGCGCTTTATCGAACTTATGCGGATGGGGCATTTAGCCCAGCATGCAGAGGTTTTCCGCGCACAGTTTGTCGGCCAGCGTGAGTTGCTGGAACTCATCGGTGAGCGTTATGAATTCAGCCAGGCCGAAGCGCCAGTAGACTCCACCGCGCTTCGCTATGACATTAGCGAGGGGGGCGCGTTCGGCATTATTGCCAATGAAAGCGTGCCATTTTGCCGTAGCTGCAGCCGCCTACGTTTGTCCTCCACGGGCTGGTTATATGGATGCCTGTCCTCGAATCGCGGGCATTTTATGGGCGACCTGTTGGCGCTGCCGAGTGATCAGGCGCACCCGCAGCTGGCAGGTTTGCTCAGCCGTGCGCTGGGGGATAAACAGGACGCTACGTTTACCGGCAGTGCCCTGATTATGAAATCGCTCGGGGGCTGAGGTCAGTGGGCGTGTCGACGTCCTGCAGAATGCCGCTATCAGCAAGCTTCACCTCAATCACCTGCTGCGCATGGGTGGCGATTAAACCCTTGGCCCCATTGTCCCCTTGCAGTTGCATCAATTCCGGCCAAAAACGGCGGCCGAACAACACAGGGTGTCCGCGCTGGCCATTGCAGCAAGCGACGACGATATGTTCAACGTGGGCCTGCGACTGCAGTTGCCGCAGGGTGGCGAGAGAAATCCACGGCATGTCCCCAAGCAGCACTGCCACCGCCGTGGCCTGAGTGTTTGCCAGGCTTTGGATGCCTGCAGCCAGGCTTGAGCCCATGCCCTGTTTGGCCTGTGCTGTACGAACCACCTGAATGCCCGGCGGAATAGCCAAGGCCTGCGCATCGTCCTCAACCTTCAACACGACCCGAACATCACTGAAGGCTTCCTGCGCCCGCAACAATGTTGCTGCCAGCAGCTTGCTACCGTTGGCCAGCTTAGCCACGCGTTTATCGCTGCCAAAGCGTTGTCCGAAGCCGGCGGCAAGGACTAAGCCGATACAGCCCGGCCTGCTGTGCAGTTCTGTCATGGTAAGCGGTCCTTGATGGTCTGTCGGGTTATCTATCCTCGCCGTGCTTGAGTGTGGGCCTGTAGACAAGTATCGGGCAACGAGCAGATGTGTCACCACGTAGAGAGCGCTGCCAAATACGATGACCAAAAAATAACTTCCGACACGGAAAAGAAAAAGACCAGCTCGATGGCTGGCCTAAGTCGTTGTTTCATATGGTGGGCCCACACGGACTCGAACCGTGGACCAAAGGATTATGAGTTGCCTAGCAACGCTGTAAGCCCAGTGAAATCGTGCGTAGCTTAGCGCAGGTACAGTTAGCTGAAAGTAGCGTCGTAGAGCGGGTTAAGCGTAATTGAGCGAAATCTGTAAAAGCTGGGCACTGTACCGCCAGTGTACTGTTTTTTGTACTGAGAGACGGTCAGGCTCAGCTGCTGCAGGCTGTTTGCTCCTTACGTTTGGTTGTCACCTATAGGGAAAAATCTGTCCCCTTTTCATGTGGAAGGGGGCAGGTTTGAGTTGACGATAATTTTGAGTGCTGCGCTCAAATAGCAGCGATATTATCTAAGAAACGTAAGCTCTCACGATGTGCCGCATAACCTGATTCGCTCAAAAGCTTTTTATCAGTAAGTTTTATAACTTTTGCATCTTCTTTGAAGTTAGCAAGATCCTCTCGATCCATGGCGCATAAAATAATCTGTGACTGTTGAGAAATGTCTATTTTGAGCAGTGCTAGAATTTCTGTATATGATTGATTGACTTGCTCGTGCTGGTTTGGTGTGTCAATGATAAACGGGGCTGCCACAGTTTTGTACTTATAAATCTGTTGCAGAGTGGCCAGGTAGTATGCCAGCAGCCCGCGGACGCTTTCAGCTGCGCCGCCACTTCCATATAGTTTTTTGTAGTCTTTTGGTGATCTCACTTGAGATAAATTCACACCGTCTGCTTTAAGCTTGCTGATGTACTTTTGCAGGTTGAACATGAACTCGTCATTCATCGCTTCTTTTTCGTCTTTGCTGAGCAGTCCTTTTTGTTGCTTTTTAAAAGCGCGATTTTCCCGTTCGACGTTTTTTATAATTATGTTGTTTTCATCGCGTTTTTGCCCAACTCTTCTCTGGACCGCAAGGGAGGCAAGGCCCTCAATAAATGATGTAGGATCATCACCTTCGGTATCTTCAGAGCTTGGCAATTGAGACGCCACGAGTGATTCAATCTCAAATATTTTCGATTTAGTGGCGTAAAGCTTTGTTTTATTTTTATCAATACTTTCCGTGATTTTAGAGAGATTGGTAGCAAGGCTGGCGGCCAGCTCTGCTGCGCTGTCCTTGTCGGCTAAAATAGAAGAGCGATTCACCAAAGAATTATCATGCTCTGTTCCACAGATCGGGCAGTTCAGTACGTCCCCGACTACATTCTCTACGGAAAATATATAGTCATTTTGAAGTGATTTTATCGCTTTTTCTACGATATTTAACTGACTTGAAGTGTGCTCTTTGTCAATTTGTTGTTTGGCGAGTTCAGAGAAAATCATCTCTTGTTCAGCTTGTAGCTCCGAAAGAGAGTCCGTTATATTAGAAATGAGGAAGTCGACTTCTGCCGATGTGGCTGCCAGCAAGCGCTTAGATGAGGGTACGAACTCGCTCATTACTGATAAAGTCGTATCGATCCTGCCGACTACTTGTGCGGCATCTTGCTTGATATCATTTTTTGCTGCGATCTGCTTTTCAATAGAAAAGTGCCTGTCAGTTAAATAACCTGTGTGACATTCAATTATTGTACGCTGCCAGTTTTTGTACTGAAGTAAACCCGAGAAGGACGTCCAAGCCTTCGACCAACTTTCGCGTTGGTCTAGATAAAAAGGTAGAAAAAAGAATGCAGGAGGTGGTACTTCAAGAGAGGCTGAGTCGTCACGGCTGGGCAGCAGGGCATTGAAATCAACAAGTTTGGCGAATTGATTTGAGTAGTCCCCTGTGATTTTTGGGAACCTTTGCCAGCTTGAACCAGTTTTTAGCCAGATTTGGTTGCCTTTTCTCGCGGTTGCGTAGCTCTCTTCGCCGATGTTAAATTCTACGAGTGCTAGAACGTCAAGGGCTACCCAAGTCGTATCGAAGTGTGGGTCGCAGCCAACCGCCCATAAAAGAATTTTTGCAAGTGTTGATTTTCCGATGCTGTTGTCATCACCTGTTATTAGGTTCAGCTTCGGACTTAACTCGAATTGCCCGCCACATTTTAGGGAATCCGATATTATTGTCACCTGCTTGAATATCATTTTTTTCATAACGCTTAGTCCTTAGGTTTCTAACTAATAATTTATAGTTTTCTAATCCTGATGAAGTGTTAGATTTTTTTTGATAATTCATAAATTATTGCTGCCTCTAATGTTTGTTCATCTGGAAATGCATCTACTGCGGAGGCTTCCATTTTTGAAATTACTGCAGGAATGAATATGCCGGCACTTTCGGTAAGCTCTTCAGCCGACGGCGCGTCGAGGATGCTATCAATAGCTTCGCTGATTGATTTACATGAGTTCAAGTAGGGCATGGACCTGCCATATTTGTGCTCCTGATAGTACCGCCTGAACGCATGAATCAACGGTATGCGAAGGTGAAGCTTGACCGACAATATGTCCATAACTGATCTGAACAAGGCTAAATCAGAATCGGCCGAAGGGTCCTGAAGATAGAGGTCAATTACCTTTTGCACATCTATCGAAGTGAGCCCTTTTTTTTGTACGCATTCTTCCCACTTCGAAAAGTCGAAAGCTATCATCCCTTTACGGCGCAGATCATCCATTAATGACAAATAGATGCTATGAGGTTTGTATTTAGAGTCGGGCCACTTGGACTCAATCATGTTCGAGAGGCGACCTATCGAGGCATCTTGAAATGATTCAGATGTCAGATCCGATAGAATAAAGCGCAGGGTTTCTGGGATTGTATTGGAGCCGATTTCAGATTTAAGAGCATCTGATATTTGCTGTAGGCACTCGGGCGTCAAGTCGCCCGTACTAATGATAGAGAGCTCAAGGTCTTTATCTATTTGCTCTAGATTGAATCCACTTGTGTTAACAAGGCCGAGTGAGCGCAGGCGATCATACAGCCCCTTTTTGTTAACGCCATCCATCATTTTTCCAAGGATGGATAACTCCTTTTCGCCATCTTTTTTTGTTTTGCGTTTCAGTATTCGGTTTAGGGTCCACTTACCTGTCGCATAATTTTTAACCTGATTGAAGTCGAATTTTACTGATGCTGGGTCCAGGCCGTCTCCGATGATTACATCTTCATGGTATTCGACAAAAACCACATACTCTTGAGTGTCTGCGTGGCGCTCAAGTATTTTGCATAGCGCCCAATGATATTGATATTCGTACTTTTCGAATGTTTTCGCACCAGCGTGCTCTCGCTGAGCCGAGCCAAGTGGATTGCTGGAGCTGGTTGTTCCGTTCATTGCGGCTCCTTAAAAAACTTTTCAAAGTCTTGAGAAACCATCAAGCATCTCCCGTTTATGGTTTTTGATGGCGAAACGCTACGATCTCGTTGTTGAAAGAAAATTGTCAAACAGGAGAAAAAAGGGACAAATTTATTTTGTGCCCGGCCATTCTTTGATCGTTTCATTGTTCTACCTCTCAAAGACCTGCATCGTTCGGCACTTGGGGAAAGTCGAACATCCCCAAAACTGCTGCCCCGCTTTCGCCCCTGACTTCACGGTGCGAATCAGCAGGGCACTGCCGCATTTTGGACATTGCCGTTCTGCTGTCGGATCACTCCGTCGCTTCAGGTTCTGCACATGCTCGCGGTGGGTGGCGAGGGTGGGGGCGCGGCGGCCGGTTTGCAGGGCGTGAAGCATGGCGTCGACTTCAGCCTCGCTGAATACCGGTTGCTGGAATGAATGGATATAGCCGATAAAGCCGATGCCTTGGGTCACGTTGGCCGGCACTTCGGTTTTGAAGGTACTGCCGCCGACAAAGGTGATTACCGAGTGCAGGTGCTCGGGATCAACCCCAAGGGTGGCTTCCAGAGCCTTGAGGTGTTTGTAGTTCTGCCGTAGCGGGTTCTGGAATTTGAACGTGCGCTTGTAGAGCTTCTGCGTCCACTGCGCCTGTTTCTCGCTACCGAAGATCCAGCCGCTCATGTTCTTCGTTTCCAGCACGAAGATACCGAAGGGCGAGAGGAATACGTGATCGATCTGCGTGGTGCCGTCTGGCGTGTTCAGCGTGACGTTATGCAGGCGGCGGTAGGTTTGCTTATCCAGTTGAAAGTGGGCGAACAGCCGCACCAGAAGTTCGCCGATATAGCCCTTGCCCCAAGGTGATTTGAACAGCGTGATCAGCAGCATGAGTGGAATAAACCAGCTCAACATGCCCCAGACCTGGGCGATGATAGGGGTGAAGTCCATTTCTTAACCTTCGGTAATCCTTAGTTAAGCGGATAGTACCGAAAGTCAGCGTAAATGGACGAGCGTATTCAATGGCGACAATCGGTTCATTGCGTGAGCTGAATATTCCGGCTATTCGGCTCACTCGCCTCTACGCACGCGTTCAGGCTTGAGCTTCAGCCGCCGCGTTGATTTTTGCTGAGGTCGGCATAGACCGTTGCCGCTGCTGGCTTGGTATTTCGCTTGAATCATCGCCTTGGCTCGCTCTGCCACTTTCCGTGCTTGCGCGATATAGCTGGCATCGCCGGTTACTTCCGCGCCGGCCAGAAACACCTCTATATCTTCATCATCGGCTAGGTATTTGGAAGGTCATAGGGTGTCAGCAGCTCGCTGCTCATGGGGACATTCCTCGCTAGTCTAGATTTTCGCGTCGCGAAAATGAGGATGTGACTTGCTGGTCACATTTTTTCGCGTGGCGAAAATCCGCAGCGGGTGCTGACCTTTACCTGATTTGGAACTCACCCAGGCTGGGAGCGGTTCGTCCACTGTCCATGGACTGAGGACGGCTACCCGTGCGGCTAGTCACGCCGATATGTCACGGGTAAGGAATTTGATTTTTTACTCACAACCGGAAGAACGTGGGTAAAAAACTGGGAAATTTACCCACGTACCGCAGGTGGCAGATTGTTCACGTTGCTCAACAGTGCAGACAACTCGTCGTTGAGATAGAAATTCAGGTGTTCTGCCTTTATCAGCTTCAGATCATAGCCAGCTGCCTCGAGCAGCCGAACCAGCACCGACACGCTCATATCACCTTTGGTCAGTGTTCCCATGCGTGCCACCGTGGTGCGCGCGACACCAGCACGGCTGGCCAGCGCTTGTTGGCTAAACGCCTGATGGCCGGAGCCGTAAGAATGATGCTGACATTGGCAATTTCTTCGGTTTCGGCAAAAGGCGCAAAGCGCAGGATGGAATAGGTGTACGCGCATCTCATTCGAGGTGGTTCTTGAGGTTGCTTGGTTGACAAAAAGTGACTTTATAGTATTTTTGTCAACCAAGGGGGGCACATGATTTACGACAGAATACGACGCGCCAGGCTACTTCGAGGTCTTACTCTAGAGGCCTTGGCCCAACAGATGGGAGACATCACCAAGCAAGGTTTAAGCAAGCTTGAGAAGGGGCTGATTGCTCCTAACTCGACCCGCCTGTTGCAGCTGGCAGATGCTCTGAATGTTAGCCCGGAGTATTTTTTTCGCGCAGAACCTGTGCCGCTGGCTCCTTTGGAGTTTCGCAAACTCGCAAAAATGCCCAAATATCGTCAGGAACAGGTCAAAGAGCAGATCCGTGAACATTTGGAGCGCTACATCGCTCTGGAAAGTTGTTTCGATCCTGCCGACATCCTGGCTCCGCCTACTCCGTTCCAGTTTCTTGACGTGGCCTCAATTGAGGATGCTGAGAGAGCTGCGGGCGCGCTCCGTGAGCACTGGAAGATTGGCGGCGACGCTATTGCAAATTTCACCGAGCTGCTGGAAGAGAACGGCATCAAGGTTGCGCTGTTAGACGGGCCTGACGACTTTGATGGTGCTTGTGCCGCTACCGAGGACGGCCAGCATGTTCTGATTGCCCTCAACGCTCAGCGACCGGGTGAGCGGATGCGCTTCACCGCAGCACACGAGCTTGGGCATTGGGTGATGAAGCTACCCGAACAAATGCCAGAAAATGAAAAGGAGCGCTGCTGTCATCGCTTTGCGGGCTCATTTCTCTATCCTGCACATTGCGTCACTAGTGACTTCGGTAGCCACCAACGTTCACACGTCCACCCGCAGGAGCTGTTGATCGCGAAACGGCAGTACGGTTTATCCATGCAGGCTGCGTTGTACCGTCTGAAGGATCTCCATCTGCTCAGCGAGCCTGGCTATCAAGCGCTGACTATCCAATTCAGCAAGCGCGGATGGCGTAAGTCGGAACCTGAACCGCAAGAGTGCAAGCCTCCACAGCGTTTTGAATCGCTTGTTTTCTGGGGGCTGGCTGAGGGGCTATTCAGCAAGTCTCGTGCAGCAGAACTGCTACGAAAGCCGGTCAGTGCGCTGGACGGAGATCTTTCAGGCCCGATGGCGCGTGCATGAGTAAGGTCTATATCAGTGACACAAACATCCTGATCGACTTTAGGAATGCAGGGCTGCTGGAGCAAATGTTCGGGCTGCCTTTTGCATTCTGCTGCACTGATTTTGTTCTTCGGGAGCTGAAAGATTTTGCCCATGCTGAGCTGCTAGGGAGAGGGCTGCTTGTTGAAACAATGGATGAGCAGAGCATTGCCAAGTTGTTTCGGCTGAGCAATGAACATAACAACAGTTCTCTGGCAGATGTCTCGTGCTATCTCCTCGCTCAAGGTACGGGCTACCCGTTACTGACAGGTGATGGCCGGCTACGCCGCCAGGCCTCATCAGACGGACTGCAAGTTCGCGGCGCTCTTTGGTTGCTGGATAGCATGCTCGAGCATAGTGTTATTCATGCCGATGAGGCTGCATATGCTCTCGAGTCGATGCTCTCCCAAGGTGCTCGCCTCCCGGCAGAAGCATGCCAGTTACGCTTGAGTACTTGGCGCAAGCTTTAGTCAGATTGAGTACGCACATGTTCAGCTTTGACCGGGCCAGGTTGTCGGGTGTGTGTATCGGCCCGAGGCTTCTGATTTAGATTTTCGCGTGGCGAAAATAACGCGGTGACTTATTGGTCATATTTTTTCGCGTGGCGAAAATCCAAAGAGCGTGATGACCTCTACCTGATGTGGAACTCACCCAAGATGGGAGCGGCCCGTCCACTGTCCATAAACTGAGGCTGGCCGGCCGGGCGAAGAGACTGGCTTCTGCCCGGACTTGATCATCACGCTTTAGCTGACCAAGCGAGCAGTTTGCGGGTCGTATGCGAAATTGGTAATCGACCCATCCCGAATGCGTTCAACCGCCTCATTGATTACGTGCAGCGGTACGAGAAACCACTCCCTAGGTTTGACTGGATTGCCGAAGCGATCTTCGATGGTTAGGTCCAGCTGCGCCGCGCCGAATAGGCGGTGGAAGATGTTTTCCAGCCGGGTGCGGTTCAGATTGTGCAGTTTGTAGGTGGCGACCACTTCCACGTCTGCCAGCAGGTAGGTGGAATCCTTGTTTGCGCAGGCAATGCGGGTTTCTACCTTTCCGCCGGTTACGCCGATTTTGTGGATTAACTCGCGGTGCTCGGCAACGAAGGGATGGTTGGACTGGCTGCGCAGTACATAGATGGTTCCGGACTCGATATCGTCCGGCTCGGCTTTATCGCTGAAAAGTGGTCCTGCGCTCGAATCAGTGATTAACCGGGCCACATCATCTCGATGTAATGCCCGTTGCAGCGATCGTTGTAAAACCTCACTTTCAGTGCCGTTGTCAAAGATGACGCGGAGTCGGCTATCACGTCGTTCATACTTGGTTGTGAACTCTTCACCCACGGTGGCGACGTAGGCAAGCTGTCCACCGATGATGAAAAACACACCTTGCTGGATCTCATCCATTGAGCGCGTCTGGAATGTACGTGTTTCTCGTATGCCATTCGCAAGTTCAATTTTGACCCTTTCGAAAAGAGGCTCAAATTTGTCGAAGTCATTGCAGCGGGTTCTGTTTGCGATCTCCTCGGCCGCCCGCTTTTCAGTCGTAGAGCGCACATGCCGCAGCACGGTGATGTCGTTCTGGTCGACGACCTCACTGCCTACACCCAGCTCGGCCAGCAAAGCGTCCTCATCCATATCATCCACATCTACCGATACTGCTGCAGTACCAGACAGTAAGCCGTAGCTATCCATCCCAGCCAGAAGCGTTGGTGCCTCAGGCAGCTTGCGTAGCTGATCCAGGCGCACGGCGTATAAACGCTCGAAGATATCGCGGTCTTCACCATGCAAGGGTGCGCGGCCATGAGCCTGATAGAAACGCAGGATGTCCTCGAAGCCGGCGATGATGCGTTCCTCACGCGGAGTGCGGTTGGCGGCCTTGAGCGGGATAGCTTCTACGCCCAGCGCATCCAGAAGGTCGTCGTCGTTCATCTCAGCCATTGGCAGATTCTCCCTGCGCCGCTTTGGCTGCCGCGCGGTAGCGTGCCAACGCAGCAACGCCTTCGGCCATACGCTTTTCCCAGGCATCGGAGGAGTTGATGTCGGGCAGGCGGCCGCGCTCGTTCTTGAACTGCAGGGCACGTCTGGCCAGCTCTCGCGCCTCATCCTCGGGGATGCTCACCTTCTTGGCTGCAATGCTGGCCTGCACCTGGCGCAGGGATTTCTCATCCATCGCCTTCGCCAGTACGGCGTAGGCCGCATCGAAGGGATTGATGCGGTCGATAAGGTCAATGTCCAGCTCGCGTACGTTAACGAACTTGCGCACACCATCGATCAGCGCCGTGCTGCCTTGAATGCTGTCACCGCCGCCGGCATCGGCTTGCGCCAGCATCAACTTGGCCTGCTGGGTGATGTTCATGGCCGCGATAGCGTGTTGGCGGATGGCTTCTTGGTCGGAGTCGCTCAAGTCTGGGTAACGCTCACGGACGATCTTGCCCATGCGCAGCTGAGTCAGCTCCTCGGGCAGGGTGTTTTCTTTGTCGAATAGGCCGCGCTCCAGCACGGTTTTATCTTGTAGGAAGCTCGTCACTACCTCGTTTAAGTCTTCCTTGCAGATGCGCGTAGCTTCCGGAGTTTGCGGCGTGACCAGCCCCTTGATCTCGACATGGATTTGGCCGGTGTCGTTGTTTACCCCGATGTTGCTGCCACCGTCTTTGTAGCCGCCATCGCCATAATCGAAGCCCTCTTTCGGGCCCATGTCCTTTGGCGTGAACTCATAGCGCGGTGCCAGCACCTGTTCCATCAGCAGGCTGGCAGAAATGGCCTTGAGCATATCGTTCACCGCCTCAGCAACGGCAGCTTGGTCGGCCATAGGCTCAGCGATCAGGTTGGTGAAGCGCGAGCGCTCCTTGCCCTCGGCATCACGCGTGGCGCGGCCAATGATCTGCACGATTTCGGTCAGGCTCGAACGGTAGCCAATGGTCAGCGCATGCTCGCACCAGATCCAGTCGAAGCCTTCCTTCGCCATGCCCAGCGCGATGATCACATCCACGTGGTCGCGGTTGTTTTTCTGCGTCGGGTCTTTCAGCGCGTTGAGCACGTTGGAGCGTCTGCCCGCGTCACTGTCATCCACCAGATCGGCCACTTTCAGGGTGCGGCCGTCCTTGGCTTTGATCAGATGGAAGCCGGTCGCCGGGTCGACACCCTGCCACTCGCCCAGTGCGCTCATGATTTCGTTAACCTCGCGCTCCTTATCTTTAAGGCTCTCGCGGGCGTTCACGTTAGGGATGTGGACGATAGTTTTCAGCGCCGGGTCCAGCACCTTGGCGACCGCATCCACATATTTACCGGTGTAGAAGAAGTAGCCAATATCCAGCGACTTGAGCCAGCGATAGCCGTTGAGCTGTTCGTAGTAGGTGTAGGTCACCGTCTCAAATTTGTTTTCTTCCTCCGGGGCCAGCACTGCTTCGCTGTCGCCACGGAAGTAAGAACCGGTCATGGCCACCAGATGCACCTTGTCGCGGCTGATGAACGCGCTCAGCTGGCTACCAAGCTTGTTGTCCGGGTTGGAGGAAACGTGGTGGAACTCGTCAACAGCAATCAAGCGGTTGTCGAACGCCTCAATGCCCAGTTCTTCTACGGCAAAGCGGAAGGTCGCGTGAGTGCAAACCAGTATCTTGTCGGAGCTGTCCAGAAAGGCGCGCACCGCTTGCACCTTGGACTTGGCCACGCGCGGCTCATCGATACCGGGGGCATTGCACAGGTTCCACTGTGGGGCTACTTGCCAGTCCCATTCGAAGCCGTGCTGGCTCAGCGGTTCATCAGCAAAACTGCCGCCAATCGAGCGTTCGGGCACGACGACGATGGCTTGTTGCAGGCCCTGGTTATTCAGCTTGTCCAGGGCGATAAACATCAGCGCGCGGGACTTACCCGAAGCCGGTGGCGATTTGATCAGCAGGTACTGTTCGCCGCGCTTGTCATAGGCTCGCGCCTGCATGGTGCGCATGCCCAGCTCATTGGCTTTGCTGGATGCCCCGGTGTGCGCCGTGGTGATGGATACCGACGGCACGGTGTAAGCATTGGTAGGGTTGGCTGAGTGGTCTGCGTTGTTCATTGAGAGTCGTCTTCCATGGATGTGTCGCCTGCCAGTTCGCGTTCGATCTGTTCGATGCTGGGCAAACTGGTTTGCAGCTCGGCGGGCAAGGATTCGAGCAGTTTGTATTCGGCAATGCCCATGGGCTGGGCCTTATCGCCCAGCGCATATTCGGCCACGATCTTGTTTTTGCTCTTGCACAGCAGCAGACCAATGGTGGGATTGTCCTGTTCGGTTTTAACCTGACGATCCACCGCCGTCATATAAAACCCAAGCTGGCCCAGATGCTCGGGCTTGAACTTGCCGCCCTTGAGCTCGATCACTACATAGCAGCGCAGCTTGAGGTGATAGAACAGCAGGTCGATGAAAAACTCATCGCCACCCACATCCAGCAGTACCTGCCGCCCGACGAACGCAAAGCCTGCGCCCAACTCCAGCAGGAACTCGGTGACGTGTTTGACCAGCGCGTCTTCGACCGCCCGCTCCTGCGCATCAGTGCCCAGGCCTAGAAAGTCGAAACGGTAAGGATCTTTCAGCGACTCGCGGGCTAGATCAGACTGCGCTGCAGGCAAACTGGCTTGAAAATTGGTTACAGCCTTGCCGCTGCGCTCCAAGAGACGAGTCTCAATCTGCATAACTAGAATGTTGCGTGACCAGCTGTGCTCAATGGCCTTAGTCGCATACCAGCGGCGGGTTTCGGGGCCGGGTAGTTTGTCGAGCAAGACCAGATTGTGACCCCAGGGCAATTGTGCAGCAGCTTGTTGCACAAACTCAGCATCCGGCCAAGCTTCGGCAAAGGCGCGCATGTATTTGAGGTTACGCGGTGAAAACCCCTTCATGTCGGGGAAGGCGCTGCGCAAATCATGCGCCAACCGCTCAATGACTTTGGCCCCCCAGCCTTGTTCGGCCTGCCGCGCCAAAATGTCTTGGCCGATCTGCCAGTACAGCAGCACCAATTCGCGATTAACCGCCAGTGTGGCGCGCTGCTGGGCGTTGTGAATGCGGCCTTTGAGGTCGGCCAGCCAGTCACCGTAACCTTCAGGCTGCGTGGTGAGGCTAACGGGGCCATTGTCCATAGAGCGACTCATGCCTTTTGCCCTCGTGGCTTTTTCGGTGCGGCCTGCGCGGCGTTTGCCGTCATCTTGGTGTACAGCTCAAACAGCTTTTCCAGTCGTTCGGTGTCGTTCTTAAAGCGACGACCGATGTAGATGCGCTCCAGCACTTCGTCGTTACGCTCGTGAGCGTGGCGCAGATTGTCAGGCATGGCGTCCGGGGCATACAGGTCGGCGATGGTGGCGGGGAAATGCGCTTCGCGGGCGAGGAGAATATTTTCGGCACAAGCGGTCAGGTCGGCTTTGTTTTGCTCGGTCAGCAGCGGGACGGGGAAGGTGTTCCAGCCGAGTAAGTTTGAGTACCGAATGTCCGTTTTCAACTTTCCACATACTGTAGAAATCCACACGTGATGAACTCTGCTGCTGATAAGCGCGAACTCATAGTCATGCCCATCAACGATTTGCATATGTGGAGCAATAACGAGAGTGTCATTCTCTAATAAGCCTGCTGTAATATATTCTCTCCGCTCAGATAGAACCTGAGGTACAAATATCTTTCTTGCCGCTACGTGCCTTCTTTCGGCGAAATACATTGGAGTAGTGCTTAGTTTGCGTGTTGCCTCTCGATTGCTCGCTGCACGATACTCTTGTACTCGCTCAAATACACCTGAGAATTCTTTGTTTTGGGTTTCTGAGAGCATAATCGTTTCATCGATGTATATGCTTCTTCGTACAATTCCCCTGATGAATTCTGCGCCACCTACAGTAATTCGAAAAATATCCTTATTTTCTGGATTGGCACTTATGCTGGATCTGTATTTGTCGTCGGGAAATGTGAACTCACCGTTGTCGTTAGACATACTTCCGTAGCCCATTACAGAAGCTTCGGATAACGGGGTCTTCCGCTTTGAAACAACGACATCTGGCATTGGAACAAGATAAGGACCAATGTTCCCAACGCTGCGCCTAGACTCATCACCATATATATATCGTTCGATTCGAGCTCCATTCCGAGCACAGCCTACGATGCTGCATGTGACACCAGCGTTATTAGCTGCATTGTTCGACCACATGAAGCTTGGGTGACACCAGTAGATTTTCAGGCTATGACTGGAAAGAATATGAAGAACTATTTCAGCCTGCTCCCCCTGAAATAGACTCGACGTTGTCACAAACGAGAAGGCGAATCTCTCAATTTTGGAAGTATATTGTGCTGCTTTTAGGAACCAGCAGCCAACGTAGTCTACGTTGCCAGAATTAATATCTTTGTTCTTAAATAGAGCTGCTATATCGTCTTTTTGCTCTTTCGTCTGGTACTTTGTTCCAACATACGGTGGGTTGCCACAGATATATGTCTCACCACCTTCGTTTTCAAAGTCGATTTCCGACTGATCCAGCGGCGTGCCAAATAAGTCATCGGCCACCACTTTCACACCTGTACCTGTGGGTGGGCAGATGCTCAACCAATCCAACCGCAGCGCATTGCCGCATACAATCCAGTTCTGCGCATTCAGCGGCAAAAATTCCGCCAGTGCATCCTGCTGGCCGCGATACAGCACGTCACACTGAAACTCGGCAATGATTAGCGCTAGGCGAGCAATTTCTGCCGGGAAGTCGCGTAGCTCAATGCCGCGAAAATTGGTCAGCGGTATTTCCGATTTATTGTTGGCTTCGCCGCGACGGCGATTGATTTCCGCCTCAATCTCGCGCATTTGCTTGTAGGCGATAACCAGGAAATTTCCGCTGCCGCAGGCTGGGTCAAATACACGGATATGCGCCATGCGTTTGCGCAGGTTGAGCAGCTTGGCCTTGTTGTCGCCGGCCGCTTCCAATTGCGCCCGCAGATCATCCAGAAACAGCGGGTTCAACACTTTAAGGATGTTGGGCACGCTGGTGTAGTGCATGCCCAGTGCGCCACGCTCTTCATCATCGGCCACGGCTTGGATCATGCTGCCGAAGATATCTGGGTTGATCTGTCTCCAGTTCAACTCCCCCGCATTTCGCAGATATACGCGCGCTGTGCGCGTGAAGCGCGGCGCCTCGGTACTACCGGAAAACAGACCACCGTTCACATAAGGGAAGGCATCGGCCCAGCTCGGCAGGCGGGGCTGCGCACTGGCGCGCAGGGCAGGTTTGATGTTCATGGCGCGGAAAATTTCCGATAGCACCTGGTCGGTGTTGGAGCCATCGCGCTCGCTGAACTGCTCAACTGTTTTGGTAAACAGGCCATCGCCATTGAAGATGTCTGTGTCTTCGGCAAAGAAGCAGAACACCAGCCGCGCCATAAAATGGTTCATATCGGCGCGGCGCGCTTCTTTGGCCCACTCGGGGTTTTCATCCAGCAGCGCGACGTACAGCTTGTTCAGGCGGCTGGTGGCGCGCACGTCGATGGGGTTGTCTTTGATCTCCTTGATGGTGGAGATGCCGGCCAGCGGCAGCAGGAAACCGAAATGGTTAGGGAAGTCCGGGTAATCGCAGGTGATGGTTTCACCCGTGATCAGTTCTTCGGCCTCCAGCGTGTGCCCGTCGGTGGCGAGGATGAACTTGGCTTTGGCTTTGCTGGTGGCCGGGCTGTCGCGCAACGCCGTGAGGGTTTCGGCCACGGTGCCGGGCTCGCAGGCAGCGATATGAATGTTGCTACGCAGTAACACGCCGCCCAGTACGTCCGATGCATTGTTATTGCCGGCACGCAGGCGCTTGAGTGCGGTGTCCTTGTTGCCAAATGCGGCCAGGAAGGTGAACGCAAATTCCGCTGCGTCGAAGGGCTCTAGTGCTAGGTCCGAAATAGCGGATTCAATTTCTACTGCATTCATGGGTTACCACTGTCCAGATCGCTACTGCGCGAAGGCGACGATTTTAGCCGCTAAATTTTTGCGTAATGGTTACGTCTCGGCCGGCTCAAGCCGCTCTATCAGCGTCGATTGCTCAGCACCGCTCAGCCGTATCGGTTTATGTAGGATGCCACTGTCATGCGATAGCCAAACGCCACTGAATAAGTGGTCAGGGAGTCAACCAGTACACGATGCTCGGGATGATAAAGGAAGGCGGTTCCGTAATGCGAAAAAGCCTGAGACCTAGGCGTTTGAGTGCTCGGTATGTAACTTTTCGGTACCTGAATTCAACCCATAAGTGCAACGCTCACCCCTGTTTGTACTTCGTATGGTGTCTTCCAGCCCAAGCGTTTGCGTGGTCGTAAATTGATCTTCATTACCGCCTGATTAACGGCCTCCACAGTCAGCTTGCTGAAGTTGCTGCCCTTTGGAAAATATTGCCGCAACAGGCCATTCGCATTTTCATTGCTGCCGCGCTGCCAAGACGAATACGGGTCAGCAAAATAGACCGCGCATTGGCTCTTGCGGGCGATGCATTCATGACCGGCAAACTCCCGGCCATTGTCCAGCGTCAACGTGTTTGCCACATGCCCCTTGAGCAGCAGGTTGATCGCTCGCGTCACCTGTCTCCGTGTTCTGCGCTTGACCGGATACGCGCTCAGGTAGCCGCTTTTTCGATCAACCAACGTCACGATATTGCCGCCGAGGCCGTGCACCGTATCACCCTCCCAATCGCCTAGCCGCTCACGTGTTTCGACCTCAGCAGGCCGCTCACTGATCGACACGCGATTTCGTAGTTGCCCGCGTCGGTCGTGGCTTCCGTAGCGCTTTCGGTAGCATTTCCGACGGTGGCGAAGTTGCATATACAAATCACCGCCACGGCGCTTGTCGATGGCGATGAACTGGTAAATCCACTCATGACTCGCAGTGTCATCAGGCCGCTCTTGCTTCAAACGATGAGCAATTTGTTCTGGGCTCATCCCGTGCTGAAGCCAGATCGGCAGGTAGTGACGGAACCAGGCAACGGGCTTGCAGTACTTGTGTGCTTGGGCACGGCGCGCATCGCTTTTCTGGGTCGCTGGAACAGCTGCGTAGCGATTTTCTGTGCTGTTGCGGCGGATCTCTCGGCTGATGGTCGCGGGATGCACGCCAAGCTGTTTAGCAAGGCTGACCTGGTTTTTGCCGGCGATTAAACCGGCCTCAATCTGGTAACGTTGGCCCTGAGTCAGCTGCCGGTAAGGCGTAGTCATCTGCGCTTGAATCCTTCGGTGTGAGAGCCTGGATTCTACCGGTGGCTGGCTCTCTGCCTGTCGTCTCAAACGTTGCACTTATTCTATGAATTCAGGGTAGGTATTCTGCGGCGTTCCTGCTTTGTTCCAACGGTGCTGGTCGTGGTGCTCTTATCGCAATGTGTTTTTCGCGTGGCGAAAATATGGGCATGACTAGAGATTTTCGCGACGCGAAAATGAGGCTGCAGCGGTTTGTGTCGGAGGGAGACTCTACTGTTGCGAGTGCCACAAGTCGTAAGCGGCCTGTTCTGCCAGCCAGAGACTGGCCAGCTTCAGGCATTGAACAAGACCGGTGCTGATCGGGTTGCAGCAGTTCAGTGCGGCAGCGAGTCGCTTAGCAGGATATCCGGGGTGTTCAGCGAACTCTGCTTCGGCCATACCCAAGGCCGGAAGCATGTCTTCGCGTAACGTTTCGCCAGGGTGTGGCGGGGTGTGCATCGGCATTCGTGAACTCATCTTGCAGCAGCGCTCATCAGTGTGGCTGGCCGTCATGCGGTGTTGCTGGGTTTGTCTGTGGCTGATGACGAGGAGCAAGTTGGGTGCTCATTTTTGCCCCTCGATGGGATCGTACGCCCCCGCTGGCTGTTCGACTCGTAGAGGCGCTTTTCAGGGTTTCAAAGGATCTCCTTTGGCACGGGAATGTATACATTCCATGACGTGCCTATTGAATTTATTGCTATTCGAACGGGCCAGTATGATATGAACTATTCACGTGCTGGTTAAGATCTATATGTGAACAATATCGGTACTAATACGGTAATTATTAATATTTTTATTGCATAAAAACGATCTAGACGTGCATTTTATATGATTAAGTTATGAACTAAATGTGCAAAGTTGATGAAAATGACCAACTCACTGTCCGAATTACTGAGAAAAAAGCAGGCTGAACCTGCGAGTAAAAAGCTCTATTTCCAGAACAACCAAAAGCTGATTTTTGAGCTGCTGGATGCCGGCGCAACTTATGCGGAAGTCTTGGCGGCGGCGAAGGCAGATGGCGTTTCTATGAGCCTGCGTTACTTCACCCATCTGGTGAGCGCCACTAAGCCCAGCAGTGCTCGAGCGGTCGCAAGGCCGACACAGAGTATTGAGCGGTCAACTACTTCACTTGTACGGGTAGCAGCTGCGCATAAACCTGAAGGTAAGGAAATATCGTCTAAAAAGGCCGCGGTAATCGCGGAAATCGAACGTATCAAAAGCCTGAACATCAGCAGCATGGAAAAAAGAGCAATGATGGCAAAAGCTAGGGATGATTATTCTAAGACTATAAACCCGCTAGATAGAAGCTGACGGGCAAACCCTGGTACAGATTCTCCGCAAGCGAAGCGGGCAGGCCTAAGGTCCGGTTTGTAAGGCCGACGCACTATCAACACGTTCCGCTTATTCGGCGCTCGTTCTGCTGAGTGTTTCGCTGCCTTGGGTGAAAACGGTAAGGGATCTGAAGTGTTTAATCGGCTAATTTTCGGAGGGGCAAAATGAGTTTTTCGATACGCGTTTACATGAACCCTGACGCTACAGAGAAAACCCCGGACTGTTACAGGTTTGCTGCCCCAGGAGGCCGCTAGGGCGGCTTTCTCGGCACGCTTGTGCACTTCCGGATTGCATGGCTGCACGCGCTGTAGGGTGTTTCTGGGCGCTCTGTTGTTGGCGCTGATGGAAAATTGACCATCACTGACGCGCTTCGCTTGCTGGGCGTCCACTAGCACTGCGCCTGCTTCGCAGTCACTGCAGTGATAGCCGTCTCTTATCAGGGGTGAATGCAGGGCTAAAGGGGGCGGAGGATTCCCGCTGTTGGGGTGGGCTGCAGATCACCTGTGCTGAACTATTTGTCGTCCGGCTCATAGGCAGAACACAACTGCACCGTTCGGTCATCGTCATGACTGTTATATACCTGTCGACCTAGGGCGCTGCAGAAGGCCGCCAGAGTGCCTTCAGGGGTCTGCCCGCTACCTGTGTACCAAATTCCTTGCTGGCAGCTTGTGCAGGGCGTTTCTGGGCGTTCTGAGGTGGGTATTTGGGCTAGCACGGGGTTCATTGGCTCAATTCCTTGGTTTTTCGGCTGCATAGTGGCTACCCAAGTGCGGGCACCTGCTAGGTCATTACCACCTTCTGCCCTGTAAGCGCTCTCCAAAGCATCGACGTTCAGTACTCAAGGGCGTTCGTATGTGGCGTCTCTGAGCTTGGTCGTCCAGCCTTAGCCCTCGCCATTCCAGACCAGTAGGGCACCCGTGTTATGGCGGATCCAACATAAGAACGGCAAACAGTGGCGGCGATGCTGGTATCCAGCGTGTAGGTCGTTATTGCAGCCTCTCTGCTGGGTTCGCTTTTGGCTGAAGCGCATATCGCTGATCTTTCGGCCGGTAGATTAAAATGATTAATAAGATTAAGGCGTTGCGTTCTCGATCTGGAAGCCAGAAGCGGCGAGGGCTGCAGCGGATTCAGCCTGTGGATAACTTAGCCAACAGTACGGTATTTTCTAGCCAACAGTACGGTAATTCCTAGCCGACAGTACGGTACTGCCTAGCCAACGGTACGGTATTTCGTAGCCAACGGTACGGTATCTATTTTCCGTTCCACTTGGCTTTGGATTGCTTCCTGCCTAAGTGCCGGTATTGGCTGTTGCTTGGTTTTCTCTTGATGTGTAAGTGGCCGCCACAGATCTCGTAGCTGAACGGTTGCTCATGGTGGTTGCTGGCGAGCTGCAAGGCGGCCAGTGCTCTGCACAGATTTTGCTCCCGACTGGATGCTGAAGTGTCAAGGCTGCCTGCCATCAGCATGATTGTGTCTACCGACATAGGGATCGGTTCGGCGTGGCTAGATAGAAATCCGTGCAGCCACTGTGCAAGCGGCTTGGAGTTCAGGCTTCGACGAATAGACCAGTCAACGAGGGTGAATTCGTTTGGGCCAAACAGTTTGCTTAGCTCGGGGTTAAGGGTGATGACTAGGTTGTGCGTGATTTCGTCCCTGTAGATGGAATCAACCAGGCCGCCGGTGTAAGAGTGTCTTGCGGTGCTTATCTCAAGTGTGGCGGCTGCGAGGCGGAAAAGGCGCTTGTAAAGCGTTTTCCTGTTGTTGCCATCGTCGGTCTTCCCTTGTTGTTTTAGAAGCTCGTACGCACTGGTCTTGAAGGATTTCCCCATCGGTTTTCTGCGCGCGATATGTAACAGCGTGATCCAGACATCAAGGTCGCCTTGATCTAATCGCGGCCCGGTATATCGCATCTGCGTAGGTCGTTGAGTGTAAATTTCTGCTCGCTGCAGGTACGGCTGGCCACTGGATCGACTGGAGCCAAAGAGTGCTGAGCGCAGTGTGATATTGGGTATGCCCCTCACATCATCTGGCCAGCTAGTCAGCTGGATCTCAAGCTGGCCTGCATCCTTTTTTTCTACTGGTCGGCTGGCCGGCCGGTTGGAAAATGACTCCTCCAGTCGAATGAGTGCGGCCATGGTCGACACAGATAGCCGCTCTTAAGCTTCGTCGATAAAACGAGCAACACCGGCGACGCGAAAGTAAACGCGTCGGCCAATCTTGATCCTGCATGGTTTCAGACTTCGGGCGATTTCATTGTCGCCGGATAGCGTGATGCGCAGGCCGTCAGGGCTGCGGTGAAGGATTTCGGCCACTTGTGCCAGGGACAGTAGAGGAGAGCCGCCAGTTCTGTTCAGGATCAATTCTTCAGTTGTCACGTCCATTCCCTCATTAAGGTTGTTGAATGGAACGTTACGGATAAATACGGTTAAGCTTTGCTCTGATTATTTAACTTTTGGGTAGACATGGCTTGCATTGATGATTTTCGTAGAGCGTTCAATGGGTTCCGCATAAGTACGCTTTGTTTTGAGCCGCTAGTTACTGGGTATGGGCTTCTATTGACGGAGCTGAAAACCTCTTCAAGCCTAACCTCTAAGCGGTATCCCGTTTGGTCTGTCGTTCGCCGTAATCTTGATGATGCGTTTATTGAGGCTATTAACAAGTTTACGGGCGAGTGGAATCGGGAGCTGTTTGCAAATTGCAAGCTTTCTGAAATGGGCAAGTGCGGCCCTACCATCCAGGCGACTCCTTCTGACATGAGTGACCCTGCTTACACCCAGGCATGGCTTGACCTGTCTATGGGGTGCGCAGGGGAGAAGGCTGAGCTTCCCCTTAAACCTTTTAATGATGGGTGGAGCTTCAAGACTGCATCAAAAAATCTTGTCAAGCCGGCAAAGATTATTCCAATAGATTCACAGTTTAGTAATATTGGGTTTTGGGAATCTAATTTTAAGTGTGCATTAAGTAACTTGGAGTTCCGCACTAGCGAGACTAGAGAAATAATCGATACGCTCGGATTTGTTTTATATAAGCTGATCCCGCTGCTGAAACGTTTCAGGCCGACTCGTACCACTGTCCATCCCAATCATGACTCCTTGAAGGATGTTCAGACATGCAAACAGAATGTGAGATATTGTGAGTTGTGCTGGCGTCTTAGCATTCGCTCTGTTCATATGAGTAACATACAATACTTAGTTACTAATTATGAGGAAATACAAGCCGCGAAAATTAAGGCGGGAAGATTTAGTCAGCGATATTGTTCTGTTCATTCGCCGGGCTCCGCCAGATATCATGCGGATCTTCGATATAAAAAGGCCTTTCATCATGAAATTTCAGCGTTATTGAACGAGGCCAATTCTAAGTATTCTATTCAGCTTTCTCCTAGAAAATTTACTACAATCAAAGAGGTGAGAAAGATTGCTTATGAGCTAACCCACTCAAAGCTTCGTTTTATACGTTCTGACGATGCTCAGGCTATTCGGCTCTCTGAAAAGGTTTACCTTTTGGCGAAGGAGGGTTTTTCTCAATCCCAAATTGCTAAAAAGCTTAATGTAAGCCCGCAAGCTGTATCCAGAATTATAAAGAGATTGGATACTTTAAGGGCTGTCCATGCTGCTAGCTGCAAATTTGATGAGCGAACTGGGGAGTTTGTTGTTTCTGACTCAGTGCGTAATAGGATTCGTTTAGGCCTAGCGCGGCAACCTAAACCTGAGTCAATAGCTGCGATAGCGAAAGTTGTTGGGCTTACCAAGGCCACCGTCGAGGACATATCAATATCCTTGCTGGAAAATAGCAATTTGAACAATAGCCCTTTCACTCAGGAATTTTCTTCCGGTTGAAAAGGGCTGGATATGTTTGGCTGCGATGTCGTGGCTTACCTAGTCCGGCTGAGGGGGTATTTCAAGCATCGCGTTTGATTTTATCCAGCTTGTCTACAAGATCCTCTGCACGCAGGTGCGTGTAACGTTTCAGCATCTGCATCGATTTGTGCCCGCTGATGGCGGATACCTCTTGGTCAGATAGGCCGCCCTCAACTAGCCGACTGACCGCCTCATGCCGCAGATCGTGGAAGTGCAGATCAGCCATGCCGAGCTTGGTCTTCAACAAGCCCCAGGTTTTGGTGAATGCGTAGGGGCTGCGCTTTCCGCTTTTGCCCGGCTCGCCAAAGAACACCAGATCACAGTCAATCGGGCGTATCGGGTTGTTCAGCGCCGCCTGGAAAGTCTCTGTGGCCCATTTGCTGAGTGGGACGGTGCGTGCGCTGTCGTTCTTGGTGTCTGAGAGGCGCACTACGCGCTTTCTCATGTCGACCTGATGTCGCCGCAAGGATGTGATCTCCGACGAGCGCATACCGGTTTCTAGGGCGATTCGGACGATCCAGCCAAGCATAGGGTTGCTGTGATTGTTTACGGCTGTCAGCAGGCGACGTTCTTCTTCTGCAGACAGGCGCCGGTCGCGGCCTTCGCCAGGGCTTGGTTTGCGGATATTCAGCACTGGGTTGAAGCCCAGGCCCAGCCCCCACTCCTGAATCGCCACGGTGAACAGGTGACTGAGTAGGGCCAGCTCCAGGCGCACGGTGTTGTTGCTGGTGGGCTTCCCACGATTGGTGATCGAGGACAGGCGGGTATCGCGGTAGCTGGCGATGATTTCAGCGGATAGGGCGGCCATGGAGTATTTGCCCAGGTGGCTGATCAGCTGCTGGGCTTTGGTGGCTTCGGCGCGTTGGGTGGTCGGCTTCTTAGTGGGGCTGACTTCGCTGAGATAGCGCTTCAGTGCCATTTCCAAGGTCATGCGCTCGGAGCCGCTGCGTTGGATGTACACGCCCCTGACCATTTCGTCTTCGGTGCGGCGCGCCCAGTCTTCGGCATCGCGCTTGGTGCGGAAGGTTTTGGTGTTAGTCGGCCAGCCGGTTTTGCGCACCAGAGCCTTCCAAGTGCCGGCATCCGTTTTGACGATGGTGGCCATTTTTCTACTCCAAAAGCGTACCGCTGTACCGGCACTGTACTGAATTTGTACCTTTGGACTATAGGACTGGTAAAGCTATTTTTCTCGCAGACATGAAAAAGCCGCGCATTGCGCGGCTTTGGAGTTGGTGGGCCCACACGGACTCGAACCGTGGACCAAAGGATTATGAGTCCTCTGCTCTAACCAACTGAGCTATGGGCCCTCAGAAGCGTGCGGATTATACCGGTGCCTTCTCGGCAGTGCCAACCGTAAGGCGAGGGCTGAGGAAGTTTTGTGCGAACGCGTCGGGGTGGATGGCGCGGCTGATAATGAAGCCCTGAATCTGTTCACAGCCCTCGGCGGCGAAGAACTGTTCTTGGGCCTTGGTTTCTACCCCTTCGGCGATGACGGTCAGTTGCATGCTGCGGCCCAGTGCGATGATGGCGCGCACAATGGCGGCATCGTTGCTGTCGCCGGGTAGGCCGCGCACGAAGGATTGGTCGATTTTTAGGGTGTCAACCGGCAAACGCTTGAGGTAACTGAGCGAGGAGTAGCCGGTGCCGAAGTCATCAATGGCCAATTGAATACCCAGCCCTTTAAGTTGATGCAGCAGGCTTAGGGCTTCTTCGGCTTGATTCATGATGAAGCTCTCAGTAATTTCCAGTTGCAGCAGTTCCGGGGGGAGGCAGTTATCTTCCAGCATGCTGGCGATACGTTCCAGCAGGTGCGGCTGGCGCAGTTGTATGCCAGTCAAATTGACCGACAGCGGGCCGAAGGGCGCGTGTTGTTGTTGCCATTGCTGCATTTGCCAGCAAGCCTGGCTCAATACCCAGTCGCCGAGGGCGATGATTAGGCCGGTCTCTTCGGCCAGCGGAATAAAGCGCTCGGGTGAGATTTCGCCAAATACTGGGTGGTACCAGCGTAGAAGCGCTTCGGCTCCGATCAGGCGATTGCTGCTTAGGCAGCGTTTTGGTTGGTAGTAAAGCTGCAGTTGTTCTTGCTCGATGGCACGGCGTAATTCGCGCTCTAGGGCCATACGTTCGTTGGCTTGGGAGGTGAGATCGCGGGTGTAGAGTTCGACGCGGTTGCGCCCGCGCGCCTTGGAGCGGTACATGGCAGCGTCAGCATTTTTCACGAGGGTGGCGACGTCTTCGCCATCGTCTGGGTAGTAACTAATGCCGATGCTGGCGCTGATAAACAGTTCTTGCTCGTCGAAGCGGAAGGGTAAGTTGAAGCACTCCAGCAGTTTGTTTGCCACCTGCTCGGCGTCACCCTTCTGTTGCAATCCGGGTAGCAGGATGATGAATTCATCACCGCCTAAGCGCGCGAGGGTGTCGATATCACGCAGGTGCATTTTCAGTCGGGTGGCGATGCTCTTGAGCAGTTGGTCACCGACCGGATGGCCAAGGCTGTCGTTGATGTGTTTGAAGCGGTCTAGGTCGATAAACAGCACTGCGCCCATGCGTTGATCGACCAGCGCGTCTGCGATGGCGATATGGAGGCGCGCTTCGAACAGGGTGCGATTGGGCAGGCCGGTGAGAGGGTCGTGATGGGCCTGATGATCGAGGCTGGCTTGAGCATGTTTGAGCGAGCTGATGTCGGCAAAGACAGCGACAAAGTGGGTGATGATGCCGTCACCATCACGTACGGCACTGATGGTCAGCCATTCTGGAAAGAGCTCGCCATTTTTGCGCTTGTTGCAAATTTCGCCCTGCCAATGGCCCGAGGCGCTGAGGCTGTGCCACATGGCGACGTAAAACGCGCTGTCGTGGTTGCCCGAGGCGAGTAGGCGTGGCGACTGGCCAAGGGCTTCAGCTTCGCTATAGCCGGTGATGGTGGTGAAGGCGCGGTTGACGGCGGTGATACGTTGCTCAAGGTCAGTGATCATTACGCCTTCAGCGGTGCTTTCAAACACGGTAGCGGCTTGCTTGAGCGTTTCCTGCATGCGCACGCGCTCGGTGATGTCGCGGGCGATGGTCAGCATGCAGGTCTCGCCCTCAATCGGGATGGGCTGGACCGACATCTCGCAGGTGCGCAGCGAGCCATTACGGGTGCGAATAAGCGCGCGGAAGTCACGCACGGAGCCGTGTTGCTGCACCTGCTCGAACATGCGGGTGCGCTCATTCGGATCAGCCCAAATACCCAGTTGCAGGGTCGTGCTATCAATCGTTTCGTCGATGCTGTATCCGGTGATGCTACTGAAGCCTTCGTTGACGTTGAGCAGTTGGCCGTCGCTCAGGCGGGTGATCAGCATACCGTCCGGTGACGCATGGAAGGCTTTAGCGAATTTGTCCTCGGACAGCTTGAGGCGCTGCTGAATATCCTTCAGCGCACTGATGTCACGCACCGCCACGATCAAGGAAGGGTTATTGTCGAGGGTGATTTTTTGTGCAGAAATCAGTGCAGTGAACTGGCTGCCATCACGTCGCCGGAATGTACTCTCAATGTTATGTGTATGACCGCTGCGCAGCAGTTCGAGGGTGTGCGGGCCGATGTCGTGCTCAACCCAAAGGCCAAGCTCTGATGAGGTGAAGCCGATAGCCTCGGCGGCGCTGATGCCGATTTGTTGTTCAAAGGTGTGATTGACCGCTAGCAAGCGGCCGTCATTGAGGTTGAGCAAGGCAATGATGTCGGGGCTGTTATGGAATACCGACGCGAATTTTTGCTCCGACAAGGCCAGCGCCTGCTCGGTGCGCTTGGTTTCAGTAATGTCGATCATCAAGCCGCGCATCATCTGTTCGTCGCCCTGCGGCGACAAGGTGATGATATCGCGCACCCAAACCTCGCGTCCGTCGGCGGCTAGCATGCGGTAATCCATGCTGTGGTCACGTCCAGCCTGAGTTTCAGTGCGGCAATAATAGAGGGTATGGCCGGCATCATCGGGGTGTAAGGTGCGTTCGATAAAGCCGGGCTGCAGCCAATCTTGTATGGGATAGCCGAGGAGCTTTTCGGCTTGGGGTGCGACATAGGTGAAGCAAAAGTCGCGGGGGTCCATTTGCCACGTGATGGCATTTAAGCTTTCCACCAAGCCACGGTAATGCTGTTCGCGGTCCCGAAGTTCGCCCGCCAGTAGTGCGCTGTTATGCATCTCGCTGCGCAAGAGGCGGTTGATGCGCAAAATGCTCACTATGATCAGCAATGACGCCAGCAGGGCGGGCAGGCCAAACAGCAGCACGCTGCGCCAAAATTGGCGCTGGTCGAGTAACTCGCCAACCCAGCGCTGTTCAATTTCGGCTATTTCATCCGGCGTAAGCTCGGCCAGCACCTTGTCGATCATGCCGGCCAAAATGGCATTGTTTTTTGGCACAGCCATCGCCAATTGGTAGCGATATGGAGTCTGGCCGCTGACGATGATGCCGTCGAGTTTGAGTTGGCGCAGGTGCCAAATGCTCGAAGCCAAATCACCGACCATGGCATCAGCTTGCCCTGTGGCCAATGCCTGCAGCGCGGCGGCGATGCTGGGGCGCGGCCAGAGATTGAGTTCGGGGTGCTTGTCGCGGAGTAATTCATGGGTGGCGTAGTTATCGACGACTGCAATTCTTAACCCTTGCAGATCCGCTAGTCTGCGCGGTTGCGGGCCTTGCTCTTGCGCCAAGATAACAATCGGGAAGTCGAGGTAGGGGCGCGTGAATGTTAGGTATTGCTCGCGCTCGGGAGTGGCCATCAGGCTGGGCAATAACTGCACGCTACCCGCTCGCGCTGCACTCAGTACCTCGCTCCAATTTTGTTCAAGCGGTGGCCGGGACGTGATTGATAGGCGCTGTTCAATCAGGCGCACATAGTCGGCAGCCAACCCCTGATAGTACGCGTCGGAATCGATAAATTCGTAGGGTGGCCAGTCGCGGTCTACGCCCAAGTTCAGTTGCGGATGTTCGGCGAGCCATGTTTGCTCGGCCGGCGTGAGCTCTAGACTAAGCGCAGGCAAGGTCCAGCACGCCAGGCACAACAGGAGGATGGCCGAAACACGCTGCATGGGTTGGCTCGCTTGATGGTCTATGAAGAAATTGTAGACCTGCCCAGCAGCCCTGGGTAGTTGCCCGCAATGCAAAACCCCCGGCAGGCCGGGGGTTTTGGTGTTACTCGTCGAGGAAGGAGCGTAGGTGCTCGCTTCTCGTCGGATGGCGCAGCTTGCGCAGTGCCTTGGCTTCGATTTGACGAATCCGCTCGCGGGTTACGTCGAACTGTTTACCGACCTCCTCAAGGGTGTGGTCGGTATTCATGTCGATGCCGAAGCGCATGCGCAGAACCTTGGCTTCACGCGCAGTGAGGCCAGAGAGTACTTCGCGGGTTGCTTCTTTAAGGCTCTCAACGGTGGCGACATCGATTGGCGACTGCATGGTCGAGTCTTCGATGAAGTCACCCAAGTGCGAGTCTTCGTCGTCACCGATTGGGGTTTCCATGGAGATCGGCTCTTTAGCGATCTTCAATACCTTACGGATTTTATCCTCAGGCATTTCCATGCGTTCGCCCAGCTCTTCCGGGGTCGGTTCACGGCCCATTTCCTGCAACATCTGCCGGGAAATACGGTTGAGCTTGTTGATCGTCTCGATCATGTGCACCGGAATACGAATGGTGCGGGCTTGGTCGGCAATCGAGCGGGTAATCGCCTGACGGATCCACCAAGTGGCATAGGTCGAGAACTTGTAGCCGCGGCGGTATTCAAACTTATCCACCGCCTTCATCAGGCCAATGTTGCCTTCCTGAATCAGATCAAGGAACTGCAAACCGCGGTTGGTGTACTTTTTGGCAATCGAGATAACCAAGCGCAAGTTCGCTTCAACCATCTCTTTCTTCGCGCGGCGGGCCTTGGCCTCACCGATCGACATGCGACGGTTGATGTCTTTGATTTCAGCCAGCGTCAGCTCGCACTCAGCTTCCAAGGCAGACAGCTTTTGCTGGCAGCGCTGGATATCGCCTTGCAGGGTGCCGATGGCTTCGGCGTACTTGCCTTTACCTTTGGCCAGGCCAGCAGCCCATTCAGCATTGATTTCATTGCCAGGAAACAGCTTGAGAAAATCAGCGCGCGGCATGCGTGCATCACGCACGCACAGTTGCATGATGGCGCGTTCCTGGGCGCGCAAGCGCTCTAAGGAGCTGCGCACACGCACAACCAAGGCGTCGTACTGTTTAGGGATCAGCTTGATCGGCATGAACAGCGTGGCCATTTCTTTCAGCGCGGCAATGCCTTGCTTGCTGTTACGGCCGTGCTTTTTCAGTGCCTTTTTAGCCAGGCTGAGGGCGTCGCCGATCGCGGTGAAGCGGCGCAGTGCCTCTTCAGGGTCCGGACCACCGTCGCCTTCTTCCTCTTCCTCGTCGTCACTGTCATCGCTGTCGTCGGTATCGCTGTCTTTTTCAGCGTCACCGTCTTTGGCGGGAACAGGGGCGGCAGCTTCGGCCGGGACAATGCCATCATCCGGGTCGATGTAGCCGTTGAAGACTTCAACTAAGCGACCACCGTCGGTGGTAACGCGGGTGTACTCGGCAAGAATGCTGTCGACAGTGCCGGGGAAATGAGCGATTGCGCCCATGACTTCGCGGATGCCTTCTTCGATGCGTTTGGCGATTTCGATCTCGCCTTCGCGGGTCAGCAATTCTACGGTGCCCATCTCACGCATATACATGCGCACAGGGTCCGTCGTACGACCGATGTCAGTTTCAACCGCTGCCAACGCTGCAGCGGCTTCTTCAGCCGCTGCATCATCGGTATCGGCGTCGGCCAACATAAGTGCGTCCGCATCCGGAGCACTTTCGTGTACGGGGATCCCCATGTCATTGATCATGCGGATGATGTCTTCCACCTGCTCCGGATCAGAAATATCTTCCGGTAGGTGGTCGTTGACCTCTGCGTAAGTCAGATACTTCTGCTCACGACCCAGGGTGATCAACTCTTTGATACGAGACTGTTGTTGCGCTTTTCCGGACATAACACCCTATCCACTGAAGGTCTTGGCGGGCAAAAAACAAGCCGCGGATTATACCCGAGTAAAACTCCTAAGCGCCAGTTGGGCTCGGGATTACCGGTGATGCATTTCGGCTAAGTAGGCTACGCAGCTGATCTTTCTCCTCTGCGCTCAGCTCACTTTGACGGGCTTTGCGCAGCAAATGTTCCAAGCTGCGCTCGCGTTGGCGGGCTACCAGACTAGTTATAGTGTCGAAAAACTGTTGTTCAAGGTTGTCGGCTGAAATCAGCCATTCCTTTTCTGCCAAGGCGCGCAGTAAGCGGCCCTGTTCGGTACCATGCCAGCGCGCGATCAGTTGCATCGAGCGCAGGTTAGGATTCTTCTGCAGGGCGCCAAGCAGAGCGACCAGCAGTTGTGCGTAGGTGTCATCTTCAGCGGCGAAGTGGCTGACGTCTTCGACTTTCTGCGCCAGTTGCGGGTGATGCAGTAAAGTGCGCAAAGCGCTCAGGTGCGGCGATTCGACGCTGACCGCAGTGCGTGGCGCACGCGGTGCAAACTCGCCTTGGCTTTTTTTGCTCCACTTGCCGCCCTCTTTCGCCCAGTTGCTCTTGCCTTTAGTGCGCTCAAAGTTTGGCGCGGGGCTGGGATTTTCGTATTCGTTGCGGCTCGGTTCAGCATCATAGTAGGCGCTGTCGGGGATATCGGCATGGTCGCTGGGCGGCGCGCTGCTGCTCGACTGGCTGCTGCGCGTAGGTGCAGTCATCTGCTGCATGGCTTCGCTGGACAAGCCGGTGATCTCGCTTAAACGCTGGCGCATCAGGGCGCGCAGATTGTTGCCGGGGATCTTGTCGATCAGCGGGGCAGCCAGGGTCATCAGGTGGGCTTTGCCTTCCAGCGAGCGCGGGTCAGCTTCTTCGCTGAGTTGCTGGAAGAAGTAGTCGGCCAGCGGTTGCGCGTGTTGGTTGATGCGGGCGCGGAAAGCGTCAGTGCCTTCGCTGCGCACCAAGGTGTCTGGGTCTTCACCGTCCGGCAGAAACAAAAAGCGTGCGCGGCGACCATCTTGCAAGCTTGATAGCGTGGATTCTAGGGCACGCCAAGCGGCATTGCGGCCAGCGGCGTCGCCATCGAAGCAAAACAATACGCTCGGCACGACGCGAAACAGGCGCTTGAGGTGTTCTTCGCTGGTGGCGGTGCCGAGGGTGGCGACGGCGTTACGCAGGCCTTGCTGAGCCAGGGCGATAACGTCCATATAGCCTTCGACCACCATGACTTCGTCGAGGTTGCGGTTATGTTTTCGTGCCTCGAATAGGCCGTAGAGTTCCTGGCCTTTGTGGAACACCGGGGTTTCCGGGGAGTTCAGGTATTTCGGTTTTTCATCACCCAGCACCCGGCCGCCAAAGGCAATCACTCGTCCACGGCTGTCGCGGATGGGGAACATGATGCGATCACGGAAGCGGTCGTAACGCTTGCCGCTTTCGGCGTTTTCGATCAACAGGCCGGCGTCGATCATGGCTTTTTGCTGCAGGCTGTCGCTGGCCAGATGCTTGAGCAGGTTGTCCCAGCCGGGCGGCGCGAAGCCCATGCTGAAGTCGCGGGCGATCTCGCCGGACAGGCCGCGGCCTTTCAAGTAGTCAATCGCCGCTTTGCGCTGTGGGTGGCTTTTCAGTGCGTGTTTATAGAAATCAGCGGCAGCAGTAAGCAGTGGGTATAGGGGTGAGTCGGTGGGCTGGCGTGGCTTGTTAGTCCGTGAGCCTTCCTCGCGTGGCACTTCCATGCCGGCGCGCTTGGCCAGGTCCTCGATCGCCTGGGGGAAGTCCAGCTGGTCGTGGTCCATGACAAAGCCCAAGGCGTTGCCACCGGCACCGCAGCCAAAGCAGTAATAAAACTGTTTGTCTGGGCTGACGCTGAACGAAGGGGTCTTTTCTTTGTGGAAGGGGCAGCAAGCGGTGTAATTTTTGCCAGCCTTTTTCAACTGGATGCGCGAAGCGACCACGTCGACGATGTCGGTGCGGTTGAGCAGGTCGTCGATAAAAGACTGCGGGATCAGGCCGGCCATAGACGCTCAGAATACTGTTCTGCGCGGGGCAGAGCACGCATGGGCAAAAACTAAAAGACTCCGATCGTCACCCGAAGGTGGCGCGGAGTCTAAAAGCGAAACCCGGCCGGGACCGGGTATCAAGCGTTACTTATAGCTAAACGTTCAGGCAGAAGCCGTAGCGCTTAGTACAGGCGAACGCTGCGGCGCTGCTCGCGCTGCACTTTCTTGGCGTGACGTTTAACAGCAGCTGCTGCTTTACGCTTACGCTCGGAAGTCGGCTTTTCGTAGAATTCACGGCTGCGAACTTCAGCCAATACACCGGCTTTTTCACAGGAGCGCTTAAAACGACGCAGAGCTACGTCGAAGGGTTCGTTCTCTTTAACTTTGACGGCTGGCATCCAGGGCTTACCTTCTTTATTACCGGGGGTAACGTTACTCCTGGCAAATGGCGCTGGAGAACGTAGGTTTTTAAGGGTTGCGGATGTTACCGCCTCGTCGCGAGGAATGCAAAGCCTCTGATCGAAAAGCACTGGCCGGCGTGCAGTGGCGGCCTTTATCATGCGCGCCTTCAACGTTGCCCACTCTACTACAAGGCACTGCCCATGCTGGTTCTGGGATTGGAAACCTCTTGCGACGAAACCGGTGTCGCACTTTATGACAGCGAGCACGGTCTCTTGGCCGACGCACTGTTCAGCCAAATTGATCTGCACCGGGCATATGGCGGCGTTGTGCCGGAATTGGCCTCGCGTGATCACGTCAAACGCATGTTGCCGTTGATTCGTCAGGTGCTCAATGAGGCGGGCAAGGATAAATCCGCTATCGACGCCATTGCTTACACCGCAGGGCCCGGTTTAGTCGGCGCGCTGCTGGTGGGGGCGTCATGCGCCCAGGCATTAGCGTTTGCTTGGGACATCCCGGCGCTCGGGGTGCACCACATGGAGGGGCATTTACTGGCGCCAATGCTGGAAGAGCAGCCGCCGGTTTTCCCGTTTGTGGCGTTGTTGGTGTCTGGCGGGCATACCCAGTTGGTGCGTGTCGATGGCATCGGCCATTACCAGTTGTTGGGTGAGTCGCTTGACGATGCGGCCGGTGAGGCGTTCGACAAGACGGCTAAATTGATGGGCCTGCAATACCCGGGCGGGCCAGAAATTGCCAAGTTAGCGTTGAGTGGTATGCCGGGACGCTTCAAGTTCCCTCGGCCGATGACCGACCGACCGGGGCTTGAGTTCAGCTTCAGTGGGCTGAAGACCTCCACCCTGAATACTTGGCAGCAGTGCCAGGCGGCCGGTGACAACAGCGAGCAGACGCGCTGCGACATTGCCTTGGCGTTCCAGCAGGCGGTGGTCGATACCCTCACCATCAAGTGCAAGCGCGCGCTTGAACAAACTGGGTTGAATAATTTGGTCATCGCCGGCGGCGTAAGCGCTAATCAAGCGCTGCGCCAGTCGCTGGAGAAAATGCTCGCAGAGTTGCAGGGGGAGGTGTTTTACGCGCGCCCTGCGTTCTGCACCGACAATGGCGCGATGATCGCTTATGCCGGCTGCCAGCGCTTGCTGGCGGGGCAGCATGAGTGCTTGAGCATCAACGTGCAGGCGCGCTGGCCTATGGAGCAACTGCCGCCGCTATAAGCCGGTTGCAGGATGAGCCAGATTCACCTTGTTGAGTTAGAAATGCCGCTCACGGCCGGCGAATAGATCGCGTAAATTGCCGCGATGCCGCCAGACGATCAGTGCCGTGAGTGCACAGACGGGGAGGAGGGCAGCCGGTTGTTGCCAAGCCAGCAACGGTATCGTCAGCGGCGTAGCGATCAGAGCAGCCAACGAGCTGGTGCGGGTTAAACTGAACGTCAGTAACCACGCGGTAACTGCCAGTAGCGCCGCCGGCGGATAGAAGCCCAGCAGCATACCGGCTGCGGTGGCGACACCTTTGCCGCCGCGAAAGTTAAAATACAGCGGGTAGAGGTGGCCGATAACAGCCGCCAAGCCAACCCATGCTTGGTCCTGCAGGCTGAAATTACCGAATTTAGCCAGTAATACCGGCAACAGACCTTTGAACAAGTCACCGATAAGCGTCAGGATGGCCAGCTGTTTACCGGCAAGCCGGAACATGTTGGTGGCGCCGGGGTTGCCCGAACCACTGATGCGCGGGTCTGGCCTGCCGCTCAGGCGGCTGAGCAAAATGGCAAAGGATAACGAGCCGAGTAGGTAGGCGAGAATCACCAACAACCAAAACATGGTAGCCATTCCGGGCAAGAGAACCCTGATTCTAACTAGGTGCGACAGCCTTGTCGTGCCGCGGAGAGTGTGCGTGGACACAGTTTTTATTAAGGGCCTAGAAGTCGATACGGTGATCGGTGCCTATGACTGGGAGCGGACCATTCGCCAGTGCTTGCGCGTAGACGTGCAGCTAGGCTGGGACAACCGCCCTGCCGCGCTCAACGATGAACTGGACAAGGCGCTGGATTACGCCACGGTGTCGCAGCGCATTCAGGCATTTGCCAGCGAGGCGCAGTTTATTTTGGTGGAAACCTTCGCCGAGCGTTTGGTCGAGGTGTTGATGAGCGAGTTTCATATCCCGTGGGTACGCCTCACGTTGACCAAGCCTGGTGCGGTAGCAGCTGCCAGTGGCGGCGTCGGTGTGGAGATCGAGCGCGGATGTCGCTAACTCGCATTCTGCTCGGCGTGGGTAGCAACATCGACCGTGAAGCGCACCTGTGCGCGGGTCTGGATGCACTCGCGGGTTTGCTTAGCAACATGCGCTGCTCGCCGGTGTTTGAAAGCCAAGCGATTGGCATCAAAAGCGGCACGTTCTTCAACTTAGTGGTGGTCGGTTTTACTGAGCTGCCGCTGGCTGAATTGAATCGGCGGCTGAAGTTTATTGAAGCTGACAACGGTCGTTATGCGCCTGAGCGTAAAGGCCTACCGCTGGACATTGATGTGTTGCTGTATGGCGATTTAGTCGGTGATTTCAACGGACTCATCGTGCCGCGTGCAGAAATTCTGAAGAATGCCTTTGTGCTCTGGCCGCTGGCTCTACTGGTGCCAGATGTTCTGCATCCGGCACAGCAGCGCAGGTTTGCCGACCTATGGCAAACCGCTCAGATTGAACAACAGTTGTGGCCCATCGCGTTTAGCTGGCATGACCAGCCACTGACGCCGGCGACCTTGATTCAGGCGTATCCCGCGCCTTAGTTCACGCCCTGCGGCTATTTTCACTGCGCGGCGTTGGTCTTGAAGGCCGTCAGTGTCTGCAGTCGTTCACGGTCCAATGCCTGGCCCAACTCGGCGCCCTTAAACCCCTGCGCAAGCAACGGTTGCACCGACACTGCGCGTACCGCGTGCATGGCCGCGCGCAGGTAGTCGGCCTGCGGGTAGGCGCGTTGCTCTAAGCCGAGGCGGCCACGGGCGTCCATCTCGCAGGCAGCGATAAACTCTTCAAAACGTTGCGGGCGGCGGAACACATCAAAGCCTTGCAGCAGCTTGAGCAATGTCGATGGTTTTAATTTCAGCGCACGGTGGCCGTGAGTGTGGAACTCGCCGACCTTCAACGCCAGCTCTTGGCAGTCATTCGGTGCCTTGCAGCGCTGATTAATCGCCCTTATCAGCTGCACGCCTTTGACCTCATGGGCAATATGTCGCGGCCACTCGGCTTTAGGCGTCAGGCCCTTGCCAACGTCGTGCAGCAGGCAGGCCCAGCGCACGGTCAGCGGTTGCTGGTGTTCGGCGCATTGGCGCAGCACACTGAGGACATGCACGCCGGTATCAATTTCTGGATGATGGGCGGGCGGCTGAGGGATGCCGAACAGGCAGTCGACTTCAGGCAAGAGCACCTGCAGCGCACCGCAGTCGTGTAATACCTGAATAAATACATCGGGACGCGGTTCCATGAGCGCGCGCGAGATCTCTTTCCAGCTGCGTTCTGGCGTCAGTGCGCTCAGTTCACCGGACTCGCTCAACACGCGCATCAACGCCATGGTTTCAGTGGCGACGGTAAAGCCCAGCGGCGCATAGCGGGCGGCGAAGCGGGCAACCCGCAACACTCGCATCGGGTCTTCGGCGAAGGCTGGGGAAACGTGTCGCAGCCGTTTGGCGGCAAGGTCGCGCTGGCCGCCGTAGGGGTCGATCAGGGTGCCGTGATCGTCTTCGGCCATGGCGTTGACGGTCAGGTCGCGGCGGATGAGGTCTTGTTCCAGCGTCACCTCGGGGCTGGCGAAAAACGTAAAGCCGCCATAACCGTGCCCGCTTTTGCGCTCGGTGCGGGCTAAGGCGTATTCCTCACCGGTTTGCGGGTGCAGGAAGACCGGAAAGTCCGCACCGACCGGGCGGTAACCGAGCTCCAGCATGTGTTCGGCGCTGGCGCCGACAACCACCCAGTCGATTTCGCTGATGTTTCTGTGTAGCAAGCGATCACGCACTGCGCCGCCCACTTTATATATCTGCATGGCCATCCCTCCGTTGCGCAAAGCATAACGGTTGCCGGGTGCGGCTGTCTGGAGTGCGCTTTAGCTGAGTGCGCTCATGGCGGGGTCACTGCGCTGTAAACAAGATACGCACCCAATCAAATAGGAGGAATCATCAGGTCGAGGCGAGGATAGTCACTGCTCGGGCTTGCTTCATGCTGGGGCGGTACATGTTGGCTGCCGATCAGCTGATCGCCTTGATACATCTCAAGGTGGATGGCGAAGCCCCACAGGCGATGCAGGTGCTTAAGCACATCCTCGGTGGAGTTGCCCAGTGGTTTGCGGTCGTGTTGCTGGTGGCGCAGGGTCAACGAACGATCGCCGCGTCGGTCAATGCTCCATATTTGTACGTTGGGCTCGCGGTTACCCAAGTTGTATTGCGCGGCCAGGGTTTCCCGAATTTGCTGGTAGCCGGGTTCATCGTGGATGGCCGGGACATACAGTTCATCTTTCTGGTCGTCATCGAGAATGCTGAACAGCTTGAGGTCGCGAATCACCGTGGGCGACAGGTACTGCAGGATAAAACTCTCGTCCTTGAAGCTGGTCATGGCAAATTTCAGGGTGCTCAGCCAGTCGCTGCCGGCGATCTCTGGAAACCAGCGGCGATCTTCATCGGTTGGCGCTTCGCAGATGCGGCGGATGTCACGGTACATGGCAAACCCCAGTGCGTAGGGGTTGATGCCGCTGTAATGGGGGCTGTCGAACGGCGGCTGGTAGACCACGCTGGTATGCGACTGCAGAAATTCGATCATAAAGCCTTCGGTGACCAAGCCTTCGTCGTACAGGTCGTTCATCAGGGTGTAGTGCCAGAAGGTCGCCCAGCCTTCGTTCATCACTTGAGTCTGGCGCTGCGGGTAAAAGTACTGAGCAATTTTGCGCACGATACGAATGATCTCGCGCTGCCAGGGTTCCAACAGCGGGGCGTGTTTTTCCAGAAAATAGAGGATGTTCTCCTGCGGTTCGGCGGGGAAACGTTTGCTGTCTTTGTCATCGCCCTTGCTGGCGCTTTTCGGGATGGTGCGCCAGAGGTCGTTGATCTGTTTTTGCAAATGCTCTTCGCGGTCTTGCATGCGTCGGCGTTCTTCTTCGGCGGAAATAGGATAAGGCCGCTTGTAGCGATCCACGCCATAGTTCATCAAGGCGTGGCAGGAATCGAGTAGGTCTTCTACGGCATCAATGCCGTGGCGCTCCTCGCATTGCATGATGTACTGCTTGGCAAACACTAGGTAGTCGATGATCGAACTGGCATCGGTCCAGGTGCGAAACAGGTAATTGCCCTTAAAGAAGCTGTTGTGGCCGTAGCAAGCATGGGCGATCACCAGGGCCTGCATGCAGATGGTGTTTTCTTCCATCAGGTAGGCGATGCAGGGGTCGGAGTTGATCACGATTTCGTAGGCCAGACCCATCTGTCCGCGCTTGTAACCCTTCTCAGTGCTGAGGAAGTGTTTGCCATACGACCAATGGTGGTAACCCAGCGGCATGCCGACCGAGGCATAGGCATCCATCATCTGCTCAGCGGTGATCACCTCAATCTGGTTGGGGTAGGTGTCCAGGACATAGCGTTCGGCAAGCCGGCTAATCTCCCGGTCGTATTGACGGATCAGCTCGAAGGTCCATTCCGAGCCGGTGGAGATGGGTTGACGGCGTTTGCCTTGGCTGTGAGTCATGTGGCGAGCCTCCGCTGGAACAGGTCGCGGAATACCGGATAAATGTCCCCGGCTGAAACCAATTGCTGCTGGGCGAAGGTGTCGGCGAATGCCGCGCTGACGTGCTCGTACTCAAACCACAGCGCTTGGTGTTCGCGCGGGGTGATTTCGACGTAGGTGAAGTACTGCACGAACGGCATGATCTGCTTGATCAGTAAGTCCCGGCACAGAGGGGAGTCATCATTCCAGTTGTCACCGTCTGAGGCTTGGGCGGCATAGATGTTCCACTCGTTGATCGGGTAGCGCTCGGTCATCACCTCATGCATCAACTTGAGTGCGCTGGAGACAATGGTGCCGCCGGTTTCGCGCGAATAGAAAAACTCCTCTTCGTCGACTTCTTTGGCGCTGGTGTGGTGGCGAATAAACACCACATCGATCTTGTCGTAATTGCGCTTGAGGAACAGGTACAAGAGGATAAAGAAGCGCTTGGCGATGTCTTTGGTCGACTGCGTCATGGAGCCCGACACGTCCATTAGGCAGAACATCACCGCCTTGGAGCTGGGGTTAGGCTGTTTGACCAGCAGGTTGTACTTGAGGTCGAAGGTGTCGAGAAATGGCACGCGCTTGATCCGCGCGCGCAGTGTGCTGACGTGTTCTTCCAGCGCCTGAATGTCGCCGAGGTTATCCGGTTGTTCAAGCCTCAGGCGTTCAAGCTCAGCCTGTGCTGCCTTGAGCGTGTTGCGGCTGCTGCCGGACAGGGCAATGCGCCGGGCGTGGGCCGAACGCAGGGTGCGGACGATGTTGATGCGTGAAGGGTTGCCTTCGTTGCTGATGCCCGCTCGCACGCTCTTGAAGGTATCGCTGCCCGTCAGGTGACGCTTGACCAGGTTAGGCAACTCAAGGTCCTCGAACAGAAAATCGAGAAACTCCTCTTGGGTGATCTGAAAGACGAACTCATCCATGCCTTCGCCGGCGTTGCTGGCCTTGCCGGCGCCTTGGCCGCTGCCACCCTGCGGGCGGGCAATCTTCTCGCCGCTGGTAAATTCACGGTTGCCGGGGTGCACGGTAGTTTGGCGACCACCACGGCCGTGGTGCAGCACCGGCTCGTCAATGTCGCGCCCCGGAATGCTGATTTGTTCGCCGTGCTCCATGTCGGTGATGGAGCGGCGGCTGACCGCTTCTTCCACGGCCTTTTTGATGTGGTCACGGTGACGGCGCAGAAAACGCTGACGGTTTACCGTGCTCTTGTTTTTGCCGTTTAAGCGGCGGTCGATCACATGGCTCATCACGGCCCTCCATGCACTGCGGGTTTCAGATGTCGGGCTGCAGAGCACGTGTGGCGTGTTCTGCAGCAATCCCCTGTCTGTCGCGGCAGAGCGATTTATTGCGATTTACGAACCCGCAGGTACCACTCAGACAGCAGGCGCACCTGCTTGTCGGTGTAGCCGCGTTCGACCATACGCGTGACGAAGTCGTTGTGTTTTTTTTGGTCTTCCTTGCTCGCCTTGGCGTTGAAGCTGATAACCGGCAGCAAGTCTTCGGTGTTGGAGAACATCTTTTTCTCGATGACCACGCGCAGCTTTTCGTAACTCAGCCAGGTTGGATTTTTACCGTTATTGTTGGCACGAGCACGCAGCACGAAGTTGACGATCTCGTTACGGAAATCCTTGGGATTGCTGATGCCGGCAGGTTTTTCGATCTTCTCTAAGTCCTCATTGAGGGCCACCCGGTTAAGAATTTCCCCGGTTTCAGGGTCGCGGTATTCCTGATCCTGAATCCAGAAATCGGCGTACAGCACGTAACGATCGAAAATGTTCTGCCCATATTCGCTGTAAGACTCCAGGTAAGCCGTCTGGATTTCCTTACCGATAAACTCGATATAGCGCGGTGCTAAGTATTCTTTGATAAAGCGCAGGTAACGCTCGCGGGTTTCCGCTGGGAATTGCTCCTGCTCAATCTGCTGCTCTAGCACGTACAGCAGGTGCACGGGGTTGGCGGCGATCTCGTGCGGGTCGAAGTTGAAGACCTTGGAGAGAATCTTGAAGGCGAAGCGAGTCGACAAGCCGTTCATGCCTTCATCGACACCGGCAGTGTCGCGGTACTCCTGAATCGACTTGGCTTTAGGGTCGGTGTCCTTGAGGTTTTCGCCGTCGTAGACACGCATTTTCGAGTAAACGTTGGAGTTTTCCGGCTCCTTGAGGCGGCTGAGTACGGTGAACTGCGCGAGCATCTTCAGCGTGTCGGGGGCACAGTGGGCTTTGGCCAAGGAGCTGTTGAACAGCAGCTTGTCGTAAATCTTGATCTCGTCGGTCACGCGCAGGCAGTAAGGCACCTTGACGATGTAGATACGGTCGATAAACGCTTCATTGTTTTTGTTGTTGCGAAAGCTATGCCACTCCGACTCGTTGGAGTGAGCCAGCAAAATACCGCTGTAGGGGATCGCGCCGAGGCCTTCAGTGCTGTTGTAGTTGCCTTCTTGGGTGGCGGTTAGCAGCGGATGCAGCACCTTGATCGGTGCTTTAAACATCTCAACGAACTCCATCAAGCCTTGGTTAGCCCGGCACAGCGCACCTGAGTAGCTGTAGGCATCAGCATCGTTCTGGGAAAACTCTTCCAGCTTACGGATATCCACCTTGCCAACGAGGGCGGAAATGTCCTGATTATTTTCATCGCCCGGCTCGGTTTTCGCCACGGCGATCTGATTGAGGATCGAGGGAAAGAGTTTGACCACGCGGAACTGACTGATGTCGCCGCCAAACTCCTGCAAACGCTTGGTCGCCCACGGCGACATGATGCTGCCTAGGTAGCGGCGGGGGATGCTGTAATCCTCTTCAAGAATGGCACCGTCTTCAGCGTCGCTGAACAGCCCCAGCGGTGACTCGAACACGGGTGAGCCTTTGATCGCGTAGAACGGCACCTTCTCGATCAAGTGCTTGAGTTTTTCCGCCAGGGAAGACTTACCGCCGCCTACTGGGCCGAGTAAGTAGAGGATTTGTTTTTTCTCTTCCAGGCCCTGCGCAGCATGGCGGAAGTAGGAAACGATTTGGTCGACGCATTCTTCCATGCCATGGAAGTCGGCAAACGCTGGGTAACGGCGGATGACCTTGTTGGAAAAAATGCGTGACTGGCGAGGGTCGGCTGAGGTGTCGAGCAATTCAGGCTCACCGATTGCCAACAACAAGCGCTCGGCCGCTGTGGCATAGGCGCCTTGGTCCTGTTTGCAAAGTTCGAGGTACTCCTGGAGGGAGAACTCCTCTTGGCGGGTTGCTTCAAAACGTTGTTGGAAGTGGCTAAAAATGCTCATGACGTCACCTCGCTGGATGCGCAGAGCCGGTGCGGGAGCAGTTAGGTATTGACTGGCTCCGGGCAGCGTCACCCCGGATAAAACCCCCAGAACACCTCATGACCCCATGCCGTTAGGCCGGCTCTACCTGATTTGGGATGGCCTGAGCTGAAGGATAGTTCGGAATCGGCGGGGGCAAGGTGCGCGCAACGATAACAGGATATTACCGCTGCTCAGGAGTGGCCTTCAGGCCGCTGCTGGTGCGGCTTAGGCGCTGAAAAATTATTCTTCAGGTGATTGCGCGGTGTCGCCAGGAAAGGTCGCGCGCCACAACTCAAAACCGCCATCCAGGCTGTACACATCACTGAAGCCTTGCCCCGCCAAATAGGCCGCCGCACTTTGGCTAGAATTGCCGTGATAACAGGCGACGATAAGCGGTTTATCGAGGTCCGCCTGGGTGATAAAGCCATGCAGTGAATGGTTGTCTAGGTGCTGTGAGTCGCTGATATGGCCAGCAGCAAAGCTTTGTGGGTCACGGATATCAACAACCACCGCGCCCTGCTGGCGCAGGGCCTGAGCCTGCTCTGGGGGGATGCGTTTGAATTCGCTCATGCTTACTCCTTACAGTCGCAGCTGTATTTCTCGCCGCTATCGATATTCATCAGGGTCATGCTCGCCCCCCACACACAGCCGGTATCCAGAGCCACCACGTTGGGCTCTTGGCATTGGCCTTCGAGCGCCGCCCAATGGCCGAAGATAATGCGCTGCCCAGCGGTCTTGCGCTGCTTGTAACTGAACCAGGGCGCGTAGCCGGGTGGCGCAGTGCCGACGCCTTCTTTGCTGTGCAGGTCGAGGGTGCCATCGGCTTTACAAAAACGCATGCGGGTGAAGTAATTGGTGATAACCCGCAGGCGGGCGACACCGTGTAGGTCACTGTTCCACTTGGGCGGTTCGTTGCCATACATGCCATCCAGAAACAGCGGCATGCGCGCATCATCACGCAGGGCTTCTTCGACTTCTGCAGCGCGTTTTAGCGCTTTGCTCATGCTCCACTGCGGCGGAATGCCAGCATGCACCAAGGCCGTGTCGCGGGTGGCATCGTAATGCAGCAGTTTTTGCCGGCGCAGCCAGTCGAGCAGGTCGGCGGCGTCGGGCGCTTCAATCACCTCGCGCAGGGTGTCGGCTTTTTTCAAGCGTTCGATATTATTGGCCACGGCCAACAGGTGCAGGTCGTGGTTGCCCAGCACACAGGTCAGTGCTTCGCGAATACTGTAGAGAAAGCGCAAGGTGGCCAGCGATTCAGGACCACGATTGACCAGGTCGCCGACTAGCCACAGGGTGTCTTGTGCCGGATCAAAGGCTACGCGCTCTAGTAAGCATTGCAGCGGCTTCAAACAGCCTTGCAGGTCGCCAACAGCGTAGGTAGCCATTAGTGCAGCGAGCCTGGAACCACCAGGCGGAAAGGCGCGATGGTGGCGTCAAAGCGTTTACCGTCTTCAGCCAGCATGTGGTAGCTGCCTTGCATAAAGCCGACGCGGGTGGTCATCACGGTGCCGCTGCTGTAGGTGTGGCTGGCACCGGCCTGAATAAGCGGCTGCTCACCGACCACGCCGGCGCCGCGCACTTCTTGCACGCGGCCATCGCCATCGGTAATCACCCAGTGCCGAGAAAGCAGCGTGGCGGGCAGTTCACCGGTGTTGCTGACCGTGACGGTATAGGCGAAGGCAAAGCGGTTTTGCTCTGGCTGCGACTGCTCGGGTAGGTAGCGGCTGACGACGCTGACGTCGATGCTGTAGCGCGAATCGCTCATGGTTCATTAACTCGGTAAGCAGAAAACCCGTCTAACGGTTGTCAGTCGGCGTTCGGTTGTTCAGTGAGTTTGTCTGCCAAGCGTACAAAGGCCGCCAGATCCAATTGTTCAGGACGCAAGCTGCCATCCACACCGGCCGCTTCGATGGCGTCGGCGGCAAGCAAGTTCTTTAGGGTGTTACGCAAGGTTTTACGCCGTTGGTTGAAAGCCTCGCGTACCACCCGCTCAAGCAGGCGATGATCTTTGGCCGGGTGCGGCAGCACCTCATGCGGCACCAAGCGGACAATCGCGGACTCGACCTTGGGCGGCGGATTAAATGCGCCGGGGCCAACATTGAACAGGTGCTCCACGCGGCAGTGGTACTGCACCATGATCGACAACCGGCCCCAATCACCGCCGCCTGGGGTTGCAGCCAAGCGCTCAACCACTTCCTTCTGCAACATAAAGTGCATGTCGCGAATTAGGGCGGCGTTATTCAATAGATGGAAAATCAGCGGCGTGGAGATGTTGTAAGGCAGGTTGCCGACTACCCGCAGGCTGCGCGGTGCAGCATCCAGTTGTTTGAAATCGAACTTGAGCGCATCGCCTTGATTCAGACGAAAGCGCGGGTTGTTGCCGAACTGGTTTTGCAGAATTGGGATCAGGTCGCGGTCGAGTTCAATCACATCAAGCTGAGCGCCGCTGTCGAGCAAACCTTCGGTCAGTGCGCCCTGGCCTGGGCCGATTTCCAGCATGTGCTCGCTTTCGCGGGCATGGATGGCGCGCAGAATGCGGTGGATGACTCCGGCGTCATGCAGGAAGTTCTGGCCGAAACGCTTACGCGCGCGGTGTTGGTATTCAGACATGCAGCAGCTCCAAGCTTCAAACCAAGGGCTTGAAGCGAATGTAACGTGTGTAGAAAGCTCGGCAGTTTAACAGCATTGACTGTCTACGCCCGCGCAGCAGATGGCGCTCAGTGGGTTTTCACCTGGCTGGCGGCCATGGCGTAGGCGGTTTGCAGAGCGACCTGCAGGCTGCCGCTGTCGATCTTGCCGCTACCAGCCAGATCCAGCGCAGTGCCGTGATCGACCGAAGTGCGGATGATCGGTAAGCCCAAGGTGATATTCACCGCCGCGCCAAAGCCTTTGTACTTAAGCACCGGCAGGCCTTGGTCGTGGTACATGGCCAGCACCGCATCACACTGCTCAAGGTGTTTGGGCGTGAATAAGGTATCAGCCGGTAACGGGCCGATCAGGTTGATGCCCTCGGCGCGCAACTGCTGCAGGGTCGGCTCGATAATTTCAATTTCTTCGCGGCCCAAGTGGCCGCCTTCACCGGCATGCGGATTCAACCCACACACCAGAATACGCGGCTGAGCAATGCCAAATTTTGTGCGTAGATCATGATCGAGAATCCGCGTGACACGGCTCAGGCGCTCAGGCGTGATGGCGGCGGCCACCTCTTTGAGCGGCAGGTGTGTGGTCACGAGCGCCACACGCAGGCCGTGGGTGGCGAGCATCATCACCACCTGCTCGGTGTGCGTCAGTTCGGCGAGGAATTCGGTATGGCCGGAGAAGGCAATCCCCGCTTCGTTGATGACGCCCTTGTGCACAGGGGCGGTAATCATCCCCGCAAAGTACCCATCTACGCAGCCTTGGGCGGCGCGGGTGAGGGTTTGCAGCACATAATGTGCATTCTCCACGTTGAGCTGGCCAGGCTCGACGGCAGCGCCAAGCGGTGTGTCCCAGACATACAAACTGCCGGCAGGCGCGGGCTGAGTAGGCCACGCTTCTGGGCCGACGCGGACCAGCTGGAGGGTTAATCCCAGCAGTAGTGCGCGCTCGGCAAGTAAATCTTGGCTGGCAATGGCGACAAGGGCGTGGGGTTGCGCCTCGCGGGCCAGCAGTAGGCAGAGGTCGGGGCCTATGCCAGCAGGCTCGCCAGGTGTCAGGGCAAAAAGGCGGGTGGCGGTCATTGGTAGACTCTCGGTTATGCCCCAGTTTTATCGGCGCCTTAGTTAGGGCGCCAAACGTTGCTGGTGCAGCATGAAAAAACCCGGCGATGCGTGTGCATAAGCCGGGTTTTGGGGGGGGCGCGCGGACGGCTCGAGTTTAGAGCTTACTCTCAACGTACGCTTCATCGCGGATCTGGCGCAGCCACGCTTGCAACTCTTCATCGTACTTGCGGTTACGCAACACCGTCATCGCTTGCTGCTCGCGGAACTGAGCGCTGCTGTCGGTGGCACGGCGGCCCATGACTTCCAGCACGTGCCAGCCAAATGGGCTCTTAAACGGCTTGGACAACTCACCAGCCTGGGTGCTGTTCATTACTTCGCGGAACTCAGGCACCAATACATTTGGGTCGATCCAGCTCAGGGTGCCGCCATTCAGCGCCGAACCTGGGTCTTCGGAGAAGTTTTTCGCCAGCTCAGCAAAGTCTTCACCGGCCAGAATGCGCTGGTAAAGACGCTCGACTAGGCGCTCAGTCTCAGCCTCAGTTCGGATTTCGCTTGGCTTGATCAGAATGTGGCGAACATTCACTTCGTCACGCACCTGGCTGTCGCCGCCGCGCTTTTCCAGCAGCTTGATCATGATAAAGCCGCCGGGCGTGCGCATCGGCTCAGTCACTTGGCCGACCGACAGCACGCTGAGCATGGTGTCAAAGGGCGGTGGCAGTTGTCCGGCTTTGCGCCACCCCATCTCGCCGCCTTCAAGGGCGGTTTCACTGGCCGAGCGGGCAATCGCCAGTTGCGCAAAATCGGCGCCCTGTTGCAATTGCTGATACAGCTCGCGCGCCTGACGGTCAGCGGCCTGAATGTCCTCAGAAGAAGCACCTTCAGTCACGGGGATCAGAATGTTAGCCAGGCGGAACTCTTCCGAAAGCTGCATCTTGCCGAGGTCTGAGGCGAGGAAGTTTTGCACTTCCTGATCGGTCACTTGCACGCGCTCAGCGACACGGCGCTGGCGCACACGGCTGATGATCATCTCGCGGCGCACTTGGTCACGGGCATCGGTGTAAGACAAACCGTCTTTGGCCAATGCCGCTTGGAACTGCTCAATGCTCATGGCATTGCGCTGCGCAATAGTGCCGATGGCTTGGTTCAGTTCTTCGTCAGTAATGCGGATGCCTGAGCGTTCACCAATTTGCAGTTGGATGTTCTCGATGATCAGGCGTTCCAGCACCTGTTGGCTGAGCACATCATTGGGCGGTAAGGCGGCGCCGCGCTGAGTGATGGTCTGCTGCACTTCACGCAGGCGCGCATCGAGCTGGCTTTGCATCACCACATCGCTGTCAACAATCGCGACAACGCGGTTGAGTGGGCGTACTTCAGCGTGTGCTGCGGTACCCAGAAACAGCGCGCCCAACAGCAGGGGGCGCACGCAATCAGAAAGCTTGATCTTCACGTTCACGATAACCTTGAATGCCTTGGTCGAGGAAAGTCTCAACTTTATTACCCACTACACCGCCCAGACCTTTGAGCACGATCTGCAGGAAGATGCCGCGGTCAGCTTGGTCGTTCAGCGACGGGTTCAGGCTCACTTCGTCGTAGTCGATCCAATAGCGGTTGATCAGGCGCAGTTTCCAGCAGCAGCTGTCGTACTCGAAGCCGGCGAAGGCCTCTAAGGTACGGTCTTGGCTGTAGTCATATTGCCAGCGAGAGATGGCGTTCCACTGCGGCACGATTGGCCAGATAACCGAGAAGTCGTGCTGGCTGACTTTGTAGTAATCCTTGATGAACTCAGGCGAGCCCGGCGTGCCATAGTCACCTCCGCCTACGACCCAGTTACCGCTGGCTTCGTCATAGCGGACGGTGTCATTGCGGTAGCGATAGCCGGCGTTGACCACCTTGTTCGGGTTGTCTTCAGGCTGATAATGGAACATCGCGCTGCCGGAACGCGTGCTGCCGCTGTCCGGGTCCCAGTTGAAGTCTGAGGAGAAGCGCCAGTCGCGGTTAAAGCGATAGAGGTATTCGAGCGCGTAAGGTGATACCGATGCAGTGGCGTCACCACGGGTGCGGTAATCGATGCCTGGGAGTTGAACCTTGCGATCTTCAAGGTAGATGGCCTGGCCAATACTGAAGCGCTGACGCTCAAAGCCGTTCGGTTCAATCCAACGATTGGTCACGCCCAGCGACAGCTTGTTCTCGTCGCCAATACGGTCTTTGCCGGAGAAGCGATTCTCACGCCACAGCGAGGCGTAACTGAAGTTGCTTTCGCCCGTGTCGAAGATCGGAATATCGGTCTGGTCCTCCTCCGGAACATAGAGGTAGAACAGGCGCGGCTCGAGGGTTTGCCGATAGGATTTACCGAACCACTGGGTGTCGCGATCAAAGTACAGGCCGCTGTCGAGGCTAAACATGCCGACGCCACGGCTTTGGCTGCTGTTGTAGTCCTGCTCGGCCAGTAATGAAGTTTTGCCTTGCTGGTCCAGTGTCAGGTCGTAGTTAGTCTGCAGGTATTTGACCTGCGATTTGATGTAACCCCAGCTCCAGTTCAACGGCAGGCTAATAGCCGGTTCGAGGTGGAGGCGCTCACCGTTGGCGCGAGCAAGACCTTGCAGGTTGGTGTCATACCAAGGTGTTGTATTACCGTCCTCGTCGGAGAACGAGCCTTTACGCAAGCTACGGTCGAAACGCACGAGCTCGGTGCCATAAGTCAGGTTAAGACCTGCTGGTTGGAAAGGCAGTTGACCGTCTAGCGTGATCTGCGGCAGGCGGTTGTAAGGGGTGATGTCAGTGATATTGGCCAGTTCGTAGGCGTGCGCATTTAAGCGCGCGGTGTAGCTGTCGCCACGGTAGGTCAAGGTGCCGCGCTGATCAACATAGCTGGTTGAGCTGATCCCGAGATCGCTGTCTAGATCCTGGAAGTAGTAAGGATCGCTAATGTCGGTGTAGTCGACTTCAGCCAGCAGGCGATCGTTGAGGCCGGTCTTGTGCTGCCAGCTGTACATCCAGCGTTGGTCTTGATATTCGGACTGCAATTTGCGGTCGTCATTGCTGTCTTGCAGAAATGCACCGCCAACCTGGCCTTCGCTGTTCTTAGTCAGGTAGCGGAATTCGCCTTCCATCAACAAGCCGCGATCGGTCATATAGGTTGGGTACAGCGTGGCGTCATAGTTTGGCGCCAAGTTGAAGTAATAAGGCGTCTGCAGGGTCAGGCCGTTATCGCTTGAGCTGCCAATGCTGGGCGGCAGAAAGCCTGACTGGCGACGGTCATCAATCGGGAAGTAGATATAGGGTGTGTAGAACACCGGAATATTCTTCACGCGCAGGGTGACGTTGGTCGCGGTGCCGAAACCGGTGGCCGGGTTCAGGGTGATGTTGTTGCCTTTAAGGTGCCAGGCGTTACTGCCGGGTTCGCAGCTGGTGTAGGTGCCATCTTTAAGACGAATAATCGCACTTTCTTCGCGCTTGGCGTAGAGCGCATTGCCACGGATATGGCTCTTGTGCAGCACATACTCAGCGTTGTCGACTTTGGCTTCGCCGTTGTCCAGTTGCAGCTCGGCGCGATCACCGACAACCAAGATGCCTTGGTCACGCAGGCGCACGTTGCCGATCAGCTCGCCACGGTTTTCCGCTTGGAGCAGGTTCGCTTCATCTGCTTCTATCTGCATGCCGGCCTGACGCAGTACTACATCACCGGCCAGCGTGGCGACTTGCTCGTCTTGCTCATAGCGTGAGGCTTTGGCCGACAGGAACATGGGCGCTTCAGACATCGGTGTCTGGTCGTTCATGCCCGGACGGATAGGCTCAACATAAGCACCGGCGCAGTAAGGGCCCGCTTCAGCAAGTTGAGCCGCGCTGAGATTTTCTCGCGCAACCCAATCAAGGTGGCTGTAGTCAGTGCTGCGTGAGGTCAAACCTTTGCCGCGGCTTTCAGTAACCAGGGTGGCTTGCGCACCTTGGGCCTGGCCGGGCTGGGTTTTGCCATCCGCCGCTTCACTGCTGGCGAGCGAATCACGTTGTACTGGCCGTGCCGGCAGTGCAGCATTGCTGGTTTTAGGGGCGCAAGCCCAACCGCCGCTGGCGGAAACCTGGCAATCGTACTGCTCAGCAGCAACTGCAACGGGAAGGACTAAAGGTTGTAGCGCCAGTAGGCTGCTGGAAACCAATAGAGGAAATTTTTTACGGAACGCGGGGTATTTTACTGCCATCTTATTTTATCCGGGCTTCCTGCGCGCCAATGGCCCTGAGGCCGCACGCCTCTCGATGGGCTTGAAAAGATGCTGGATAATAAAGCATGACCCGCGCAACGGCTAGCGCCGTCGGAGACCTTGTAATGCCTGATGAAGATGTACGCCTGAAACTCCTCGAAAACTGGCTGGATCAGCAGCTGCCTAGGCTGTTTGCCGAGCAGGGTTGGGGCGCTATACCGCCCGCCACGTTGACGTCTGCGAGCAGTGACGCCAGTTTTCGTCGTTATTTTCGCTGGCACGGCGCAGGGCGCACGCTGATCGTGATGGATGCGCCGCCGCCGCAGGAAGATTGTCGCCCGTTCGTCAAGGTCGCGCAGTTGCTGGCTGAGGCCCGCCTCAACGTGCCGCAGATTCTCGCCGCTGATCTTGAGCGGGGATTTCTATTGCTCAACGATTTAGGCCGACAAACCTACCTAGATGTTATTAATCACGATAATGCCGATGCCCTGTTTGCCGATGCTGTGCAGGCGCTCTTGGCTTTTCAGCAACTGCCGCTGAGCGCGCCACTGTCCAGCTATGACGACGCGCTGCTGCGTCGCGAACTGCAACTGTTCCCCGAGTGGTACGTGCAGCAGCATTTGGGTGTTGAGTTCAGCGAGCAGCAGCAGGCGCTGTGGCAACGAGTGAGCCAGCGGCTGATCGAGAGCGCCCTGGCGCAGCCCAAGGTGCTGGTGCATCGCGACTTTATGCCGCGCAATCTGATGCTCAGTGAGCCGAACCCCGGCGTGCTGGATTTTCAGGATGCGGTTTACGGCCCGGTAACCTACGACATCACCTGTCTGTTTAAGGATGCCTTCCTCAACTGGCCTGAGGTGCGCGTGCGCGGCTGGCTGGAGCAGTATTGGCAGCAAGCGCGTGATGCGGGTGTGCCGGTGCAGCCGGTGCTGGAGGACTTTCTGCGCGCCAGCGATCTGATGGGTGTGCAGCGTCACCTCAAGGTGATTGGCATCTTCGCGCGTATTTGCCACCGCGATGGCAAACCTAAGTATTTGGGCGATGTGCCGCGCTTCTTCTCTTATATAGATGTGGTAGTGGCGCGCCGGCCGGAATTGGCTGAGCTGGGTGAGTTGCTGGTCAGTCTGCAGCGGGCGCCGGCATGAAGGCGATGATTCTGGCCGCCGGTAAAGGCGAGCGTTTGCGTCCGTTGACCCTGCACACACCTAAGCCTTTGGTGCGTGCGGCGGGTGTGCCGCTGATTGAATATCACCTGCGCGCGTTGGCAGCTGCTGGGTTTACCGAGGTGGTGATCAACCATGCTTGGTTAGGCCAGCAGATTGAAGATTACCTCAGCGATGGCGCGCGTTTCGGCGTCAGCATCACCTATTCCGCGGAAGCCGAACCGCTGGAAACCGGCGGCGGGATTTTCAAGGCCCTGCCATTGCTGGGTGATCAGCCTTTTGCGTTGATCAATGGCGATATTTTCACTGATTACCCATTTGCTCAGCTTCGCCAGCCTCGAGCGGGGCTGGCGCATGTGGTGTTGGTGGCCAATCCCGGTCATCACGCCGCGGGTGACTTCTGCCTCCTTTACGGGCAAGTCAGCGATGCTCGGCTCGATCAAACGAATTTGACCTACAGCGGCATGGCGGTGCTCTCGCCGGCCTTATTTGCAGGCTGCCAGCCCGGTGCGTTCAAGCTTGCACCTTTATTGCGCGCAGCAATGGCGGCTGGGCAGGTGAGTGGCGAACAGTTTGACGGTTGCTGGGTGGATGTCGGTACCCATGAGCGGCTGGCTCAGGTCGAGTCATTGCTTGAGGCGCGCGGCTAAGATGATCTGGCCAGCGACCCTGCTTGGGGCAGTTGTGGGGCTAGCAGTGGCCAGTATTCCGGGGGCGATGTTGGGTGCGCTGTTGGGTCAGGTGCTGGATCGGCGCTTGCGCCTGCAATCATGGGCGGCGCTGCGTGAGCGCTTGGGTGGTCGCGCGGAGTTGCGTGATGAGTGGCTGCTGTTTGTTCTGCTGGGCCGTTTAGCTAAAAGCGGCGGGCGTGTTTTGCCTGCGCATATTCAACAGGCCCGCGCGGAAATGCAGCGCTTGAATCTAGATATAGAGGGGCAGCGCCAGGCGATTGAGGCATTTGCCCTCGGCAAAACCGGGCGGGCCAGTTTGCGTGCGCCGCTGCGTCGCCAGCAGGCCCGTTCGGACGTGCTGCTGCGCGCATGCTGGCGCATGGCGTGGGTCGATGGCCAGGTCGATCAGGCCGAGCGTGAGTTGATCATGCTATGGGGCAAATGGCTGCAGGTGCCATCAGCCACTCAGGCTCAGTTCAGCGAGGCTTACGCGCCGCCACGCGGGCCGTTAGCCTCGACGGCGAGCAGTGCCTATCAGCGGGCCTTGAATTTGTTGAATATCAGCGCTGATGCTGAACCTGCGCAAATCAAGCAGGCGTATCGGCGCTTACTCAGTCGCCATCACCCCGACAAATTGGCCGGCAGCGGCGCAACCCCTGAGCGCTTGCGTGAGGCCACTGAGCGCACCCGTGAATTGCATCAGGCTTACGGCCTGATTCGCCAACGTCACGGCTTTCGCTAGGGTTCATTTAGCTTGCAGTTTGAGCGTCAGCCAGCCACGGATGCGTCGGTACAATTGCTCCTGCTCGGCTTCGCGATTGCCCACCAAGGCTTTTAGCGCAATTTGTGTATAGGCCGGATGCTTTTGCCGTTTGCTGGCTTGTGAGCGCTTGAGGGCAGCCAGCCGGTCAGCGGGCAGGTCTTTGTAATAAAAGTCGCCGGTGGCCAATTGCAAGGGGGCAAGCAACTCGTCGAGTGGCGGGCTAAAACCGGCGGGCAGTTGCGCGGCAACCAGCAGCAGGTTCTGAATGTTGGCTGGTTTGCGCTCTGCTACGTAGCGCGCTGCCCAGTAAGCGCCGCTGCCATGGCCGAGTAATACGATGGTTTTAGCTTGCTGTTGTTCGGCAAAGCCAATGGCTGATTCGATGCGCGCCAGCACTCGCTCAGCATGAGTTTTTTGCTGCTCTTGAATGTCGTTTTCTTTGCTCGCCGCGGTTTCTGCGCTGTCGACAGCGCTGGCAGGCGTGCCGGCTGAGTCGGTTTCTGCGCTGTCATTTTCGCCGTCTTTAGCAGGCTCACCGTCTTCAGCGGCGGCAGGCAGTAACGCTGCGCTGCGCAGCGGCGGCGCGACGCCATTAGGGTCAGGCAGCGTCACGCTTAAGCTGTGCCAGCCAGCATTAGGCAGTTTGCGGCGCAGGGGGGCGACGCTTTGCGGCCAGTCGGCGCTTTCATCGTCGCCCGGTAGGATGATCACCGCGCCACTGGGCTCAGGGGCATTGGCCGGCAACCACAGGGCGAGAAAAGCCTCATCGCCTGCCTGCAGTTGCTGTTGTTCTTTGGGCGCTAATTGCTCTTCCAGCGCGGTGGCTTCTACTTCACTGCGCTCGGGCAGAGGTGCGCGCTGCTCTTCTGCAGGCTCGACCGCGGCCTCGGTTGCGGGTGTTGCGCCGTCTGTGGTCGGCTGCTCTTGCGCATGCAGCGGGCTGATTAATAGCAGCACGCTCAGGGTGAGTGCTGCAGGGCGAGAAAGCATAGGTTTGCTCCAGCAAATGTGGTGTTTCAGCAGCCTAGCCTTTTAACCCCCGCTTTGTCAGGTGCTGGTCACACGCGCCAGGCGTTTAGTCGGGCTGTTACACTGCGCGCCTTCCGTGAATGCCACCGAGGTGCGTTATGCAACCCTTCGCCATTGCCCCGTCGATTCTTTCTGCTGACTTTGCTCGTTTGGGTGAGGAGGTTGACAAGGTGCTTGCCGCCGGTGCTGACATCGTCCACTTCGATGTGATGGACAACCACTACGTGCCAAACCTGACGATTGGCCCAATGGTCTGCGCGGCGCTGCGCAAATACGGCATCACTGCGCCGATCGACGCGCACCTGATGGTTAAGCCGGTGGATCGCATCATCGGTGACTTTATCCAGGCTGGCGCGAGTTACATCACCTTCCATCCCGAAGCGTCCGAGCACATCGACCGCTCGCTGCAACTGATCCGCGAGGGCGGCTGTAAGGCAGGCCTGGTATTCAACCCGGCCACGCCGCTGGATGTGCTAAAGCATGTGCTGGACAAGGTCGACATGATCTTGCTGATGAGCGTTAACCCAGGTTTCGGCGGGCAGAAATTTATCCCCCATACCCTGGAAAAACTTAAAGAAGCGCGCGCGTTGATCGACGCGTCCGGCCGCACGATACGCTTGGAGATCGATGGCGGGGTCAATGTGCAGAACATCCGCGAGATTGCCGCCGCTGGCGCGGACACTTTTGTCGCCGGCTCAGCGATATTCAATCAGCCGGACTATAAAGCGGTGATCGACGCCATGCGCGCCGAACTGGCCTTGGCGCGCGGGTGAGCCTGCTGCGCGAGCTATTTCAGGGCGAGTTACCGCGTCTGGTGATGTTTGATTTGGATGGCACCTTGGTCGATTCGGTGCCGGACCTGGCGGCAGCGGTCGACAAGACTTTGCAGGTGTTAGGCCAGCCGGCGGCCGGTATCGAGCAGGTGCGTGATTGGGTCGGCAATGGCGCACGGGTCTTGGTGCGTCGTGCCTTGGCAGGCAGTCTTGAGCATGCTCAGGTTGATGAGGGGTATGCGCAACAGGCGCTCCAGCTGTTTATGCAGTATTACGCCGAGAGCCATGCGCTCACTCAGGTCTACCCCGGCGTGCGGCAAACCCTAGAGGGGTTGCGCGAGCAGCAGGTCGAGTTGGCGATAGTCACCAATAAGCCCGAGCGGTTTGTCGCGCCTCTGCTCGATGAAAAAGGCTTGGGCGGCTATTTCCGCTGGATTGTTGGCGGCGATACCTTGCCTCAGCAGAAGCCCGACCCTGCTGCGTTGCTGCATGTGATGCAGTTGGCGCGCGTTGATGCGGCGCAGGCGCTGTTTGTCGGTGACTCGCGCAACGATGTGCGGGCGGCCAAGGCGGCTGGGGTGACGTGCGTGGCGTTGAGCTACGGCTATAACCACGGTCGGCCGATTGCTGAAGAGAATCCGGCGCGCGTTTTAGATAATTTGACCGGTTTGTTGTAAGCCAGTAACGACGCTCCTTAGCCGGGCTTTGCGGGTTGATTCAGCCCCAGCCCTGCGCTAGTGTGGCCGGACTCCAATCCTGTATAAATTAAGAGAGCTTCGTGGTGGTTACCTGCACGCGCTGGTCGGCAAGCACCGACATAAACACCTTCAAGGTTCTGGGCCGTTGGCGCTGGCGCCACTGAACTGATCTTGGCCGCACAGTCGGCACGCTTGCACAACCGTTTTAACCTCAAGCCACGAGGCTGATCATGACCCGCGAAGAATTCCTGCGTTTAGCCGCTGCCGGCTATAACCGCATTCCTGTTGCCTGTGAAACCCTAGTCGATTTCGACACGCCGCTATCCATCTACTTAAAGCTGGCCGATGAGCCGAATACCTACCTGCTCGAATCGGTGCAGGGCGGCGAGAAGTGGGGGCGTTATTCCATCATCGGCCTGCCGGCACGCACGGTGCTGCGTGCCTACGAGCACGAAGTGACGATCAGCATGGACGGCGTCGAAGTCGAGCGTCACCACTGCATCGACCCGCTGGACTTCGTTGAGCAATTCAAAGACCGCTATAAAGTGCCGACCCTGCCAGGCCTGCCGCGTTTCAATGGCGGTTTAGTGGGCTACTTCGGCTACGACAGCGTGCGCTATGTCGAGCCCAAGCTGGCCAAGGGTGTAAACCCTGACTCATTGGGAACCCCGGATATTCTGCTGATGGTCTCCGATGCTGTGGTGGTCTTTGACAACCTAGCGGGCAAGATGCACGCCATTGTCCTGGTCGATCCGGTGGATAGCGATGCACTGGAACAAGGCCAGGCGCGTCTGCAAGACATTCTGCACAAGCTGCGCCAGCCGATTACTCCGAGGCTGGGGGTTGATTTGGCCGCGCCGATCACGGCTGATCCGGCGTTTGTTTCAAGTTTCAAACGCGACGATTACGAGCAGGCCGTCCAGGCGATCAAGGAATACATCCTCGCCGGTGACTGCATGCAGGTGGTGATTTCGCAGCGCATGTCGATCCCGTTCAAGGCCGCGCCGATTGACTTGTACCGCGCCCTGCGCTGCATCAACCCGACGCCTTATATGTACTTCTTTAACTTTGGCGACTTCCATGTGGTGGGCAGTTCGCCGGAGGTGCTGGTGCGTCTCGAGGATGGGCTGGTGACGGTGCGTCCGATTGCCGGCACCCGCCCACGCGGTGCGAATGAAGAGGCCGATCTGGCCTTGGAAGCAGATCTGCTTTCCGATGCTAAAGAGGTGGCCGAGCACCTGATGTTGATCGACTTGGGCCGTAATGATGTCGGTCGGGTTGCCAGCACCGGCAGCGTTAAACTTACCGAGAAAATGGTCATTGAGCGCTATTCCAACGTGATGCATATCGTCTCCAACGTCACCGGCCAACTCAAAGAAGGCTTGAGCGCGATGGATGCACTGCGCGCTATTCTGCCGGCTGGCACCTTGTCCGGCGCGCCGAAAATTCGTGCCATGGAAATCATCGACGAGCTGGAGCCGGTCAAGCGTGGCGTGTACGGCGGTGCTGTCGGCTACCTGGCGTGGAACGGCAATATGGACACCGCCATCGCCATTCGCACCGCAGTGATCAAAGACGGCGAGCTGCACGTACAGGCCGGTGCCGGTATTGTTGCCGACTCAGTGCCCGCGCTGGAGTGGGAAGAAACCCTGAACAAACGTCGCGCCATGTTCCGTGCTGTGGCGCTGGCCGAGCAAACCGTCGTCGACCCGATCCAACGCTGAGGAGTCCCGCCATGCTGCTGATGATCGACAACTACGACTCCTTTACCTACAACGTGGTGCAGTACTTAGGCGAGCTGGGTGCTGACGTGCATGTGGTGCGCAACGACGAGCTGAGCATCGCCGAGATTGAAGCGCTGAAGCCCGAGCGCATTGTGGTCTCGCCCGGCCCTTGCACACCCACCGAAGCCGGGGTTTCCATTGCGGCCATCCTGCACTTTGCCGGCAAGCTGCCAATCCTAGGCGTGTGCTTGGGGCACCAGAGTATTGGTCAGGCGTTTGGTGGCGATGTGGTGCGTGCACGGCAGGTGATGCACGGCAAAACCAGCCCGGTGTATCACCAAGACTTGGGTGTATTCGCCGGCTTAAACAACCCATTGACCGTCACCCGCTACCATTCGTTAGTGGTCAAGCGTGAAACGCTACCCGATTGCCTAGAAGTGACCGCCTGGACTCAGCACGCCGATGGTGCGGTGGACGAAATCATGGGCCTGCGCCACAAGACTCTGCATATCGAGGGCGTGCAGTTTCACCCCGAGTCGATTCTGACCGAGCAGGGCCATGAACTGTTTGCCAACTTCCTCAAACAACAAGGTGGTCTGCGCTGATGAATATTAAGGAAGCCCTCAATCGGGTGGTCAGTCATCTCGATCTGAGCACCGAAGAAATGCAGGACGTGATGCGCGAAATCATGACCGGCCAGTGCACGGAGGCGCAGATCGGCGCTTTTCTGATGGGCATGCGCATGAAAAGCGAAACCATCGATGAGATCGTCGGTGCGGTTTCGGTCATGCGCGAGCTGGCCAGCCATGTGCACCTGCAAAGCCTCGATCATGTAGTGGATGTGGTCGGTACCGGCGGCGATGGCGCGAATATTTTTAACGTGTCAACGGCGTCGAGTTTTGTGGTCGCCGCAGCGGGCGGCAAGGTGGCCAAGCACGGTAACCGCGCGGTGTCGGGTAAAAGCGGCAGTGCCGATGTGCTTGAAGAAGCGGGTATCTACCTGCAGTTGACGCCTGAGCAAGTGGCGCGTTGCATTGACAGTGTGGGCGTCGGCTTTATGTTTGCCCAAGTGCATCACTCGGCGATGAAGTACGCCGCCGTGCCGCGTCGTGAGCTGGGCCTGCGCACCATTTTCAACATGCTCGGCCCACTGACTAACCCCGCCGGGGTTAAGCATCAGGTGGTCGGTGTGTTCGGCCAGGCCCTTTGCCGTCCGCTCGCCGAAGTGCTCAAGCGTTTGGGCAGCCAGCATATCTTGGTGGTGCATTCGCGCGATGGGTTGGATGAATTCAGCCTGGCTGCTGCGACCCACGTGGCAGAACTGAAGGACGGTGTGATCAGTGAATACGAGGTGCTGCCAGAAGACCTCGGCCTGAAGAGCCAAAGCCTTGTCGGCTTGGCCGTAGAAAGTCCGCAAGCGTCGTTGGCCTTGATCCGTGATGCCCTGAGCAAACGTAAAACCGAAGCCGGGCAGAAGGCCGCCGATATGATTGTGCTGAATGCTGGCGCGGCGCTGTATGCGGCTGATTTGGCTAGCAGCTTAAAAGAAGGCGTGCAACTGGCCCATGATGCACTGCATACCGGGCTGGCGTGGGAAAAGCTGCAAGAACTGGTGTCCTTTACGGCTGTATTTAAACAGGAGAATGCCGAGTGAGTATTCCAACCGTTCTGGAGAAAATTCTCGCGCGTAAGGCTGAGGAAGTAACCGCTCGCCGAGCTTTGGTTGCGCTGGCTGAGCTTGAGCAACAAGCCCGCCAAGCCGATCCGGTGCGAGGGTTTGCCCAGGCAATGTTGTCCCAGGCCAAGCGTCGGCAGCCCGCGGTGATCGCCGAAATCAAGAAAGCGTCACCGAGCAAAGGCGTGTTACGTGAACACTTTGTGCCCGCCGAAATTGCCCAGAGCTACCAAGATGGCGGTGCTACGTGTTTGTCGGTGCTGACGGATATCGACTTCTTTTTAGGTGCCGATCGCTACCTGCAAGAGGCACGCGCCGCCTGTTCGCTGCCGGTCATCCGTAAAGACTTTATGATCGAGCCGTATCAAATCGTTGAAGCCCGCGCCATGGGCGCTGATTGCGTGCTGTTGATTGTTTCGGCGCTGGCGGACAGTCAGATGGCCGAGCTGGCAGCGACCGCTAAAGCCTACAACCTCGATGTGCTGGTAGAAGTGCACGACGGCGCTGAGTTGGAGCGTGCCCTGAAAACCTTGGACACCCCACTGGTCGGCATCAACAACCGCAATTTGCACACCTTTGAGTTAAGCCTAGAAACCACCCTGGACCTGCTACCTAGAATCCCCCGAGATCGTTTGGTGGTGACTGAGAGCGGCATTCTCAACCGCGCCGATGTCGAGCTAATGGAAATCAGCGAGGTCTACGCCTTCCTCGTCGGTGAAGCGTTTATGCGCGCGGACAACCCGGGCGCTGAGCTGGAGCGTTTATTCTTCCCCGAGCGTAAACGGGTCATTACCTCGCCAGACGTGAGCTAAACCAGCAATAGAAAAAAGCCGATGCATGCGTCGGCTTTTTATTGCCCGTTTGTTGGCTCAGCGGGTGCCGAAGACCACCATGGTTTTGCCTTTGACGTTGACCAGTCCTTGCTCTTCAAGCGCCTTGAGCACGCGGCCGACCATTTCCCGCGAGCAGCCAACGATGCGGCCGATCTCTTGGCGGGTGATCTTGATTTGCATGCCATCAGGGTGAGTCATGGCGTCAGGCTGCTTGCACAGGTCAAGCAAGGTGCGAGCTACGCGGCCGGTGACATCCAGAAAAGCCAGATCACCCACCTTGCGCGTGGTGTTGCGCAGGCGCTCGGCCATTTGGCTGCCCAAGGCATAAAGGATATCTGGGTCTTGCTGTGTCAGCTCGCGGAACTTGGCGTAGCTCAGCTCCGCCACTTCGCACTCGGTCTTGGCGCGTACCCACGCGCTGCGTTCTTTTTCGGTGCCGTCCTTTTCGAACAGACCCATTTCACCGAAGAAATCTCCAGCGTTGAGGTAGGCGATGATCATCTCTTTGCCATCATCGTCTTCGATCAAAATAGTGACCGAACCCTTAACGATAAAGAACAGCGTTTCACAGCGATCGCCCGCGTAGATGATGGTGCTTTTGGCGGTGTAGCGGCGGCGGTGGCAATGCGCGAGAAGCTTGTCGAGATTTTTTATTTTAGGTGTGAGGGTAATAGCAACCATGCCCGAATCCCGAATTTATAAAAGTGAGCCGTTGTGCGGCTGCGTTCTAATAATAGTTATCAGCACAAGTGTGCCAGTAATCAGGCGTCAGCTTAACAAGCAGACCCATACTCAGTGCGTATTTGCGACATGGCTAGCATCTAAGCGCCGAACTTAAGCGCCAATGCCGCGTGGTCGCTTGGTAAAAGTGCTGTGCTAAGCTGGCTCCCTTTTTAACAGCGGAGCCTGAGTAATGAAAGCGCGGATTCAGTGGGCCGGTGAAGCCCTGTTTATCGGTGAGTCGGGCAGCGGTCATGCGGTGGTGATGGATGGCCCGCCTGAGAGCGGTGGCCGCAACCTCGGTGTGCGCCCAATGGAGATGGTGCTGATCGGTTTAGGCGGTTGCAGTAACTTCGATGTGGTCAGCATTCTGAAAAAATCCCGCCAGGCGGTAGAAAGTTGTGAAGCCTTCCTCGAGGCTGAGCGCGCCGAAGAAGAGCCCAAGGTCTTCACCAAAATCCACATCCACTTTGTGGTCAAGGGCCGTGGTTTGAAGGAGGCTCAGGTCAAGCGTGCAGTTGAGCTGTCAGCTGAGAAATACTGCTCGGCGTCGATCATGCTGGGCCGTGGTGGTGTCGAGATCACGCATGATTACGAGATTATTGAGCTAGGCGAGTAATAGCCGCAGCGATTGCCTTACATGCGAAAGGGCACCGATGTGCCCTTTTTTGTGCCGCTGATTGTGCGCTAGACGCGGTAAGTACTGCTCGTCATCACCTTGGCAAGCAGGCTCATGCCGAACTTGACCGGCGCTGGGAAGCGCACGCCGCCGGCATCCAGTGCGTTGCAAGCATGCTGTTGCTCATCAACACGCATCTGTTCAAGGATCGCGCGGGTTTTTTGGTCTTCCTGGGGGATTTGCTCTAGGTGCTCATCAAGGTGCCTGACCACTTGGTCTTCGGTGGCGGCGACAAAACCCAGACTGACTTTGTCGCTGATCAGCCCGGCAGCGGCGCCGAAGCCAAATGACAAACCGTAAAACAGAGGGTTGAGAATGCTCGGCCGGCTGCCGAGTTGACGAATGCGTTGTTCACACCACGCCAGATGGTCGATCTCTTCATCGGCGGCGTGTTCCATCGCTTGGCGCACGCGCGGAAGTTTGGCGGTTAGGGCCTGACCCTGATAAAGCCCCTGAGCGCAGACTTCACCGGTGTGGTTGATGCGCATCAGGCCGGCAACATGTTGGGCCTGTTGCTCGTTGAGCTCGGCTTCTGGCTGCACGATGCCCGGCGAAGGTCGGCTCGGCTGGCCACTGAAGGGCAATAAGGTGCGCAAAGCAGCATCGGCTTGGAGAAGCAGACGATCAACAGGTGAGAAGTGACGTTCGTTGGCCATTGGGACCTCCGGCGATGACTACAGCCGACAGTTTACTCCAAACAATGAGCAGGGTCTGTTGACGTTTCGTCGCAGCAGCTGATCAACAGCGCCGGAGTGAGTGGCAGTTAGGGCATTTCACGTAACACGCGAAAGCCCAAGGCATAGTCCTTATGCTGCGCCTGTTTCATATCGCGTTGGCTGCTGCGCAGGTAGCTGGGGCCGCTGTTCCACGCACCGCCGCGAACCACGCGCGGGCTTTTGTCGAGCAAGCTGGCGACCTGCTGCTCGCTGCCGTCGTAGGGGCTGGCAAAGCGTGAGGCCGTCCATTCCCAAACATTGCCGGCCGTGTCATGCAGGCCAAACGCGTTAGCGGCGAACTGGCCTATGCGCTCGCTCTTATTCTGGATCAGGCGTGAAGTGGCGCAGCCGCGACAATGCGCGCGCGGCTGGGTTTCTGGGCTGTCGAGTTGCTCACCCCACCAGTAGTCACTGGTACTGTCCGCCCGTGCGGCGTATTCCCACTCCGCCTCAGTGGGCAGCCGATAGCGTTGGCCGGTGACTGTCGACAGCCACCGGCTGTAGGCCATGGATTGGTGCCAGGACACATGGATCACCGGGCGTTGTGCTGACAAGCCCCAGCCTTCGTTATCTGGCATCGCTGTAGCAGTGGCTGCGGCGTAATGCTTCCAGTCGGTAACGCTCACTTCATAGCGGCCCATGGCGAAAGGGCGGCTGATTTCGATGGCGGTGAGTGGGCGCTCGTTATGGTTACCGCGACTGCTGTGATCACCCAGCAGATAGCGTCCGTTAGGCACAACCACCAGTTGCGGCCCTCGTTGGTCGTTGGGCAATGCATCGCTAAATACGCTGCCCACCTCGAAAGCGTGAGACTGCGTGTTTATCAGCAGGCTAAACATGAGAAGCGCTGCCGTGGTTAAACGACTCACCCCGGCGGCCATGTCATCTGCCGCTTGGCCATCACATGCATATGGATGTGGTAAACGGTTTGGCCGCCCATCTCATTGCAATTCATCACCACGCGAAAACCGGCTTCACAGCCTTGCTCGTTGGCGAGGCGCTGGGCAGTGAAGAGGATGTGCCCGGCTAGAGCCGTGTCTTCCACAGTCAGATCATTGAGGGTGCTGATGTGTTTTTTCGGGATCACCAGAAAGTGCAGCGGTGCTTGCGGCGCGATATCGTGGAAGGCCAGCACGTGTTCATCTTCATAAAGCTTGCGTGCCGGTATTTCACCAGCGACGATCTTGCAAAATAGACAGTCCATGGACAGTCTCCGGGCCTCAAATAATAGGGTCGAGTTTAGTGGACAAGGAGTGCGGGTGAAAAACGATATTCATGATTTGGGTCTGGTGCTTGATTCCAAGACCAAGCTGGTGCTGATCGAATCGTGGGACGAGGCGCGGGTGCTGGAAACGCTGACCAGCCTGGCTGTGCGCCGGGGTTTGGGCTTGCAGGTGTGGTCGGTGACCGAGGGTTTGCAGCGCTTGGGTTTCTCCTCGCAGGAACCGATTGACAGCGCTACGTTAGAGCCAGAAGCCGCACTGCGTCTGATCAAAGCTGACCCGCAGCCGACCCTGTATGTCATGTGCGACCTGCATCCATTTCTGGCGGACAACCCCAGGCTGGTGCGCCTGCTCAAAGAAATCGCCATGAGTGAGCTGCCCAGCAAGCCGACGCTGGTGCTGGTTTCCCACGCCTGCCTGCTGCCCCCGGAAGTGCAGCGTTATGCCTCGCGTTTCAGCTTGTCGTTGCCGTCTGAGGAAGCCCTGCTGGCCATTGTCCGCGATGAGGCTGCAGGCTGGAGCGCGCGTAATCGCAATGCGCGGGTGCGCACCGACAACCGCACCTTGCAGCAGGTGGTGAAGAATCTACGTGGCCTCAGTCATGCCGAAGCGCGGGCGCTGGCGCGCAATGTGATCTGTGATGACGGCGCGATCACGCAGGAAGACCTGCCGGAGCTGAACAAAACCAAGTTCAAACTACTCGACCTCGATGGCGTGCTGAGCTTCGAGTACGACACCGCCCGCTTTGCTGAAGTCGGCGGGCTGAGCAACCTCAAACGCTGGCTGGCGGAGCGGCAAAGCATCTTCCTTGAGGGTAAAGGCGTTGATTTGCCCAAGGGTGTGCTGCTGGTGGGCGTGCAAGGTGGCGGCAAGAGTTTGGCTGCCAAAGCCATTGCCGGGCTGTGGGGGCTGCCCCTGCTGCGCCTGGACTTTGCCTGCTTGTACAACAAATTCTTCGGTGAAACCGAACGCAACTTGCGTGAAGCGTTAAAGCTGGCTGAACAGATGGCGCCTTGCGTGCTATGGATGGATGAGATCGAAAAAGGCTTGGCCAGCGGCGACCATGACGGTGGAGTCAGCCAGCGCGTTCTGGGTACTCTGTTAACGTGGATGGCCGAGCGCAAAGCCCCGGTATTCATGGTGGCCACCGCCAACGTCATTTCGCGCTTGCCGCCTGAGTTGGTGCGTAAGGGCCGTTTTGATGAGCTGTTCTTCGTCGACCTGCCGGATGCATCGGTGCGCGCTGAAATTTTCCGCATTCATCTGCAGCGGCGTGAACTGCAACCGGCAGGGTTCGATTTGTTGCAACTGGCGGCTGCGTGTGAGGGCTTCTCCGGCGCGGAGATTGAGCAGGTGGTGGTCAGTGCCCTGTATGCCGCGCAAGCCCAACAGCAGCCGGTTAATCAACTGATGTTGCTGCAAAGCATTGAGGGCACAGCGCCGTTGTCGGTGGTAATGGCTGAAGACTTGTCCGCCTTGCGTGCTTGGGCCGAGGGTCGCACTGTTAATGCGTAATGACTAAACAGGCTTACCGAAGTGGCGATTCAGCCGCGCGCTGATTCGCCGTACCAACCAGCGCGGTGCCAGACGCGGGCAAAAGGCGAGCAAGCGATTACGCCAACCGGGGATGATGATCGCGCGGTTTTTCGCCAAGGCCCTGACGGTAATGAGTGCCACTTCCTCGGCGCTCATCATCAGTTTGCTGCCTTGCAGGGCGTTTACGTCCATATTTGCACGGCGGAAAAAGCCACTGCGGGTTGGCCCTGGACACAGCACTGAAACACCGACGCCATAGGCTTTAAGTTCTTCGCGCAGGCCTTCGGAGAAATGCAACACGTACGCTTTGCTCGCGTAGTAATTGCTCATGCCGGGGCCGGGTTGGAAACCGGCAACGGAGGCGACGTTAAGGATCTGCCCACTGCCTTGGCCAGCCATAACCGTGCCAATGGCGTGACAAAGGCGGGCAAGCGCCAGCACATTCAGTTCGATCAGCTGTCGTTCGCAAGCCCAGTCCTGGGTCACGTATGCACCTGCGGTGCCGATGCCGGCGTTGTTCACCAGCAGGTCGATATGCAGGGCGCTTTCCTCCAGCTCATGCAGCAGGCCGCTGAGGCGCAGCGGTTGGCTGAGGTCGCAGGCACGGAACAACACCTCCACTGAGAAACGCTGAGTCAGCTCGCACGCGATGCTTTCCAGTGCGTCGCGTTGGCGAGCCACCAAAATCAGATTACGACCACGCCGGGCGAGGGCCTCAGCCAGGGCCAGGCCAATACCACTGGAGGCGCCGGTGATCAGCGCGTAACGGCTCATAGATTCTCCGTGATAGGCCTCAGGTAACCTGTTGCGTGTGTGCTGTTAGCGCTAGGAGCCAGCGTCGGCGAAGCCCATATAAGCAGGCAGTGCAATGGCGGCAATAATGCCAAGTACGATCATCGCAACCCACAGCAGGGCGAGGATTTTCACCGCGCCGCTATTGGCCGGTGGCGGCGAACCAAAGCGGTTAGCTTCGGTGCTGCCGGGGATGATAAACATCAGCAGCGAGAACACCCCGCCGACAATCGGCACCAAGGTCACCAGCAGTAGCCAGCCCGTCCAGCCGATGTCATGCAGGCGCTGTACCCCGAACATGATGCCGACCACGGCCACGGCAATACCGACCACCACCATCAGTAAGCCGCCGAGAATCTCTGACACGGCGAAGAAGCCGGCGGCAATTCCAAATAACGGCAAGCAGGCCAGCATCAACACCATCGTCCAGGCCAGGTAGCGCAAACGGCCGATTCGCCCGTCTGTGGTGAAGGGTTTCAGCTCGCCAAATTCAGGCAGGGTTTCGGCCACCGCTGCTTTAGGTGTGGCGTAGGGGCTGGCTGCAGCACTAACCATGTTTGGCGCACTCTCGGCGAGCATGGCCTGGCGGGCGATAAATTTATCGATAACAATGCCGCAAGCTGAGCACTCAATGGCTTTGGCTTGGTGGTGACTGCACTTTGGGCAGGTCATTTGGGTGTCGCTGACTGGCGCGCTGCCTTCTTCTCGGTGGTCATCGGTTGCCACCAAGCTCAAGCTGGCTGCCAGGTCATGCTCTTTACGCACGTTGGCGCCGGCATTTTGCAGGGCCTTGAGGTACTGATCGGCCTCGTTTTCACTGAGGTCACGCTTAATATCGACAGGGCCGCCGCTAAACAACGAATTGATTCGGGTTTGGTCGCTCTTGAACAGGCGCGCGAGGTTTTCTTTGGCCGTGTCCAGGCTGATGTCAGGCATCAACTCGCCATTGAATACAATCTTGAAGCGGGCTTGGGTCATGTCGGCGTCCTTGTCGGTGCCTGAGTGGAAGTGCGCTAGAGACTAGCTGCCCGGCAGGGCAGTAAACAAGCTGCCTGGTTGGCAAATGTGTGTTTGCTTACGCGCTTGAGTATCTAACAGGCACACAAGCCGGTGAATTAAGCCGTTTGTGTGGCCGTAATTTAGCAACTTAGCCATTACGGCTAATCTGCGTCGAGTAAGCACGGCTGTGGAGTATCAGCGCGCCCAGCGCTGCTGCACGCTATGAGTGTATGTGAGGGCCGCGCGGTATTCGTGGTCGAGGCGGGCAATCAATTGGCTAACGCTGGGCAGGTCTTGAATAGTGCCGACCCCTTGGCCAGCCGACCACACGGTCTTCCAGGCTTTAGCCTCTTCATCCAGGGGTTTAAGTTTCTCGCCGTAGTTGATCTCGCCTTTGTTCTGCAGCTGTTTAAGGTCGTAACCGGCCAGCTCCAAACTCTGACGCATAAAACTTGCCGGAACGCCGGAGACCGCTGGGGTGTGAATGATATCGGCGGCTTTAGCGTCGAGAATCATCTGCTTGTAGGCAGCTGAAGCGGCGTTTTCTTGGGTGGCGATCAGGCGGGTGCCCAGGTAGGCGAGATCGGCACCAAGCAGTTGGGCGGCCAGCACTTCGTGCCCCTGATTCAGGCAGCCGGCCAGCAGCAGCGTTTTATCGAAGAACTGGCGGATCTCGGCAATCAGTGCGAAGGGGCTCAATGTCCCCGCGTGCCCACCCGCCCCGGCGGCTACTGCGATCAAACCATCGACGCCGGCTTCGGCCGCTTTTTCGGCATGCCGGCGCGTGGTGACATCGTGGAACACTAAGCCGCCATAGCTGTGTACGGCATCCACTACGTCCTTCACCGCGCCGAGGCTGGTGATGATGATGGGCACTTGCTGTTCGACGCAGATCGCCAAGTCCGCCTGCAGGCGTGGGTTGCTCGCATGCACGATTAGGTTGACGGCATAAGGCGCTGCATCAGTGTTCAAGCCTGCTTTGATTTCCTCCAACCATGCCTTAAAGGCGCTGCTCTCGCGCTGGTTTAGAGCGGGGAAACTGCCAACAATGCCGTTGTTGCAGCAGGCCAGCACCAGTTCTGGGTTGGACACCAGAAACATCGGAGCGGCGACAATGGGCAGACGTAGGCGTTGTTCGAGCAATGCAGGCAGGGACATACGGCGATCCTTTTGTTTAAGCGGGTTAGAAGGGGCGAACCACAACCAAGATGACGATGCCGAGCAACGCCAGCACAGGCGCTTCATTGAACCAGCGGTAGAACACATGGCCGCGTTGGTTTTCGCCACGAGCAAAGGCTTTGAGCTGAGCGCCACACATAAACTGGTAGACCACCAACAGCGCGACCAAGCTCAGCTTGGCGTGCATCCAGCCCTGGCTGAAGTAGTAGCTGGCATTGAGGCTGATCAACCATAGGCCCAGACCGATGGTTGCAATCATTGAAGGCCACATAATCCCGCGATAGAGCTTGCGCTCCATGATGCAGAAACGCTCATGGCTGGCTTCGTCGGTGCTCATGGCGTGGTAGACGAACAGGCGCGGCAGGTAAAAAAGGCCGGCGAACCAACAGACCATGGCGATAATGTGCAGGGCTTTGAGCCATAGATAGAGCATTGTCCAACCTCATGCAGGAAAGTGCCCCGATAGTAGTGGGCATGGCCTGCCCCGTCATCACTGGCGGCGTTCAAGTGTTGGCCCGTGGCCGAAGCGGCCGTATCATCGGCAGCTTTCCATTGCTGGTATTACAAAGGGGCAAATGATGATCAAGGTCGGAATCGTCGGCGGCACGGGGTATACCGGTGTCGAGTTGTTGCGTTTATTGGCGCAGCACCCACACGCGCAGGTCGAGGTCATTACCTCGCGTTCTGAAGCAGGTATGCGTGTCGACGAGATGTACCCGAACCTTCGCGGCCATTACGACAGCCTGGCGTTTAGCGTGCCGGACGTCACCACCTTGGGCGCGTGTGATGTGGTCTTCTTCGCCACCCCGCACGGCGTGGCGCATGCCCTGGCGGGTGAGTTACTGGCGGCTGGGACTAAGGTGATCGACCTGTCAGCTGACTTTCGCCTGCAAGATGCTGATGAGTGGGCCAAGTGGTACGGCCAGCCACATGGCGCGCCGGACTTACTGCCTGAGGCGGTTTACGGCCTGCCTGAGGTGAACCGTGAGGCGATCAAGCACGCGCGTCTGATTGCCGTGCCGGGTTGCTATCCCACGGCCGCGCAGCTGGCGTTGATTCCGCTGCTGGAAGCTGGCCTTGCCGACACCTCGCAAATTATTGCCGACTGCAAGTCTGGGGTCAGCGGCGCAGGCCGTGGTGCCAGTGTTGCTTCGCTGTTTAGCGAGGCGGGCGAGAGCATGAAAGCCTATGGCGTTAAAGGCCACCGGCACCTGCCGGAAATTCGTCAGGGCCTGCGCCGGGCAGCGGGCAAGGATGTTGGCTTAACCTTCGTGCCGCACCTGACGCCAATGATTCGTGGTATTCATGCCACGCTCTACGCCACCGTGGTTGATCGTTCGGTAGACTTGCAGGCGCTCTTCGAGGCGCGTTATGCCAATGAACCCTTCGTCGACGTGATGCCCGCGGGCAGTCATCCGGAAACTCGCAGCGTGCGTGGCGCTAACATGTGCCGTATTGCCGTGCATCGGCCACAAGATGGTGATCTGGTAGTGGTGCTCTCGGTGATCGACAACTTGGTCAAGGGTGCGTCCGGCCAGGCAGTGCAAAACATGAACATCCTCTTTGACCTCGATGAGCGGCTGGGCCTTTCCCACGCAGCCATGTTGCCCTGATGGCTGGCTGGGAAGTTCGCCCAAGCGATCCTGGACGTGACCGCCGCCGCCGTTTGCTCAGCGTGTTGCTGGTGATGTGCATTCCGCTGGCATTTTACGCGGGCAGCTTGTGGCAGCAGCGCACGCAGCCCGTATCTGTCGCGGGGCAATCTGTCGCAGCACAGCGGAATGTGCAGTTGCTGCGCGAAGTCGAAGAGTTAAATCAGCGCGTGGCCGTACTCAGCAGTGCGGAAAAAGTCAGCCAGCAAGCCAACGAGCAGAGCCGCTTGAGCATTAAGTTGCTGGAAGAGCAGATCTACACACAGCAGCAGGATCTGGCGTCCTACAAAGGCGTGCTGGCGCCGGACAGTCGTCGCGAGGGGTTGCGCATCAAGACCTTTGAGCTGCAGGCCACGGAGAGGCCTGAGCACTTCCGCTATAAGATACTCCTTAGCCGTGTGGGTAAAAGTGAGAAGCCGCTAGAGGGCCACTTGCAAGTCTTAATCGCCGGTAAGCAGGCCGGGCAAGATGTCACGCTTGAACTGGCGGCGCTTACCGCGGGCTTGCCGGATGCCCTGGCTGAGCAGTCGGTTGCTTTCGCCTTCAAGCACTTTCAAGCCATTCCTGAAGCCGGGCGATTTGCAGAGTTGACGTTGCCTGAGGGCTTTGTCCCGCGTGAAATCAAGGTGCGTGCCGAAGTGCAGGGTGATAAACCCTTGCTGCGCACATTTAAATGGAACCAAGAGGAGTGACTATTCCCTATGTGGAATAAAGACAAGTCGCGCAACGACGGGCAGCGTTTCGCCGGTAAGACCAGCCTGATCGCAGTAGGGGCTGAGCTGCACGGTGATCTGCGTTTTCAAGGTGCAGTGCAGGTAGATGGAAAGGTCATCGGTAATTTAGTGGCCAGTGAGGGCATGGTGCGCGTCAGCGCGCAGGGGCAGGTTGAAGGTGAAATTCGCGCGCCGCACGTCGTCATTGATGGTGAAGTGATCGGCGATGTGCACGCCAGCGGTCACCTAGAGCTGGGTGTGCGAGCGCGGGTACGCGGCAATCTGTATTACGCACTGATGGAAATGGCCATGGGGGCGCAGATCGAGGGCCGGCTCTGCCGCTTGCAAGATGAGGCGCGGCCGTTGGAATTGCCACAGCCCTTGGACGCTGCGCAATAGTTGACCGCTTTACTAGGACAAGCGGATAATGACAAACACAATGCAGCATGGCGCTTAGCGCCGGGAGTTAATCAGCATGAGCGTCGAAACCTTCATCCCGAGTGCTATGCAATTTACGCAGGGCGCAGCGAACAAGGTGAAGAGCCTGGTCGATGAAGAGGGCAATTCACGCCTCAAGTTGCGTGTGTTTGTGACGGGAGGCGGCTGTTCCGGCTTCCAGTACGGCTTTACCTTCGATGAAGACACCTCTGAAGATGACACCATCATCGAGCGTGAAGGTGTGAGCCTGGTGGTCGATCCGATGAGTTTTCAGTACTTGGCAGGCGCCGAGGTTGATTATCAAGAAGGTCTAGAAGGCTCGCGATTTGTCATCAACAACCCTAACGCCACTACAACCTGCGGCTGCGGCTCTTCGTTCTCGATCTAACGCCTATACCGTTGTAACGACGCCGTGCCTTGTGTACGGCGTTTTTGCATGTGAGCTTAAATTTCTTAACGTTCAGCGCAGCACCGTCTGGCAACCCGCGTGAGCGCTCGCCCTGAACTGTTATGAATAACGCTTTTTAAGCAGGGTAAATTGCGCCCAGAACGCGAAGTCCTTTTGCGCCAGTGACGCTCGGCCGGTTGGTGGGTATACCTTCCAAGCAGCAGTGTGCCAGCCAAGCAAAGGCCATCGCTTCGACCCAGTCGGCCGGCACGCCGTGTTCATCAGTTGGGCTCACCTGGCTATTAGGCAGCAGTTGCGCCAGGCGGCGCATTAGGGTGCTGTTGTGCGCGCCGCCACCACACACCAGTAGCATTTCAGTGTTCTGCTGCGCGGCGTTAAGTGCTTGGGTAATGCTCAGCGCGGTCAACTCCAGCAGGGTTGCCTGCACATCAGCGGCAGCGATTGCTGGCTGGTTTTGCAGGTGCTGATCCAGCCAGGCGACGTTGAACAGTTCGCGACCCGTGCTCTTCGGGCCTTGGGTCTGGAAGTAGGGATCACTCATCAGCCGTTGCAGAAGTTGCGTTTGCACACAGCCACTGGCGGCCCATTGACCGTCTTGGTCATATGCCAAGCCTTGGTGGCGATGAATCCAGGCATCCAGCAGCACATTGCCTGGTCCACAATCAAAACCATGCACCCCCTGCTCTGGTGCGAGCAGACTGAGGTTGCTGAACCCGCCAATGTTGAGCACCGCGCAGACACTCGTTGGGCTTGCAAACAATGCATCATGGAACGCTGGAACCAGTGGCGCACCTTGGCCACCGGCGGCAACATCGCGGCGGCGAAAGTCGCTAACGACACTGATGTTGGTCAGTTCGGCGAGCAGCGCGGGATTGCCGATCTGAATGCTGAAACCGCGTGCAGGTTCATGGCGCACGGTCTGGCCATGGCTGCCAATGGCGCGAACGTTATCAGCCATAATGCCGTGCTGCGTCAGTAAATCGTTGATGCCCAGGGCCGCTAGCGCGACCCACTCTTGTTCGATAACCGCCGCACGCGCCAGCTCATCCGGGCCGGGCGCACACAGGCTAAGCAGGCTGCGACGCAAGCCGTCAGGCATGGGTAGATAAAGCGTGCCGAGCAGGCGGGTAGTGTCTGTTTGCTCGATTAGCGCGATGTCCAGTCCGTCTAGGCTGGTGCCGGACATCACGCCGCAGTAGAGGGGCATGATTTAACGCGGGTTGTTGAGGGCAAGCATGGTTGATTTTTCTTTGTCCATTTGTGCCATTAGCGGTTTGCTCAACTGCATAAAGCGGGCTTTTTCGCTTCTGGCGATTGGGTCGGCCATTGGCAGCTTCTGGCTCAAAGGGTCAACGTGTACGCCGTTAACTTGGAACTCATAGTGCAGGTGAGGCCCCGTGGACAGCCCCGTGGTGCCAATGTAGCCGATGATCTGGCCTTGCTTGACGTTGCTGCCGCTGCGGATGCCTTTGGCAAAGCCATTCATGTGGGCGTACAGGGTCCGGTAACGCTGGCCGTGCTGGATGATCACTGCATTGCCATAGCCGCCGTGGCGGCCGGCTAGAGTGATGCGGCCATCGCCAGCGGCCTTGATCGGCGTACCGCGCGGGGCGGCATAGTCGACGCCTTTGTGTGCGCGAATTTTGTTCAGGACCGGGTGGCGGCGACCTGTGGAAAAACGTGAGCTGATGCGAGCGAAGTCCACCGGGGTACGAATAAACGCTTTACGCATGCTCTCGCCAGTGGCGCTGTAATAGCTGCTGTTGCCTTGTTTGTTGGTGTAACGCACGGCGGTGTAAGTCTTACCGCGGTTGGTGAAGCGCGCCGACAGGATGTTACCGGTGCCGACTTGTTTACCGTTAACGACCTTTTTCTCGTAGATCAGCTCAAATTCGTCACCTTCACGAATATCCATCGCGAAGTCGATGTCGTAGCCAAATACGTTGGCTAAATCCATGGTCAAGTTGTGCGACAAACCCGCTCGTTTGGCTGAAAGGAACAGTGAGCTGTTGATAACGCCGTGGCTGTAGGTGGTCTGAACTTCAGGTTTGACCAGTTCACGTTTGAACGTAAAGCCTTTCTCGCTCTTTGCCAGAGCAATACTTTCTAGATCGCTAAGCTTGCTATGCAGGCTTTCAAGCTGGCCGTCTGCGCTTAGCTTGAACTCAAGCACCTGACCTACCTTCAAGCGTGATAACTGTTTGGCTTCTTTGCTGCTGTTGAGTGCGGCGTGCAAAGTTGTTGCGCCCAGACCAACCTTGGCGAAAACCGTGGACAGCGTATCGCCATTTTGCACGCTAATAATGTGCTGTAGCGGATCGGCCGGCAGTGACTCTTCAGGTTGCGCGGCCTTCAGGTCATCATCAGCCTGTGTATCGGCTGCAACTGAATTGGTAAAGGGCGATTCGGGCATCTCTAACGAGGCTGGTTGCGCCTCATCCTGCAGCTCTGAGTACGCTGACCCATTGTCTAGCTCAAGGTCGATGAAGGTTTTCTTAGCTTCTACTTCGCGGGTGGGGAATACCAGTAAGGTCAGGCTGAGCAGTGCGGCGACGCCACTGGCAGCGAGAATATGGCTTTTTGGGTACAGGGGCGGCGCTTTAGTTGTAGAGGTCATAGGCTGCTTTTTTGATTTTAAAATGAAAAGAAATAGATAAACAAAATGATGAATACGCACTAACTGTATAAAATATAACCAAATGACCTGCTAGGCAACCCCGGTTGCTGCGAGGATGTCTTCACTCACGCTGCTGGGTGGGCAAACCTTGTGATTTGTCAGTGTTCTTGTATGGTTGGTTCCCTATTAACTGGAGTGGTTGTGAGTCCTGTCATGAAGTCTGTCGAAGAGCAGTTGGCGTTGATCAAGCGCGGCGCGGAAGAGGTGTTGGTTGAGGCTGAGCTGATTGAGAAACTTAAGCGTGGTCAGCCGCTGCGCATCAAGGCGGGCTTTGACCCGACAGCGCCAGATCTTCACCTTGGCCACACGGTGCTTATTAACAAGCTGCGCCAGTTTCAGGACTTAGGCCATCAGGTGATTTTTCTGATTGGCGACTTCACTGGGATGATTGGTGACCCCAGTGGCAAGAGCGCTACACGTCCGCCGTTGACTCGAGAGCAGGTGCTAGAGAACGCGGAGACCTATAAGACGCAGGTGTTCAAAATTCTCGACCCAGCTAAAACCGAGGTCGCCTTCAACTCCACGTGGATGGACAAAATGGGGCCGGCGGATTTTATTCGCCTGACCTCGCAGCACACCGTGGCGCGTATGCTTGAGCGCGACGACTTCAGTAAGCGCTATGCCACCCAGCAGCCGATTGCCATCCACGAGTTTCTCTATCCGCTCGTGCAGGGCTATGACTCGGTTGCCTTGCAGGCAGATGTCGAGCTGGGTGGTACCGATCAGAAGTTCAACTTGTTGATGGGTCGCGAGTTGCAGCGCGCCTATGGGCAGCCGTCACAGTGCGTCGTCACCATGCCATTGCTGGAAGGGCTGGATGGCGTAAAGAAGATGTCTAAGTCCCTAGGCAACTATATAGGTATTCAAGAAGCGCCTGGCGTCATGTACAGCAAGCTGGTCTCCATGCCCGATGCGCTGATGTGGCGCTACTTTGAGCTTCTCAGTTTTCGCACGATGGAGGAGATCGATCGGTTCAAGCGTGAGGTTGAACAAGGTGCCAATCCGCGTGATATCAAGATCAAGCTGGCCGAGGAGATCGTTGCGCGGTTCCATGGCGAAGAGGCTGCGCTCAGTGCCCATCGCTCGGCGGGCAACCGAATGAAGGAAGGCGAGCTGCCTGATGATCTGCCAGAGATCGAGGTGTTGTCTGCTGAGGACATGCCAATAGCTGCTCTGCTAAATAAGGCCGGCCTGGTGAAGAACGCTGCGATGGCGCGTGATCTGCTGGGTTCGGGCGGTGTGCGTATAGATGGCGAGGTGGTGGATCGCACCTTTATATACAAGTTGGGTTCAATTCACGTATGCCAAGCAGGTAAGAAGGCATTCGCGCGCATCACCCTATCACTAGGATGATGCCCTGGAGGCCGTCTCTACTATAGGCAAGCTGCTCAAAGGCACACTGCTAATGGTGCATGCCTGGTTAGACAAAGCCGTTGAAGCGTCAGCTTCAACGGCTTTGTCGTTTCTGCAGGCGACGCGCAATAAGGGGTGATAGCAGCGTCCTGCGCAAGAGATTGAAGCAAAAGTGCAACAATCGATTGACCTTCTGGGCGCTGCCCCTATAATTCGCGCTCTCAAGGCATATGCAGCTGCTTAAATCTCTTATAAATCAATAAGTTAGTTTAAGATAACGGTTGCAAAGCAGCGAAAGCTGCGTAGAATGCGCATCACTGCAAGGGTGGTTGTTTAGCCCGACCAGTGCTTCGGTCAAGTGGATCGAAAGCGGTAAAAGAGGCGGTTGACAGCGGGTTTAAACGCTGTATTATTCGCCTCCCGCTGACGAGAAGCTTAAGGCTGAACGAAGGCGCAAGTGGTTGAAGTAGAAAAGAAATTTTCAAACTTCAAATAGAAAAACCACTTGACGGAAGATGAGGCTGCTGTAGAATGCGCGCCTCGGTTGAGACGAAAGAATCAACCACCCGCTCTTTAACAACTGAATCAAGCAATTCGTGTGGGTGCTTGTGAGGTAAGACTGCTAGTCGCAAGATTATCAGCATCACAAGTTACTCCGCGAGAAATCAAAGATGTAACCAACGATTGCTGAGCTAAGTTTAGGGTTTTCTCAAAACCCAAGCAGTATTGAACTGAAGAGTTTGATCATGGCTCAGATTGAACGCTGGCGGCAGGCCTAACACATGCAAGTCGAGCGGTAGAGAGAAGCTTGCTTCTCTTGAGAGCGGCGGACGGGTGAGTAATGCCTAGGAATCTGCCTAGTGGTGGGGGATAACGTTCGGAAACGGACGCTAATACCGCATACGTCCTACGGGAGAAAGCGGGGGACCTTCGGGCCTCGCGCCATTAGATGAGCCTAGGTCGGATTAGCTAGTTGGTGGGGTAAAGGCTCACCAAGGCGACGATCCGTAACTGGTCTGAGAGGATGATCAGTCACACTGGAACTGAGACACGGTCCAGACTCCTACGGGAGGCAGCAGTGGGGAATATTGGACAATGGGCGAAAGCCTGATCCAGCCATGCCGCGTGTGTGAAGAAGGTCTTCGGATTGTAAAGCACTTTAAGTTGGGAGGAAGGGTAGTAACTTAATACGTTGCTACTTTGACGTTACCGACAGAATAAGCACCGGCTAACTTCGTGCCAGCAGCCGCGGTAATACGAAGGGTGCAAGCGTTAATCGGAATTACTGGGCGTAAAGCGCGCGTAGGTGGTTCAGTAAGTTGGAAGTGAAATCCCCGGGCTCAACCTGGGAACTGCTTTCAAAACTGCTGAGCTAGAGTACGGTAGAGGGTGGTGGAATTTCCTGTGTAGCGGTGAAATGCGTAGATATAGGAAGGAACACCAGTGGCGAAGGCGACCACCTGGACTGGTACTGACACTGAGGTGCGAAAGCGTGGGGAGCAAACAGGATTAGATACCCTGGTAGTCCACGCCGTAAACGATGTCAACTAGCCGTTGGGAGTCTTGAACTCTTAGTGGCGCAGCTAACGCATTAAGTTGACCGCCTGGGGAGTACGGCCGCAAGGTTAAAACTCAAATGAATTGACGGGGGCCCGCACAAGCGGTGGAGCATGTGGTTTAATTCGAAGCAACGCGAAGAACCTTACCTGGCCTTGACATGCTGAGAACTTTCTAGAGATAGATTGGTGCCTTCGGGAACTCAGACACAGGTGCTGCATGGCTGTCGTCAGCTCGTGTCGTGAGATGTTGGGTTAAGTCCCGTAACGAGCGCAACCCTTGTCCTTAGTTACCAGCACGTAATGGTGGGAACTCTAAGGAGACTGCCGGTGACAAACCGGAGGAAGGTGGGGATGACGTCAAGTCATCATGGCCCTTACGGCCAGGGCTACACACGTGCTACAATGGTCGGTACAAAGGGTTGCCAAGCCGCGAGGTGGAGCTAATCCCATAAAACCGATCGTAGTCCGGATCGCAGTCTGCAACTCGACTGCGTGAAGTCGGAATCGCTAGTAATCGTGAATCAGAATGTCACGGTGAATACGTTCCCGGGCCTTGTACACACCGCCCGTCACACCATGGGAGTGGGTTGCACCAGAAGTAGCTAGTCTAACCTTCGGGGGGACGGTTACCACGGTGTGATTCATGACTGGGGTGAAGTCGTAACAAGGTAGCCGTAGGGGAACCTGCGGCTGGATCACCTCCTTAATCGAAGACTTCAGCTTCTTCATAAGTTCCCACACGAATTGCTTGATTCATTGAAAAAGACGATTGGGTCTGTAGCTCAGTTGGTTAGAGCGCACCCCTGATAAGGGTGAGGTCGGCAGTTCGAATCTGCCCAGACCCACCAATTGTTGTGGGTTTGGCCTTGTACGAATATGGGGCCATAGCTCAGCTGGGAGAGCGCCTGCCTTGCACGCAGGAGGTCAGCGGTTCGATCCCGCTTGGCTCCACCATATACAGCACCGTAAGAGTTCAGAAATGAACGTTCCTGCAAAAAGCAGATGAATGTTGATTTCTGGTCTTTGACCAGTAAGAAAATCGTTCTTTAAAAATTTGGGTATGTGATAGAAGTGACTGATTGATTACTTTCACTGGTAATTAATTTGGTCAAGGTAAAATTTGTAGTTCTCAATTGCAAATTTTCGGCGAATGTCGTCTTCACGTTAGAGGCAATAACCAGATTGCTTGGGGTTATATGGTCAAGTGAAGAAGCGCATACGGTGGATGCCTTGGCAGTCAGAGGCGATGAAAGACGTTGTAGCCTGCGATAAGCTCCGGGGAGTCGGCAAACAGACTTTGATCCGGAGATCTCTGAATGGGGGAACCCAGCCAGCATAAGCTGGTTATTACACACTGAATACATAGGTGTGTAAGGCGAACCAGGGGAACTGAAACATCTAAGTACCCTGAGGAATAGAAATCAACCGAGATTCCCTTAGTAGTGGCGAGCGAACGGGGACTAGCCCTTAAGTTGATTTGAGAATAGTGGAAGGCTCTGGAAAGTGCCGCCGTAGTGGGTGATAGCCCCGTACACGAAATTCTCTTATCAATGAAATCGAGTAGGACGGAGCACGAGAAACTTTGTCTGAATATGGGGGGACCATCCTCCAAGGCTAAATACTACTGACTGACCGATAGTGAACTAGTACCGTGAGGGAAAGGCGAAAAGAACCCCGGAGAGGGGAGTGAAATAGATCCTGAAACCGTATGCGTACAAGCAGTGGGAGCCCACTTTGTTGGGTGACTGCGTACCTTTTGTATAATGGGTCAGCGACTTATATTCAGTGGCGAGCTTAACCGAATAGGGGAGGCGTAGCGAAAGCGAGTCTTAATAGGGCGACAGTCGCTGGGTATAGACCCGAAACCGGGCGATCTATCCATGGGCAGGTTGAAGGTTGGGTAACACTAACTGGAGGACCGAACCGACTACCGTTGAAAAGTTAGCGGATGACCTGTGGATCGGAGTGAAAGGCTAATCAAGCTCGGAGATAGCTGGTTCTCCTCGAAAGCTATTTAGGTAGCGCCTCGTGTATCACTGTTGGGGGTAGAGCACTGTTTCGGCTAGGGGATCATCCCGATTTACCAAACCGATGCAAACTCCGAATACCAACAAGTGTCAGCACGGGAGACACACGGCGGGTGCTAACGTCCGTCGTGAAAAGGGAAACAACCCAGACCGTCAGCTAAGGTCCCAAAGTTATGGTTAAGTGGGAAACGATGTGGGAAGGCTTAGACAGCTAGGAGGTTGGCTTAGAAGCAGCCACCCTTTAAAGAAAGCGTAATAGCTCACTAGTCGAGTCGGCCTGCGCGGAAGATTTAACGGGGCTCAAACCATACACCGAAGCTACGGGTTCATCTTAGGATGAGCGGTAGAGGAGCGTTCTGTAAGCCTGTGAAGGTGAGTTGAGAAGCTTGCTGGAGGTATCAGAAGTGCGAATGCTGACATGAGTAACGACAATGGGAGTGAAAAACTCCCACGCCGAAAGACCAAGGTTTCCTGCGCAACGTTAATCGACGCAGGGTGAGTCGGCCCCTAAGGTGAGGCAGAAATGCGTAATCGATGGGAAACGGGTTAATATTCCCGTACTTCTAATTACTGCGATGGAGGGACGGAGAAGGCTAGGCCAGCACGGCGTTGGTTGTCCGTGTTTAAGGTGGTAGGCTGATTTCTTAGGTAAATCCGGGAGATCAAGGCCGAGAACTGATGACGAGTTATCTTTTAGATGACGAAGTGGTTGATGCCATGCTTCCAGGAAAAGCTTCTAAGCTTCAGGTAATTAGGAACCGTACCCCAAACCGACACAGGTGGTTAGGTAGAGAATACCAAGGCGCTTGAGAGAACTCGGGTGAAGGAACTAGGCAAAATGGCACCGTAACTTCGGGAGAAGGTGCGCCGGTGAGGGTGAAGCATTTACTGCGTAAGCCCATGCCGGTCGAAGATACCAGGCCGCTGCGACTGTTTATTAAAAACACAGCACTCTGCAAACACGAAAGTGGACGTATAGGGTGTGACGCCTGCCCGGTGCCGGAAGGTTAATTGATGGGGTTAGCTAACGCGAAGCTCTTGATCGAAGCCCCGGTAAACGGCGGCCGTAACTATAACGGTCCTAAGGTAGCGAAATTCCTTGTCGGGTAAGTTCCGACCTGCACGAATGGCGTAACGATGGCGGCGCTGTCTCCACCCGAGACTCAGTGAAATTGAAATCGCTGTGAAGATGCAGTGTATCCGCGGCTAGACGGAAAGACCCCGTGAACCTTTACTATAGCTTTGCACTGGACTTTGAGTTTGCTTGTGTAGGATAGGTGGGAGGCTTTGAAGCGTGGACGCCAGTTCGCGTGGAGCCAACCTTGAAATACCACCCTGGCAACCTTGAGGTTCTAACTCTGGTCCGTTATCCGGATCGAGGACAGTGTATGGTGGGTAGTTTGACTGGGGCGGTCTCCTCCTAAAGAGTAACGGAGGAGTACGAAGGTGCGCTCAGACCGGTCGGAAATCGGTCGTAGAGTATAAAGGCAAAAGCGCGCTTGACTGCGAGACAGACACGTCGAGCAGGTACGAAAGTAGGTCTTAGTGATCCGGTGGTTCTGTATGGAAGGGCCATCGCTCAACGGATAAAAGGTACTCCGGGGATAACAGGCTGATACCGCCCAAGAGTTCATATCGACGGCGGTGTTTGGCACCTCGATGTCGGCTCATCACATCCTGGGGCTGAAGCCGGTCCCAAGGGTATGGCTGTTCGCCATTTAAAGTGGTACGCGAGCTGGGTTTAGAACGTCGTGAGACAGTTCGGTCCCTATCTGCCGTGGACGTTTGAGATTTGAGAGGGGCTGCTCCTAGTACGAGAGGACCGGAGTGGACGAACCTCTGGTGTTCCGGTTGTCACGCCAGTGGCATTGCCGGGTAGCTATGTTCGGAAAAGATAACCGCTGAAAGCATCTAAGCGGGAAACTTGCCTCGAGATGAGATCTCACTGGAACCTTGAGTTCCCTAAAGGGCCGTCGAAGACTACGACGTTGATAGGTTGGGTGTGTAAGCGCTGTGAGGCGTTGAGCTAACCAATACTAATTGCCCGTGAGGCTTGACCATATAACACCCAAACAATTTGATGTTTGCGTGTCTCTATGAAGACTGCAACAGCCGAAAATTTGCACAACTACAAACCAAAGACATCACATACCTAATTCGGAGCAGCGTCTAACGACGGTACTCCAGCTGAATCGCTTGACGACCATAGAGCATTGGAACCACCTGATCCCATCCCGAACTCAGTAGTGAAACGATGCATCGCCGATGGTAGTGTGGGGTTTCCCCATGTGAGAGTAGGTCATCGTCAAGCACCTATACCAAAACCCCCGATCAGGAAACTGGTCGGGGGTTTTACTTTGCGCAGCCGAAAACAAACCGTACACATGTGAGCCTTTGATAGGCAACTAAACAGGGCATCGTTATCATGCGTGCCTTATTGCGTGGCGGGGCTCACATGCTTGCATTGTTAAGGCTTCTTCAGGACGGGGAGTTTCATTCGGGCGAGGCGCTCGGCGCTGCGCTGGGCGTTAGTCGTGCGGCGGTATGGAAGCAGCTACAGGCTCTTGAGGCGGAGCTGTCGTTGCCGTTGCACAAGGTTCGCGGGCGCGGCTACCAGTTGTCGACGCCACTGCAGTTGCTAGATGCTGATTGGCTGAATGCTAAATCGAGAGCGCCACAATGGCATGCTTGCGTTCTGCCGAGTGTGGACTCGACCAATGCAGAGGCCTTGCGGCTGTTGCCGGAGGCGCAATCTCTACCGTACTACGTGCTTGCTGAGCGGCAAACGAGTGGGCGTGGCCGGCGAGGACGTAGCTGGGTAAGCCCTTTCGGCGAGAATCTGTATTACAGCCTAGTTGTTCGAGTCGAAGGTGGTATGCGCCAGCTTGAGGGTATGAGTCTGTCTGTCGGCTTGGCTCTGCTGCAAGTTATACGCGGCTTTGGCGTGACTGAGGCTGGATTGAAGTGGCCCAATGATGTGCTGGTGGGTGAACGCAAGCTTGCGGGGGTTCTATTAGAGCTTTCGGGTGATCCGGCTGATGTTTGCAATGTGGTTATCGGCATTGGTTTGAATGTGAACATGATTGTGGCCGAGACCGGAGCTATCGGTCAGCCATGGACTTCGATGCGCGCTGAGTTGGGCCGTTTATTGAATCGTAACGAGCTTGTTGCGGAGCTAAACCAGCAGTTGTCGCGCTATCTGGATATACAGCTGCGTGAGGGTTTCGCCGTTTTGCGTGATGAGTGGCAGGCTTGTCACCTTTGGCAAGGCAGATCCGTTGCGCTAACGGCTGGCGGCGAGCCCATCGAGGGTGAGGTTTTGGGGGTGGATCATTGTGGCGCCATTCGTCTTCGTATTAATGAGCTTGAGCGAAGCTTTAGTGGTGGCGAGCTTAGTCTGAGGTTGCGTGATGATTCTTGAGCTCGACTGCGGTAATACCTTCATCAAGTGGCGTTTGCTCGGTGTTAGCGCGGCTGCAACAGTGGGTGGTGTCGTTGACTCAGATCACGCACTTATAGAGGTCATTCGAGAGCAAGGTGTGAAGTTGCGTGCCTGTCGCTTGGTCAGTGTGCGCAGTGACGAAGAGACGTCGCAGTTGATCTCGCTGCTTGAGCGGGTATTTACTGTCGCGTGTCATGTTGCCTGTCCTGCCGTTTCATTGGCGGGTGTGCGCAACGGCTATGAGCAATACGAGCGTATTGGGCTTGATCGCTGGCTGGCGGTTGTTGGGGCTTATCAGTTATCGCGCAAGGCGGCGCTGATTATTGACCTTGGCACTGCGGTGACTTCAGATTTTGTGGGTGCAGATGGCGGGCATCTAGGCGGGTTTATCTGCCCCGGTGTGCCGCTGATGCGCACGCAGTTGCGAACCCATACTCGGCGAACGCGCTATGACAGTGATGAGGAGGCCAAAGCATTAGAGAATTTGGTGCCGGGGCGCGCAACTGCCGAGGCAGTTGAGCGTGGATGCTTGTTGATGCTGCGCGGATTTGTCGACGGTCAGTACGCGATGGCGGCTGAGTTGCTGGGCGATGATGTTGAGGTTTTTCTAACCGGTGGTGATGCACTGCTGGTAATGGATGTTATTCCGGGTGCTCGGGTTGTGCCTGATCTGGTGTTTATTGGCTTGGCGATCGCTTGCCCTATTAATTGAGGTCTTGCATGCGCTGGATGTTCTTGTGGTTAGTTGTGCTGAATTTGTTTTATTACGTATGGCATCAGCAGCAGGCACCTCTGCGGGTTACTGAAATTGCCCCCTTAACTATGGCGCAAGACAGTAAGCGAGATATCCGGCTGCTCAGTGAATCCAGCGCGCCGCCTAAAAGGGAAGCTGCTGAAGTTCAGCCTATAGAGGCTGTGTGTCTGTTTCTCGGCAGCTTTGAATTGATGGCGAATGCCGCTGCGCTCGAGCAGCGGCTACTGAGTCTGGATATTCAGTCACGCGTGCAGAGTATGGACGCAGCGGCCGGGGTTGATTACTGGGTCTACTTGCCGCCACTGGCCTCCAGGCAGGCGTCCCTGCGTCAGTTGCGTGAGCTACAAGCACGTAAGATTAATAGTTACATCATTACCCAAGGTGACTTAGCGAATGGTGTATCCCTAGGGATATTTCCGCGCAGCGATTCAGCGCAGAGTGTAATGCAGCGTTTGCGTGATGCGGGCTATGAACCCTCGCTTCGGGAGTTGACACGTGCTCATCGCAGTTTTTGGGTGCGGATCTCGCCGCAAAGTCGACGGCTGGCCGATGATGCCTTGCTGGAGCGTTTAGCTTTAGACTTCAAGGGATTAGAACAGCAATTAATGCCGTGTGAAGGGGTTGCAAGCACACAATAGAATGCATAGAATGGCGCCCGCTTCGCAGAGTGGCGCTTACAAAGGCTCTGTGGGGTTGCTGTCAATGAAGCTAACCTCAGGTTTTTAATGAGAAATTGCTTGACAGTAGGTCGGCTTAGAATGAATATGCCGCCCCGTTTGGAGGGATTCCCGAGTGGCCAAAGGGATCAGACTGTAAATCTGACGTCATCGACTTCGAAGGTTCGAATCCTTCTCCCTCCACCAAATTTAGCAAGTGCTGCAAATCAAGCGGGTATAGTTTAGTGGCAGAACCTCAGCCTTCCAAGCTGATGATGCGGGTTCGATTCCCGCTACCCGCTCCAGTTTTGTAGTTCTTGCATTATGTTTGGCTCATGTAGCTCAGTTGGTAGAGCACACCCTTGGTAAGGGTGAGGTCAGCGGTTCGAGTCCGCTCATGAGCTCCATTTAATAAAGGCAGATATGCAAGTATCTGCCTTTGTTTTATGGCGGTGTTACTGAGTTAATTCTTCTCTGGAGGCAGTCAAAATGGCTAAAGAAAAGTTCGAGCGTAGCAAGCCCCACGTAAACGTTGGCACCATTGGTCACGTTGACCACGGCAAAACCACGCTGACTGCTGCTCTGACTCGCGTCTGCTCCGAGGTGTTCGGTAGCGCCGTTGTTGCTTTCGACAAGATCGACAGCGCACCGGAAGAGAAGGCTCGTGGTATTACCATCAACACTGCGCACGTTGAGTACAACTCTGCCATTCGTCACTACGCTCACGTTGACTGCCCAGGTCACGCTGACTATGTGAAGAACATGATCACCGGTGCTGCGCAGATGGATGGCGCAATCCTGGTTTGTTCGGCTGCCGATGGTCCGATGCCGCAGACCCGTGAGCACATCCTGTTGTCCCGTCAGGTTGGCGTTCCGTACATCGTTGTCTTCCTGAACAAGGCTGACATGGTTGACGACGCTGAGCTGTTGGAGCTGGTTGAAATGGAAGTGCGTGACCTGCTCAGCACTTACGATTTCCCGGGCGACGACACGCCGATAATCATTGGCTCGGCGCTGATGGCGTTGAACGGTCAAGACGACAACGAAATGGGTACCACTGCCGTTCGTAAGCTCGTTGAAACCCTGGACACCTACATTCCAGATCCAGTTCGCGCGATCGACAAGCCGTTCCTGATGCCAATCGAAGACGTATTTTCGATCTCCGGTCGTGGCACTGTGGTAACTGGCCGTATTGAGCGTGGCATCATCAAAATCCAGGAAGAACTGGAAATTGTTGGTCTGCGTGACACTGTCAAGACCACGTGTACTGGTGTTGAAATGTTCCGTAAGCTGCTCGACGAAGGTCGTGCGGGTGAGAACTGCGGCGTGCTGCTGCGCGGCACCAAGCGTGACGACGTAGAGCGTGGCCAGGTTCTGGTTAAGCCGGGTTCGGTTAAGCCGCACACTACGTTCACTGCAGAAGTGTACGTGTTGAGCAAAGAAGAAGGCGGTCGTCATACGCCGTTCTTCAAAGGCTACCGTCCTCAGTTCTACTTCCGTACAACTGACGTAACCGGTAACTGCGAACTGCCGGAAGGCGTTGAGATGGTGATGCCAGGTGACAACATTCAGATGACTGTCACACTGATCAAGACCATCGCAATGGAAGAAGGCCTGCGTTTCGCTATTCGTGAAGGCGGTCGTACCGTCGGCGCCGGTGTCGTAGCCAAGATCATCGCGTAAACGATTGATCCGTTTAGATCAGGCCGGCATAATGGTCGGCCAGATTAAGTTTTTAGGTCAGTAGCTCAATTGGCAGAGCGACGGTCTCCAAAACCGTAGGTTGGGGGTTCGATTCCCTCCTGACCTGCCATTTTCTCTAGAATTTGGCGCGTCTTCATACAGGATACTAAGTAGATGAATGTAAAGGCTGAAGCCAAAGAATCACGCTTCGATCTAGCTAAGTGGCTACTGGTTGGCGCCTTAGTAATCGTTGGTGTGGTTGGTAATCAGTATTTCTCTGCTGAGCCTATTTTGTATCGTGTTCTAGCCTTGCTGGTTGTAGCAGCATTGGCTGCCGTAATTGGCTTGCAAACAACCAAGGGCAGAGCTTTTTGGGTGCTGGCTAAAGAAGCGCGCGTTGAAATTCGTAAGGTCGTTTGGCCAACTCGTCAGGAAACCACGCAGACAACATTGATTGTTGTGGCTGTTGTTCTGGTTATGGCGCTGTTGTTGTGGGGTTTAGATTCCCTGCTTGGTTGGCTTGTTTCGTTGATTGTCGGTTAAAGGTGTCCCGTGGCTAAGCGTTGGTACGTTGTGCATGCTTACTCGGGTTACGAGAAGCATGTTATGCGCTCGTTAGTCGAGCGTATAAAGTTCGCCGGTATGGAAGATGTATTCGGTGAAATACTTGTCCCTACCGAAGAAGTGGTAGAGATGCGTAATGGTCAAAAGCGTAAGAGCGAGCGCAAGTTTTTTCCTGGCTATGTATTAGTCCAGATGGAAATGAGCGAAGGCACTTGGCACTTGATCAAGAGCACTCCTCGGGTTTTGGGTTTCATCGGTGGTACTGCGGATAAGCCTGCGCCAATTACCGAAAAAGAAGCCGATGCTATTCTGCGTCGTGTTGCCGATAGCGGTGACAAGCCGAAACCTAAAACACTGTTTGAGCCAGGCGAGATGGTCCGTGTTACTGATGGTCCGTTCGTTGATTTCAGTGGTGTTGTTGAGGAAGTTAATTACGAAAAGAGCCGCATCCAAGTAGCTGTGACAATTTTTGGTCGCTCTACGCCGGTCGAGCTCGAGTTCAGCCAGGTCGAAAAAGCCTAGCTGAAATAAGCATCCCCTACCTCGCAGCCTCGGGTTGCGGGGTTTTTTCGTCACTGGGATAATTAGGTAATAACTGGGGAGCCGAAAGGCGCTAGAACCCAAAATGGAGTAGCTCATGGCTAAGAAAATTACGGCTTACATCAAGCTGCAAGTAAAGGCTGCACAAGCCAACCCGTCGCCACCTGTCGGTCCGGCTTTGGGTCAGCATGGCGTGAATATCATGGAGTTCTGCAAGGCGTTTAACGCCCGGACCCAGGGTATGGAGCCTGGTCTGCCGACGCCAGTGATCATCACTGTATACAGCGACCGTAGTTTCACCTTCGAAACCAAAAGCACCCCGGCTTCGGTTTTGCTGAAGAAAGCAGCTGGCTTAACCAGCGGTTCGGCACGCCCGAACACCGTCAAGGTTGGTACCGTTACCCGTGCTCAGCTGGAAGAGATTGCGAAAACCAAAAACGCTGATCTGACTGCCGCTGATATGGATGCCGCTGTGCGTACTATCGCCGGCTCCGCTCGTAGCATGGGCCTCAACGTGGAGGGTGTGTAATGGCTAAGTTGACTAAGCGTCAAAAGGCAATGGCTGAGAAAATTGAAGCTGGCAAGGCTTACAATTTTGTTGAGGCTGCTGCTCTGCTGGCTGAGCTGTCGGTTGTTAAGTTTTCTGAATCTGTTGATATCGCCGTTAACCTTGGCGTTGACCCGCGCAAATCTGACCAAGTTGTACGTGGCGCTACTGTGCTGCCGAATGGCTCGGGCAAAAGCGTTCGCGTCGCTGTGTTCACCCAAGGTCCTGCAGCTGAAGCTGCTCTGGCTGCCGGTGCTGATCGCGTAGGTATGGATGATCTGGCTGCCGAAATGAAAGCCGGTGACCTTAACTATGACGTGGTGATTGCATCCCCAGATGCAATGCGCGTCGTTGGCCAATTGGGTCAAGTGCTCGGTCCACGTGGCCTGATGCCTAACCCAAAAGTCGGTACCGTTACCCCTGACGTTGCTACTGCTGTTAAGAACGCCAAGGCTGGTCAAGTGCGTTTCCGTACTGATAAGAACGGCATCATTCATGGCTCCGTGGGTAAGGTTGGCTTTGACGCTGAGAAGCTCAAGCAGAACGTTGAAGCGCTGATTTCTGACCTTAAGCGTCTGAAGCCATCGACTTCGAAAGGCATCTACGTTAAGCGCATCACTCTCAGCACCACTATGGGCCCAGGTCTGATTATCGATCAGGGTTCGCTGGACGCGTAATTCAGAAGTGGCGTAAGCAATTGCGCCGTTTCGATACTTTGGGGTCCCTGCCTGGCGGGGGCTATCCAAGACCGTAGGTGGTGCAAGCCTTAAAACTGGAGAGCAATCTTCAGCTGCCTACGCAGATGGTGCTCCCGGTTCTTACCGAATCAGACACCAAAACGACATCCACCTTAGGGCGGATGAAACGGTAACAAGCAGGAGTTAGACCCGTGGCAATTAAACTCGAAGACAAGAAAGCCATCGTCGCTGAAGTCAACGAGGCTGCCAAAGGCGCCCTGTCCGCTGTTGTGGTTGATGCCCGCGGTGTGACTGTAAGCGCTATGACCGGACTCCGTAAAGAGGCCCGCGAAGCTGGTGTATACGTACGCGTTGTACGTAATAGCCTGCTCAAGCGCGCTGTTGAAGGCACTGATTACGCGGTGCTCAACGACGTGTTCAAAGGCCCGACCCTGATTGCATTCTCCACTGACCATCCGGGCGCTGCTGCTCGTATTTTCAAAGAGTTTGCCAAGGGTCAGGATAAGTTCGAGATCAAGGCAGCTGCGTTTGAGGGCAAGTTCCTCGCAGCAAACGAGATCGACGTGTTGGCTTCGCTGCCGACTCGCGACGAAGCCATTGCGAAGCTGATGAGCGTGATTCAAGGCGCTACCAGCAAGCTGGCTCGTACTCTGGCGGCCATTCGCGACCAGAAAGAAGCTACTGCTGCCTAAGGCGGCGTAAATTCTCTCAAAATCATATGTTTAATTTGATGGCTGCGTAGGCTGTCACCCCAATACAGGATTTAAAGTCATGTCTCTGACTAACGAGCAAATCATCGAAGCAATCGGCCAGAAAACTGTTCTGGAAGTTGTAGAGCTGATCAAAGCAATGGAAGAAACTTTCGGCGTTACCGCTGCTGTTGCTTCTGCTGGCCCAGCTGCTGCCGCTGCTGTTGTTGAAGAGCAAACCGAATTCAACGTGATGTTGCTTGAAACCGGCGAAAAGAAAGTAAACGTGATCAAGGCTGTACGTGAGCTGACTGGCCTGGGCTTGAAAGAAGCCAAGGCTGTGGTTGACGGCGCTCCTGCCATGGTTCTGGAAGCTGTTTCGAAAGACGCAGCTGACAAGGCTAAGGCCACGCTGGAAGAAGCTGGCGCTAAAGTCGAGCTCAAGTAAGCGACGACCTTGCGTCTACAGCCCAAGCGTTAAGCGAAAGGCTGATGGCTGGTGGCTTTTGCCACCGGCCTTTTTCCGTTCTAGGTCGGCTCATCGTTGGCAGACCTCGGACGTGAAATACCCGCCCAAAGTGGCGGCGCAAACTTAGGGTTTGCAAGAGTTTCTGGCAACTTCCGTCGGGAGGAGCCAAATAAGCAGGTGACCAAGCTGGGGAACGCTGATGGCTTACTCATATACTGAGAAAAAACGTATCCGCAAGGACTTTAGCAAGTTGCCGGATGTCATGGATGTGCCTTATCTCCTGGCCATCCAGCTGGATTCGTATCGCGAATTCCTGCAGGCAGGGGCGACCAAGGACCAGTTCCGCGACATTGGCCTGCATGCGGCCTTCAAGTCTGTTTTCCCGATTATCAGCTACTCCGGCAATGCTGCACTGGAGTACGTCGGTTATCGCTTGGGCGAGCCGGCTTTTGATGTCAAGGAATGTACGCTGCGTGGCGTGACCTATGCCGTGCCGCTGCGGGTTAAAGTCCGTCTGATCATTTTCGACAAAGAATCGTCGAACAAAGCGATCAAGGACATCAAAGAACAAGAAGTGTACATGGGCGAAATTCCGCTCATGACCGAGAACGGTACCTTCGTCATTAACGGTACCGAGCGCGTTATCGTGTCTCAGTTGCACCGTTCTCCGGGCGTGTTCTTCGACCACGACCGTGGTAAGACGCACAGTTCGGGCAAGCTGCTGTACTCGGCGCGAATCATTCCTTACCGCGGTTCGTGGTTGGACTTTGAGTTCGACCCGAAAGACGCTGTCTTCGTGCGTATTGACCGCCGTCGTAAGTTGCCGGCTTCCGTGCTGCTGCGCGCGCTGGGCTATGGCACTGAAGAAGTGCTCGACGCGTTCTATGCAACCAACGTTTTCCACGTCAAGGGCGAGTCCCTAAACCTGGAGCTGGTTCCGCAGCGCTTGCGTGGTGAAATTGCCGTCCTCGATATCCTCGACGACAAGGGCAAAGTCATTGTTGAGCAAGGCCGTCGTATTACCGCGCGCCACATCAACCAGCTAGACAAGGCCGGTATTAAAGAACTGGAAGTGCCAATTGATTACCTGATCGGTCGTACTTCGGCCAAGGTTATCGTGCACCCGTCTACCGGTGAAATAATCGCTGAGTGCAACACCGAGTTGAACACTGAAATCTTGGCCAAAGTGGTCAAGGCTCAGGTTGTGCGCATTGAAACGCTGTACACCAACGACATCGATTGCGGCCCGTTCATCTCCGACACCTTGAAGATCGACAGCACCACTAATCAGTTAGAAGCGCTGGTCGAGATCTATCGCATGATGCGTCCTGGCGAGCCGCCGACTAAGGATGCTGCCGAAACCCTGTTTAACAACCTGTTCTTCAGCCCTGAGCGCTATGACCTGTCGGCCGTGGGCCGGATGAAGTTTAACCGTCGTATCGGGCGTACCGAGATCGAAGGTTCAGGCGTGCTGAGCAAGGAAGATATCGTCGCGGTCCTCAAGACCCTGGTTGATATCCGTAACGGCAAAGGCATCGTCGATGACATCGACCACCTGGGCAACCGTCGTGTTCGCTGTGTCGGCGAAATGGCCGAGAACCAGTTCCGCGTTGGCTTAGTGCGTGTAGAGCGTGCGGTCAAAGAGCGTCTGTCGATGGCTGAAAGCGAAGGCCTAATGCCGCAAGATCTGATTAACGCCAAGCCGGTTGCGGCGGCTGTTAAAGAGTTCTTCGGTTCTAGCCAGCTCTCGCAGTTTATGGACCAGAACAACCCGCTTTCTGAGATCACCCACAAGCGTCGCGTTTCGGCGCTTGGCCCGGGCGGTTTGACTCGCGAGCGTGCAGGCTTTGAAGTGCGCGACGTACACCCGACCCACTACGGCCGTGTGTGCCCGATCGAAACACCGGAAGGTCCGAACATTGGTCTGATCAACTCGTTGGCAGCCTATGCGCGCACCAATCAGTATGGCTTCCTCGAGAGCCCATACCGCGTGGTGAAAGACACCCTGGTGACCAGCGAAATCGTTTTCTTGTCCGCCATTGAAGAGGCCGATCACGTGATCGCCCAGGCTTCGGCGACCATGAACGACAAAGGTCAGCTGGTTGATGAGTTGGTGGCTGTGCGTCACCTTAACGAATTCACCGTTAAAGCGCCTGAAGACGTCACCCTGATGGACGTTTCACCGAAGCAAGTGGTTTCAGTTGCCGCTTCGTTGATTCCGTTCCTTGAGCACGATGACGCCAACCGTGCGTTGATGGGCTCGAACATGCAGCGCCAAGCTGTACCGACCCTGCGTGCTGATAAGCCGCTGGTTGGTACTGGCATGGAACGCAACGTGGCGCGTGACTCTGGCGTTTGCGTTGTGGCACGTCGTGGCGGCGTGATCGACTCGGTCGATGCCAGCCGTGTTGTAGTTCGCGTCAATGACGACGAAGTTGAAACAGGCGAAGCCGGTGTCGACATCTACAACTTGACCAAATACACCCGTTCCAACCAGAACACTTGTATCAACCAGCGTCCGTTGGTGAGCAAGGGTGATCAGGTTGAACGCAGCGACATTTTGGCTGATGGCCCGTCCACCGACATGGGTGAGCTGGCTCTTGGCCAGAACATGCGCGTCGCGTTCATGCCGTGGAACGGTTACAACTTCGAAGACTCCATCTGCCTCTCCGAGCGCGTGGTTCAAGAAGATCGCTTCACCACGATCCACATCCAGGAACTGACCTGTGTGGCCCGTGACACCAAACTCGGCTCGGAAGAAATCACCTCCGACATCCCGAACGTCGGTGAGTCTGCGCTGAACAAGCTGGACGAAGCCGGCATCGTGTACGTGGGCGCTGAAGTCGGCCCCGGCGACATTCTAGTGGGCAAAGTGACGCCGAAGGGCGAAACCCAGCTGACCCCAGAAGAGAAGCTGTTGCGTGCGATCTTCGGTGAGAAGGCGTCTGACGTTAAAGACACCTCCCTGCGTGTGCCAACTGGCACCAAAGGTACCGTTATCGACGTGCAGGTCTTCACCCGCGACGGCGTTGAGCGTGACGCACGTGCGCTGTCGATCGAGAAGAGCCAGCTGGATGAGATCCGTAAGGACCTCAACGAAGAGTTCCGCATCGTTGAAGGTGCAACCTTCGAACGCCTGCGTTCCGCTCTGGTTGGCAAGAAAGCCGAAGGCGGCGCGGGCCTGAAGAAGGGCGCAGAAGTCACCGACGAGTTCCTCGACGGCCTCGAACGTGGCCAGTGGTTCAAGCTGCGTATGGCTGACGACGCCCTGAACGAGCAGTTGGAAAAAGCTCAGGCTTATATCTCTGATCGTCGTCAGTTGCTCGACGACAAGTTTGAAGATAAGAAGCGCAAGCTGCAGCAGGGCGATGACCTGGCTCCTGGTGTGCTGAAAATAGTCAAGGTTTACCTGGCTATCCGTCGCCGCATTCAGCCGGGCGACAAAATGGCTGGTCGTCACGGTAACAAGGGTGTGGTCTCGGTGATCATGCCGGTTGAAGACATGCCGCACGACGTCAACGGTACGCCAGTCGACATCGTTCTCAACCCATTGGGCGTACCGTCGCGTATGAACGTTGGGCAGATCCTCGAAACGCACCTCGGCCTTGCAGCTAAAGGTCTGGGTGAGAAGATTAACCGCATGCTCGAAGAGCAGCGCAAAGTCGCTGAGTTGCGTAAGTTTATGCAGCAGATTTATAACGAGATCGGCGGCCGCCAGGAAAATCTGGATGAACTGAGCGATCAGGAAATCCTCAGCCTGGCGAAGAACTTGCGCGGTGGTGTGCCGATGGCCACTCCGGTGTTCGACGGCGCCAAAGAAAGCGAAATCAAAGCCATGCTCAAGCTGGCGGATTTGCCAGAGAGCGGTCAGATGCAATTGGTTGACGGTCGCACCGGTAACCTGTTTGAGCGTCCGACCACGGTTGGCTACATGTACATGCTGAAATTGAACCACCTGGTGGACGACAAGATGCACGCGCGTTCCACGGGTTCTTACAGCCTGGTTACTCAGCAGCCGCTGGGTGGTAAGGCGCAGTTCGGTGGTCAGCGCTTCGGAGAGATGGAGGTCTGGGCACTGGAAGCTTACGGCGCCGCCTACACCCTGCAGGAAATGCTGACCGTGAAGTCGGATGACGTGAACGGCCGTACCAAGATGTACAAAAACATCGTGGACGGTGATCACCGTATGGAGCCGGGCATGCCCGAGTCTTTCAACGTACTGATCAAAGAAATCCGTTCGCTGGGTATCGACATCGATCTGGAAACCGAATAACACGTGACGCGAATCGGCGGTGGAGCACTTTGCTCCATCGCCAGCTCCGCCAGGAGGAAAGGCCTTGAAAGACCTACTGAATTTGCTGAAAAACCAGGGTCAAGTCGAAGAGTTTGATGCCATCCGCATCCAGCTGGCTTCGCCTGAGATGATTCGTTCGTGGTCGTTCGGTGAAGTTAAAAAACCGGAAACCATTAACTACCGTACGTTCAAGCCTGAGCGTGACGGCCTGTTCTGCGCCAAAATCTTTGGCCCAGTTAAGGATTACGAGTGCCTGTGCGGTAAGTACAAGCGCTTGAAGCACCGCGGTGTGATCTGCGAGAAGTGCGGCGTTGAAGTCGCGCTGGCTAAAGTTCGTCGTGAACGCATGGCGCACATCGAACTGGCTTCGCCGGTTGCCCACATCTGGTTCTTGAAATCACTGCCGAGCCGTATCGGTTTGCTGATGGACATGACCCTGCGTGATATCGAGCGCGTTCTCTATTTCGAGAGCTATGTCGTTATCGACCCAGGCATGACCACCCTTGAGAAAGGCCAGCTGCTGAACGACGAGCAGTACTTCGAAGCCCTCGAAGAGTTCGGTGATGACTTTGACGCCCGCATGGGTGCTGAAGCCGTTCGCGAGCTGCTTCACGCGATCGACCTGGAGCACGAGATTGGCCGCCTGCGCGAAGAAATTCCGCAAACCAACTCGGAAACCAAGATCAAGAAGCTGTCCAAGCGTTTGAAGCTGATGGAGGCCTTCCTGAGCTCGGGTAACCTGCCTGAGTGGATGGTGTTGACCGTTCTGCCGGTTCTGCCGCCAGATCTGCGTCCGCTGGTTCCGCTGGACGGTGGCCGCTTCGCGACCTCGGATCTGAACGATCTGTATCGCCGCGTGATCAACCGTAACAACCGTTTGAAGCGCCTGCTTGATCTGTCTGCGCCAGACATCATCGTGCGCAACGAAAAGCGCATGCTGCAGGAAGCGGTCGACGCCCTGCTCGACAACGGCCGTCGCGGTCGCGCCATTACGGGTTCGAACAAGCGTCCGCTGAAATCCTTGGCTGACATGATCAAGGGTAAGCAAGGTCGTTTCCGTCAGAACTTGCTCGGTAAGCGCGTGGACTACTCCGGTCGTTCCGTTATTACCGTGGGCCCGACTCTGCGCCTGCACCAGTGCGGTCTGCCGAAGAAGATGGCCCTCGAGTTGTTCAAGCCGTTCATTTTCGGCAAGTTGGAAATGCGTGGTCTCGCGACCACCATTAAAGCTGCGAAGAAGATGGTTGAGCGTGAGCTGCCAGAGGTTTGGGACGTTCTCGCCGAAGTGATTCGCGAACACCCAGTGTTGCTTAACCGCGCACCAACCCTTCACCGTCTGGGTATCCAGGCGTTTGAACCGGTTCTGATCGAAGGTAAAGCGATTCAGCTGCACCCGCTGGTCTGCGCCGCGTACAACGCCGACTTCGACGGCGACCAGATGGCTGTGCACGTACCGCTGACGCTGGAAGCTCAGCTCGAAGCGCGCGCACTGATGATGTCGACCAACAACATCCTTTCGCCTGCCAACGGTGAGCCAATCATCGTGCCGTCTCAGGACGTGGTGCTGGGTCTGTATTACATGACCCGCGAGGCGATCAACGCCAAAGGCGAAGGCCGCGTATTCGCCGATCTGCAGGAAGTTGACCGGGTTTTCCGTGGTGGCCAAGCCTCGCTGCATGCTCGCGTAAAAGTGCGCATCAACGAAGTGATCAAAGATCGCGACGGTACCATCACCAAGAACACCCGCATCGTCGACACCACTGTTGGCCGTGCTCTACTGTTCCAAATCGTTCCGGATGGCCTGTCGTATGACGTGGTCAACCACTCGATGAAGAAGAAGGCGATCTCCAAGCTGATCAACCAGTGCTACCGCACCGTTGGCTTGAAAGACACCGTGATCTTCGCAGACCAGTTGATGTACACCGGTTTTGCTTATTCGACCATCTCCGGTGTGTCGATTGGCGTGAACGACTTTGTCATCCCGGATGAGAAGGCGCGCATCATTGACGCCGCCACCGAGGAAGTTAAAGAGATCGAGTCGCAGTACGCCTCCGGCCTGGTAACCCAGGGCGAGAAGTACAACAAGGTGATCGACCTCTGGTCCAAGGCCAACGATGAAGTCTCCAAGGCGATGATGGCCAACCTCTCGAAAGAGAAAGTGGTTGATCGCGAAGGTAAGACCGTTGAGCAAGAGTCCTTCAACTCGATGTACATGATGGCCGACTCTGGTGCGCGGGGTTCTGCTGCGCAGATCCGTCAGCTCGCCGGTATGCGTGGCCTGATGGCCAAGCCAGACGGCTCTATCATCGAAACGCCGATCACCGCTAACTTCCGCGAAGGTCTGTCGGTTCTGCAGTACTTCATCTCCACGCACGGTGCGCGTAAGGGCCTTGCGGATACGGCGTTGAAAACTGCGAACTCCGGTTACCTGACCCGTCGTCTGGTTGATGTGGCGCAGGATCTGGTCGTGACCGCCATCGATTGCGGCACCGAGCACGGTCTGTTGATGACACCGCACATCGAAGGCGGTGACGTGGTTGAGCCGCTGGGTGAGCGCGTTTTGGGTCGAGTCATTGCCCGTGACGTATTCAAGCCTGGCACTGACGAAATCATCGTGCCGGCTGGCACTTTGGTTGACGAGCAGTGGGTTGAATTCATCGAGCTCAACAGCATCGACGAAGTGATCGTGCGTTCGCCGATCAGCTGCGAAACGCGTTATGGCATCTGCGCCAAGTGCTATGGTCGCGACCTGGCTCGTGGTCACCAGATCAACATCGGTGAAGCAGTCGGCGTTATCGCTGCTCAGTCGATTGGTGAGCCGGGTACCCAGCTCACCATGCGTACGTTCCACATCGGTGGTGCGGCTAGCCGGACCTCTGCGGCTGACAGCGTACAAGTGAAGAACGGTGGTGCGGTTCGTTTGCACAACCTGAAGCACGTTGAGCGTCTTGACGGCAACTTGGTAGCGGTTTCCCGCTCCGGCGAGCTGGCGATTGCGGACGAGTTCGGTCGTGAGCGCGAGCGCTACAAGCTGCCGTACGGTGCCGTGATTTCCGTGAAGGAAGGTGACAAGGTTGATGCTGGCGCTATCGTCGCTAAGTGGGACCCGCACACCCACCCGATCGTTACCGAAATGAAAGGTACCGTGACCTACGTGGGCATGGAGGAAGGCATCACCATCAAGCGTCAGACCGACGAATTAACCGGTTTGACCAACATCGAAGTCCTCGATCCCAAAGATCGTCCGGCTGCCGGCAAGGATCTTCGTCCTGCGGTGAAGATGGTGGGTGAAGACGGTAAGGATTTGCTGCTGCCAGGTACCGACGTAATGGCTCAGTACTTCTTGCCAGCTAACGCGTTGGTCGGTGTGGCAAACGGTGCCCAGGTGGGCGTGGGTGATGTTATCGCGCGTATTCCGCAAGAGACATCGAAGACCCGTGACATCACCGGTGGTCTGCCGCGCGTTGCTGACTTGTTCGAAGCGCGTCGTCCGAAAGAAGCCTCGATCTTGGCAGAAATCAGCGGCACCATCGCGTTCGGTAAAGAGACCAAAGGCAAACGCCGTCTGGTTATTACCCCGAACGACGGTAGCGATCCGTATGAGGAGCTGATTCCGAAGTGGCGTCACCTGAACGTGTTCGAGGGTGAGCAGGTCAACAAGGGTGAAGTCATCTCCGATGGCCCGAGCGATCCGCACGACATTCTGCGTTTGCTGGGTGTCAGTGCTCTGGCTAAGTACATCGTCAACGAGATTCAGGACGTTTACCGCCTGCAGGGCGTGAAGATCAACGATAAGCACATCGAAACCATCCTGCGTCAGATGTTGCGCAAGGTTGAAGTGGCTGAGTCCGGTGACTCCACCTTCATCAAGGGTGACCAGATGGAGTTGACGGCGGTACTGGGGGCAAACGAGCGTCTGGCAGCAGAGGACAAGTTTGTTGCCAAGTACACCCGCGTGCTGCTGGGTATCACCAAGGCGTCGTTGTCCACTGAGTCGTTTATCTCAGCGGCCTCTTTCCAGGAAACCACTCGCGTACTTACCGAAGCAGCGGTTACTGGCAAGCGCGACTACCTGCGCGGTCTGAAAGAAAACGTGGTTGTGGGTCGTCTGATCCCAGCGGGTACCGGTTTGGCCTATCACCGCGAGCGCAAGCGCAAGCGTGAAGCGGCTCAGCCTGTACGCGTAAGCGCCAGTGAAGTGGAAGCTGCACTGACCGAAGCGCTGAACTCCAGCAGTAATTAAGTTCAAAGCCCCGCTGTTTTTGCAGCGGGGCTTTGGCTTGACTGGGGCAGTGAGTCTCATTAGACTCATGCACCCCTAAATTTGGCAGGGCATGTGCTCTGCCATTTTGTTTATGTAGGGTAATAGCGTCGCAAGACAACAGTGGAGCTTAAGATGGCAACTATCAACCAGCTGGTACGTCAGCCGCGTAAGCGTATCGTCGAGAAATCCGACGTGCCTGCGCTGCAGAACTGCCCGCAGCGTCGTGGTGTGTGCACTCGCGTGTATACCACTACGCCGAAAAAACCTAACTCGGCACTGCGTAAAGTGTGCCGTGTGCGCCTGACCAACGGTTTCGAGGTTTCCTCGTACATCGGCGGTGAAGGTCACAACCTGCAAGAGCACAGCGTCGTACTGATTCGTGGCGGCCGTGTAAAAGACTTGCCAGGTGTGCGTTACCACACCGTGCGCGGTTCACTGGATACCTCCGGTGTTAAAGACCGTAAGCAGGGTCGTTCGAAGTACGGTACCAAGCGTCCTAAGTAAGCGACGTTTTACTGAATAACGAGTTTCTATTTTTCTGAGTCGATAAGAGTAAGGTCGGGCGTCCATCCTAAGGGGTGCAGTCCCGGGCTAACCTGAAGACCGTTTGAGGGCTTATCAAATGCCAAGACGTCGTGTAGCAGCCAAGCGCGAAGTGCTTGACGATCCAAAATACGGTAGCCAAATCCTGGCCAAGTTCATGAACCACGTGATGGAGAGCGGCAAAAAAGCCGTTGCCGAGCGTATTGTTTATGGCGCCCTGGATAAGGTTAAAGAGCGTAAGAACAGCGATCCCCTGGAAATCTTCGAGAAAGCTCTCGACGCCATCGCTCCGCTGGTCGAAGTGAAGTCGCGCCGTGTAGGCGGTGCTACTTACCAGGTTCCGGTCGAAGTTCGTCCGTCCCGTCGTAATGCGCTTGCCATGCGTTGGTTGGTAGATTACGCCCGTAAGCGTGGCGAAAAATCTATGGCTCTGCGCTTAGCGGGCGAGTTGATGGATGCCGCTGAAGGCAAAGGTGCTGCAGTTAAGAAGCGTGAAGACGTGCACCGTATGGCTGAAGCCAACAAGGCTTTCTCGCACTACCGCTTCTAAATTTTGCGCTTCTAAATTTGCGAGGGCTTTATGGCTCGTACTACCCCGATTAATCGCTACCGTAACATTGGTATCGTGGCTCACGTGGATGCTGGTAAAACCACCACCACTGAGCGCGTCCTTTTTTACACAGGCAAAAGTCACAAGATGGGCGAGGTGCATGACGGCGCCGCGACCACAGACTGGATGGTGCAGGAGCAGGAGCGTGGTATTACCATCACGTCTGCTGCTATCACCGCCTTCTGGAAAGGTTCTGAAAAGCAGTACAAGGACGAGCACCGCTTCAACGTAATTGACACTCCCGGCCACGTAGACTTCACCATTGAAGTTGAGCGTTCGCTGCGTGTGCTCGACGGCGCGGTCGTGGTGTTCTGCGGTACTTCTGGTGTTGAGCCGCAATCGGAAACCGTATGGCGTCAAGCCAACAAATACGGTGTTCCACGTCTTGTTTACGTCAACAAGATGGACCGCGCGGGTGCAAACTTCCTGCGCGTAGTTGCTCAAATCAAGCAGCGTCTGGGTCACACGCCAGTACCAATCCAGCTGGCTATCGGCTCCGAAGACAACTTTCAGGGTCAGATTGATCTGATCAAAATGGAAGCCGTCTACTGGAACGATGCTGACAAAGGTATGCTTCCTCGTCGTGAGGCAATCCCTGCGGATATGCAGGAATTGGCTGATGAGTGGCGCGCTAACATGGTTGAGGCTGCGGCCGAAGCTAACGAAGAGCTGATGAACAAGTACCTTGAGGGTGAAGAAATCACCAATGAGGAAATCAAAGCGGCTCTGCGTCAGCGTACCATCGCTGGTGAGATCGTTTTGGCTGTTTGTGGTTCGTCGTTCAAGAACAAGGGTGTTCCCCTGGTTCTCGATGCTGTGATCGACTATCTGCCGGCGCCTACTGATATTCCTGCCATCAAGGGTACTGACCCGGATGACGAGGAAAAGCAGCTTGAGCGTCATGCAAATGATGATGAGCCATTCTCGGCGCTGGCCTTTAAAATTGCGACTGACCCATTCGTGGGTACCCTGACCTTCGTCCGTGTTTACTCGGGCGTGTTGAACTCCGGCGACGGCGTGATCAACTCGGTCAAGGGCAAGAAAGAGCGCGTGGGCCGTATGGTGCAAATGCACGCAAACGCCCGCGAAGAGATCAAGGAAGTTCGCGCTGGCGACATCGCGGCCTTGATCGGCATGAAGGATGTCACCACCGGTGAAACTTTGTGCAACGCTGACAAGCCAATCATCCTCGTTCGCATGGATTTCCCGGAGCCGGTTATTTCGGTTGCCGTAGAGCCTAAGACCAAGGATGACCAGGAAAAAATGGGTGTTGCTCTGGGCAAACTTGCTCAGGAAGATCCATCTTTCCGCGTGAAGACTGATGAAGAGACAGGTCAAACGATCATCTCAGGCATGGGCGAGCTTCATTTGGACATCCTGGTAGACCGGATGCGCCGAGAGTTCAACGTCGAAGCCAACATCGGTAAGCCCCAGGTTTCCTATCGTGAGCGCATCACGAAGAACTGTGAAATCGAAGGCAAGTTTGTTCGTCAGTCCGGTGGTCGTGGCCAGTTCGGTCATTGCTGGATTCGTTTTGCCCCTGCTGACGAAGGTCAGGAAGGTCTGCAATTCGTAAACGAAGTAGTCGGTGGTGTTATTCCTAAGGAATACATTCCAGCTATCCAGAAGGGTATCGAAGAGCAGATGAAGAACGGTGTTGTCGCCGGCTATCCGCTTATCGGCCTGAAGGCAACTGTCTTTGACGGTTCTTACCACGACGTCGACTCTAACGAGATGGCGTTTAAAGTGGCGGCTTCCATGGCGACCAAGCAACTGGCTGCCAAAGGTGGTGGTGAGTTGCTTGAGCCGATTATGGCGGTAGAGGTTGTGACGCCTGAAGACTACATGGGTGACGTGATGGGCGACCTTAACCGTCGTCGCGGCATGATCCTAGGTATGGAAGACACAGTATCCGGCAAAGTAATTCGTGCTGAGGTTCCGTTGGGCGAGATGTTCGGTTATGCAACCGATGTCCGTTCTATGTCCCAAGGTCGCGCAAGCTACTCGATGGAATTCAAAAAATACAATACAGCGCCGTCGCACATCGTCGAAGCTGTCACCAAAAAACAAGGCTGATTCAGCCCTTTAGGCAAGGAGTTAATTGTCGTGGCTAAAGAAAAATTTGAACGTAGCAAGCCCCACGTAAACGTCGGCACCATTGGTCACGTTGACCATGGTAAAACCACGCTGACTGCTGCTCTGACTCGCGTCTGCTCCGAAGTGTTCGGTAGCGCCGCTGTTGCTTTCGACAAGATCGACAGCGCACCGGAAGAGAAGGCTCGTGGTATTACCATCAACACTGCGCACGTTGAGTACAACTCTGCCATTCGTCACTACGCTCACGTTGACTGCCCAGGTCACGCTGACTATGTGAAGAACATGATCACCGGTGCTGCGCAGATGGATGGCGCAATCCTGGTTTGTTCGGCTGCAGATGGTCCGATGCCGCAGACCCGTGAGCACATCCTGTTGTCTCGTCAGGTTGGCGTTCCGTACATCGTGGTCTTCCTGAACAAGGCTGACATGGTTGACGACGCTGAGCTGTTGGAGCTGGTTGAAATGGAAGTGCGTGACCTGCTCAGCACTTACGATTTCCCGGGCGACGACACACCGATCATCATTGGCTCTGCGCTGATGGCGTTGAACGGTCAAGACGACAACGAAATGGGCACCACTGCCGTTCGTAAGCTCGTTGAAACCCTGGACACCTACATTCCAGATCCAGTTCGCGCGATCGACAAGCCATTCCTGATGCCAATCGAAGACGTATTCTCGATCTCCGGTCGTGGCACTGTGGTAACTGGCCGTATCGAGCGTGGCATCATCAAAATCCAGGAAGAACTGGAAATTGTTGGTCTGCGTGACACTGTCAAGACCACGTGTACTGGTGTTGAAATGTTCCGTAAGCTGCTCGACGAAGGTCGTGCTGGTGAGAACTGCGGCGTGCTGCTGCGCGGCACCAAGCGTGACGACGTAGAGCGTGGCCAGGTTCTGGTTAAGCCGGGTTCGGTTAAGCCGCACACCACGTTCACTGCAGAAGTGTACGTGTTGAGCAAAGAAGAAGGCGGTCGTCATACGCCGTTCTTCAAAGGCTACCGTCCTCAGTTCTACTTCCGTACAACTGACGTAACCGGTAACTGCGAACTGCCGGAAGGCGTTGAGATGGTGATGCCAGGTGACAACATTCAGATGACTGTCACACTGATCAAGACCATCGCAATGGAAGAAGGCTTGCGTTTCGCTATTCGTGAAGGCGGTCGTACCGTCGGCGCTGGCGTCGTAGCCAAAATCATCGCGTAAGTGATGGTTTAAGGAAAAGCCCCCGCATGCGGGGGCTTTTTTGTGGGTGCATGTTCTGCGGGTCTTTTTGTGCTTTTGCACGCAGGCGATAGCGGTAGCCTCAGGCCTTTGCTCTATTGGGTTGACACTTGTTGGGGCCGTCTATAGAATCACGCCTCCTTTTAACGGGCGTATTGCGTCCGTTGGGAATAGCAGCTTGGAATCTGAGGTCAAAATGCAAAACCAACAAATCCGTATTCGGTTGAAGGCTTTTGACCATCGCCTGATCGATCAATCAACCCAGGAAATCGTGGAAACCGCGAAACGTACTGGTGCTCAGGTGCGTGGTCCTATTCCTCTGCCTACCCGCAAAGAGCGGTTCACCGTACTGACCTCACCGCACGTCAACAAAGACGCGCGCGATCAGTTCGAGATCCGTACTCATAAGCGTGTTCTGGATATCGTCCAGCCAACGGATAAAACCGTTGATGCGCTGATGAAGCTTGATCTTGCGGCTGGTGTGGAAGTGCAGATCAGCCTCGGCTAAAACCGCTTCAGGTTTTAGTCGTGTAACGCTCTGAAATGGGCGGCCATAGCGGGTGAAAGCCCCGTACACTCATGAGGTTACAACATGACTATTGGTGTAGTCGGTCGCAAGTGCGGTATGACCCGCATTTTCACCGAAGAAGGTGTCTCCATTCCTGTTACGGTCATTGAGATCGAGCCGAATCGAGTCACCCAGTTCAAAACCGAAGAGTCCGATGGCTATCGTGCAGTGCAAGTCACTGTCGGTGAGCGTCGCGCTTCTCGTGTCACTAAGGCGCAAGCCGGCCATTTCGCTAAGGCGAACGTCGCGGCAGGTCGTACTGTTATGGAATTTCGTCTTGAAGAAGGCGAGTACCAGGCAGGTGATCTGATCAACGCTGAAATATTCCAAGCTGGTCAACTGGTGGATGTCACCGGTCAGTCCAAAGGTAAAGGCTTTGCCGGTACCATCAAGCGTTGGAATTTCCGCGGCCAAGACAACACCCACGGTAACTCCGTGTCCCACCGTGTTCCGGGTTCTATTGGCCAGTGCCAGACCCCAGGTCGCGTATTCAAGGGCAAAAAAATGTCCGGTCACATGGGTGCTGAGCGCGTGACTGTGCAGTCCCTGGAAGTAGTGCGCGTCGATGCTGAACGCAACCTGCTGCTGGTCAAGGGTGCCGTTCCTGGTGCTACTGGCGGCAACCTGGTTGTCCGTCCGGCAGCCAAGGCTCGCGGTTAAGGGGAAGCTGACATGCAATTAAATGTAAATGGCGCTCAAGCCATCGAAGTATCCGAAGCCACTTTTGGCGGCGCATACAACGAAACCCTGGTTCACCAAGCAGTAGTGGCCTACATGGCCGGTGGTCGTCAGGGCAGTAAGCAGCAGAAGACTCGTTCTGATGTGTCGGGTGGCGGTAAGCGTCCTTGGCGTCAGAAAGGTACCGGTCGCGCTCGTGCGGGTACCACTCGTGGTCCGATCTGGCGTGGCGGTGGTGTGACATTCGCGGCTCGCCCGCAGGATCACTCACAGAAGCTGAACAAGAAGATGTATCGCGCTGCTTTGCGCTCGATTCTTGCTGAGCTGGTGCGTACCGATCGTATGGTTGTTGTTGAAGACTTCAGCGTTGACGCGCCGAAGACTAAAGACCTGCTGAACAAGTTGAATGGCATGGGTCTGACCGACGTTTTGATCGTGTCTGATTCGGTCGACGAAAATCTGTACCTGGCTGCGCGTAACCTTCCACACGTTGATGTCCGTGACGTGCAAGGTACCGATCCGGTCAGTCTGATCGCGTATGAGAAGGTGTTGTTCACCGTATCTGCCGTGAAGAAATTCGAGGAGCTGCTGGGATGAACCAGGAACGCGTATTTAAAGTGCTGCTTGGCCCGCACATCTCCGAGAAGGCAACACTTCTGGCTGATAAAAAAAGCCAATTCGTTTTTAAGGTTGCAATCGATGCAACCAAGCTGGAAATCAAGAAGGCCGTCGAAAGCCTGTTCAGCGTGAACGTTGCTGCTGTCAATACCGTGAATGTTCTTGGTAAGACAAAGCGCAATGCTCGCGGCATGGGCAAGCGTAACGACTGGAAGAAAGCGATCATTTCGCTTCAGCCAGGCCAAGATCTCGATTTCACCAGCAGTGCTGAGTAAGGGAGGGGAGCATCATGGCAATCGTTAAATGCAAACCGACTTCCCCTGGCCGCCGTTTTGTGGTCAAGGTGGTCAATCAGGAGCTGCATAAAGGCGCTCCTCACGCTCCGCTGCTTGAGAAAAAGTCGAAGACTGGCGGTCGTAACAACAATGGTCGCATCACTACCCGTCATATCGGTGGTGGCCATAAGCAGCATTATCGTTTGGTCGATTTCCGTCGTAACGACAAAGATGGCATTCCAGCCACTGTTGAGCGTATTGAATACGATCCAAACCGTACCGCACACATCGCCTTGATGTTGTATGCGGACGGTGAGCGCCGCTACATCATTGCCCCTAAAGGCGTGAGTGCTGGCGATCAACTGATTGCTGGGATCATGGCGCCGATCAAGCCGGGCAACAGTCTGCAACTGCGCAACATTCCAGTTGGTAGCACTGTTCACGGTATCGAATTGAAGCCGGGTAAAGGTGCTCAGATCGCTCGTTCCGCTGGTGCTTCGGCTCAGCTGATTGCGCGTGAAGGTGTCTACGTGACCTTGCGTCTGCGTTCCGGTGAAATGCGTAAAGTACTGGCTGAATGCCGTGCGACCTTGGGCGAAGTCTCGAACTCTGAGCACAGCCTTCGTTCGCTGGGTAAAGCAGGTGCTAAGCGCTGGCGTGGCGTTCGCCCAACCGTTCGTGGTGTTGCCATGAACCCGGTTGACCACCCACACGGTGGTGGTGAAGGTCGTACCTCTGGTGGTCGTCATCCGGTGTCTCCATGGGGCTTCCCGACTAAGGGCGCGAAGACTCGTGGTAACAAACGCACCGATAAAATGATCGTCCGTCGTCGCAAGTAAATAGAGGGATACGACAGTGCCACGTTCTCTGAAAAAAGGTCCTTTTATTGATCTTCACCTACTGAAGAAGATCGAAGTGGCGGTGGAAAAGAACGATCGCAAGCCAGTGAAAACCTGGTCGCGCCGTTCGATGATCCTGCCACAAATGGTCGGCTTGACCATCGCTGTACACAACGGTCGTCAACATGTCCCAGTTCTTGTGAACGAAGACATGGTCGGTCACAAACTAGGCGAATTTGCCGGCACCCGTACCTATCGTGGGCACGTGGCTGACAAAAAAGCCAAGCGTTAAGGGGTTAGGAAATGGAAGTAGCCGCTAAGTTGTCGGGCGCTCGAATCTCCGCCCAAAAAGCCCGCTTGGTCGCTGACCAGATTCGCGGGAAAAAGGTGGGTGAAGCGCTCAATCTGCTGGCTTTCAGCAGTAAGAAAGCCGCCGAGATCATCAAGAAAGTGCTGGAGTCGGCTGTAGCCAACGCCGAGCACAACGAAGGCGCAGACGTTGATGACTTGAAGGTCAGCACCGTTTTCGTTAACGAAGGGCGTTCGCTGAAGCGAATCATGCCGCGTGCCAAAGGCCGCGCTGATCGCATCGTCAAGCGGTCTTGCCATATCACTGTCAAGGTTGCGGACAAGTAACGGAGTCGATCAGATGGGTCAGAAAGTACATCCCATTGGCATTCGCCTGGGAATCGTCAAGGAGCACACCTCCGTCTGGTACGCCAGCGGTCGGACTTATGCAGACTATTTGTTTGCAGATCTGAAGGTGCGCGAGTATCTCCAAGACAAATTAAAAAGCGCGTCCGTAAGCCGTATCGACATTGCTCGCCCGGCTCAAACTGCACGTATCACCATCCACACTGCTCGTCCCGGTATCGTTATCGGTAAGAAAGGTGAAGATGTTGAGAAACTGCGTCAGGACCTGACCAAGCAAATGGGTGTGCCTGTGCACATCAATATCGAAGAGATCCGCAAGCCGGAGCTCGACGGTATGCTGGTTGCGCAGAGCGTAGCTCAGCAGCTGGAGCGTCGTGTGATGTTCCGTCGCGCGATGAAGCGCGCTGTACAGAACGCCATGCGTATTGGTGCCAAGGGCATCAAAATCCAAGTGAGCGGTCGTCTCGGTGGTGCTGAAATTGCACGTACCGAATGGTATCGCGAAGGTCGTGTGCCGTTGCACACCCTGCGTGCTGATATCGACTATGCCACGTACGAAGCGCACACCACTTATGGTGTGATCGGTGTCAAGGTTTGGATCTTCAAAGGCGAAGTAATTGGTGGTCGCCATGAAGAACTAAAACCACAAGCACCTGCGCCTCGTAAAAAAGCTGCTAAGTAAGGGGTACGCCAAATGTTACAACCAAAGCGTACGAAGTTCCGTAAGCAGATGACAGGTCACAACCGTGGCTTGGCTCAGCGCGGTAGTAAAGTCAGCTTCGGCGAATATGCGCTGAAGTCTGTTGCTCGCGGTCGTCTCACCGCCCGTCAGATTGAGTCCGCTCGTCGTGCTCTGACTCGCCACGTGAAGCGTGGTGGGAAAATCTGGATTCGCGTGTTCCCGGATAAGCCAATTTCCAAGAAGCCTCTCGAAGTGCGGATGGGTAAAGGTAAGGGTAGCGTTGAATATTGGGTAGCTCAGATCCAGCCAGGTAAAATCCTGTACGAGATCGAAGGCGTTTCCGAAGAGTTGGCGCGCGAGGCTTTTGCCTTGGCTGCTGCAAAGCTGCCGCTTGCCACCACTTTTGTTAAGCGGACGGTGATGTGATGAAGGCGAATGAACTTCGTGAAAAATCAGCACAGCAGCTGAACGAGCAACTGCTCGGCCTGCTGCGCGACCAGTTCAATCTGCGTATGCAGAAAGCAACTGGCCAGTTGGGGCAGTCTCACCTGCTCTCGCAAGTTAAGCGCGATATCGCTCGTGTGAAAACTGTGCTCAACCAGCAGGCAGGTAAGTGATCATGGCTGAAGCCGAAAAAACCGTCCGTACGCTGACTGGCCGTGTCGTCAGCGACAAGATGGACAAGACCATCACCGTATTGATCGAGCGTCGCGTTAAGCACCCGATCTACGGCAAATATGTCAAGCGTTCGACCAAGCTGCACGCTCACGACGAAACCAATCAGAGCAAAATCGGTGACAAAGTTTCCATTCGTGAAACCCGTCCCGTAGCCAAGACTAAATCTTGGGCGCTGGTTGAGATCCTCGAACGCGCAGTGGAAGTCTAAGGGCTAAGGGTCGGAGAAATTATATGATTCAGACTCAATCCATGCTCGACGTCGCTGACAACAGCGGTGCTCGTCGCGTTATGTGTATCAAGGTGCTTGGCGGTTCTCACCGCCGTTATGCAGGCATCGGCGACATCATCAAAGTGACCGTTAAGGAAGCAATTCCCCGCGGTAAAGTGAAGAAAGGTCAAGTGATGACTGCAGTTGTAGTCCGCACACGTCACGGCGTTCGTCGCCCTGATGGCTCGATCATTCGCTTTGATGGCAACGCTGCTGTTCTGCTGAACAACAAGCAAGAGCCAATAGGCACTCGTATTTTTGGGCCAGTGACTCGTGAACTTCGTAATGAGAAGTTCATGAAGATCGTCTCGCTCGCCCCTGAAGTGCTCTAAGGAGATCCGACATGCAAAAGATTCGTCGTGACGACGAGATCATCGTGATCGCCGGTAAAGACAAAGGTAAGCGTGGCAAGGTGCTCAAGGTTCTCGTTGACGACCGTTTGGTCGTTGGCGGGATTAACCTAGTGAAGCGCCATACCAAGCCGAACCCGATGTCGGGCGTTCAGGGCGGTATCATCGAGAAAGAGGCGCCTCTGCACGCTTCTAACGTTGCCATTTTCAATGGCGAAACCAGCAAGGCTGACCGCGTTGGTTTTAAAGTTGAAGACGGTAAAAAAATTCGTGTCTTCAAGTCGACCCAAAAAGCGGTTGATGCTTGAACACTGCTAGGTAGAAGACCATGGCACGACTAAAAGAGATTTACCGGAAAGAAATCGCTCCGAAGCTTAAGGAAGAACTTAAGCTCGGTAACGTGATGGAAGTTCCGCGCATCACCAAGATCACCCTCAACATGGGTCTGGGCGAAGCAATCGGTGACAAGAAAATCATCGAGCATGCTGTTGCCGATCTGGAAAAGATTACCGGTCAGAAAGTCATAGTGACTTATGCCCGCAAGTCGATTGCAGGTTTCAAGGTTCGTGAAGGCTGGCCGATCGGCGTTAAAGTTACTCTGCGCCGTGAGCGTATGTACGAGTTCCTGGATCGTCTGCTGTCTATCTCCCTGCCGCGCGTGCGTGACTTCCGTGGCCTGAATGCCAAGTCCTTCGACGGCCGTGGCAATTACAGCATGGGCGTTAAAGAGCAGATCATTTTCCCGGAAATCGACTACGACAAGATCGATGCTCTGCGTGGTCTGGATATTACCTTGACCACCACCGCCCGTTCGGATGATGAAGGTCGCGCTCTGTTGCGTGCTTTCAAATTCCCGTTCCGTAACTGATTGGAGTTCGATCATGGCCAAAACCAGCATGAAAAACCGCGAGCTGAAGCGTCAGCAGACGGTAGCTAAGTACGCTAAAAAGCGTGCCGAGCTGAAAGCTACCATCGCCGATCTGAACGCCAGTCCAGAAGCGCGTTGGGAAGCTCAAGTAGCGCTGCAGAAGCAGCCGCGTGACGCCAGCGCCTCGCGCTTGCGTAATCGCTGCCGCATTACCGGTCGTCCGCACGGCGTGTATCGCAAGTTCGGTCTGTCGCGTATTAAGCTGCGTGAAGCTGCAATGCGTGGTGATGTACCAGGTCTGGTTAAAGCCAGCTGGTAAATAACAAAGCCGGCCTAGTGCCGGCTTTGTCTTATCTGTGAAACAAGCCCCTTTGGGGCTTGCTTCATTTTTGATCAGTCTCTAGAATGCTCGGCTCGCCTGAGCCTGGGTTGTTAAATCCCTAGAATTCTCAGCGACTGTAGCCGCAAGGCTAATTCTTTTTGTATCAGGAGCGTCTAGCCCATGAGTATGCAGGACCCGTTAGCGGACATGCTAACTCGTATCCGTAATGCCCAGATGGCTGAAAAGTCCGTCGTAAGCATGCCATCTTCGACCTTGAAGGTAGCTGTAGCCAAAGTTTTGAAAGACGAAGGTTATATTGCGGGATATCAGACCAGCGGCGAAGTTAAGCCGCAGCTGTCCATCGAGCTGAAGTACTTCGAAGGCCGTCCAGTCATCGAAGAAGTTAAGCGCGTAAGTCGTCCAGGCCTGCGCCAATATAAATCCTCTGATGATCTGCCGAAAGTTCGTGGCGGTCTCGGGGTTTCCATCGTCTCCACCAATAAAGGTGTGATGACGGACCGCGCTGCGCGCGCTGCCGGTGTCGGCGGCGAAGTGCTTTGCACAGTGTTCTAAGGGGGGAATAAGCATGTCTCGCGTTGCTAAGAACCCCGTCACGCTGCCCGCTGGTGTTGAGATTAATCTCGCCGGCCAACAGCTTTCGGTAAAGGGTGCCAAGGGTACTCTCGAACTGAATGTTCACTCGTCCGTTGAAGTTATGCATGAAGCTGGTGAGTTGCGTTTCGCTGCTCGCAATGGTGATCAGCAAACTCGCGCCATGGCCGGCACTACTCGTGCACTGGTCAATAACATGGTGATCGGAGTCAGTACTGGCTTTGAGCGTAAGCTGCAACTGGTTGGCGTTGGCTACAAAGCGCAAGCCAAAGGTCAGGTGCTGAGTCTTTCTTTGGGCTATTCCCACCCGATTGAGTACGAATTGCCGGAAGGCGTCGTGGCTGAGACTCCCAACCAGACCGAGATCCTGATCAAGGGTACCGATAAGCAAGTGGTTGGTCAGGTCGCTGCGGAGATTCGTGACTTCCGTCGTCCTGAACCTTATAAGGGCAAGGGTGTTCGTTACGCTGACGAAGTCGTCCGCCGTAAAGAAGCTAAGAAGAAGTAGGGCATAGCAAATGACCGACAAAAAAGTTACTCGACTGCGTCGCGCTCGCAAAGCACGCCTGAAAATGCACGAGCTAGAAGCCGTGCGTCTCTGCGTGTATCGCTCTTCGCAGCACATCTATGCCCAGGTCATTTCGGCCGACGGCAGCAAGGTTCTGGCCAGTGCCTCTACCTTGGACAAAGCACTGCGTGACGGCGCCACTGGCAACGTCGACGCGGCCAAGAAAGTTGGTGAGCTGGTTGCCGAGCGTGCGAAAGCAGCTGGTGTAACTCAGGTTGCATTCGACCGTTCTGGCTTCAAGTACCACGGCCGCGTTCAGGCGCTGGCTGATGCTGCTCGTGAAGGCGGGCTGGAGTTCTAAGTTATGTCAAATAACGACCAAAAGCGCGACGAAGGCTATATCGAGAAGCTGGTACAGGTTAACCGTGTTGCCAAGACCGTAAAGGGTGGCCGTATCTTCACTTTCACTGCGTTGACCGTGGTAGGTGATGGTAAGGGTCGCGTTGGTTTCGGCCGCGGCAAGTCCCGTGAAGTGCCTGCTGCTATCCAGAAAGCGATGGAAGCTGCTCGTCGCAATATGATTCAGGTTGACCTGAACGGCACGACCCTGCAGTACGCAATTAAGTCTAATCATGGCGCCTCTAAGGTGTACATGCAGCCTGCGTCCGAAGGTACTGGCATCATCGCGGGCGGCGCTATGCGCGCTGTTTTAGAAGTTGCTGGCGTGCAGAACGTTTTGGCTAAGTGCTACGGCTCGACTAACCAAGTGAACGTGGTTTACGCCACCTTTAAAGGTTTGAAAGCTATGCAGTCGCCAGGTTCTATTGCGGCTAAGCGTGGCAAGAGCGTCGAGGAGATTCTCTAATCATGGCTACTACCGTAAAAGTTACGTTGATCAAAAGCATGACCGGCCGCATCCCTAATCATAAGTTGTGCGTTAAGGGTTTGGGTTTGCGTCGCATCGGTCACACCGTAGAAGTCCTTGATACTCCTGAGAATCGCGGGATGATCAACAAGGCTTACTACATGCTGCGAGTCGAGGGTTAATACATGTACCTGAACGATCTGAGTCCTGCGCCGGGTTCCCGTCGCGAGAAGCACCGTCCGGGCCGTGGTATCGGTAGCGGTTTGGGTAAGACTGGTGGCCGCGGCCACAAAGGTCAAACCTCCCGCTCCGGTGGCACCATTGCTCCGGGTTTTGAAGGCGGCCAGCAGCCTCTGCACCGCCGTCTGCCTAAGTTCGGTTTCGTTTCTTTGAAGGCTATGGATCGCGCGCAAGTGCGTACCTCTGAGCTGAATAAGATCGAAGGCGGGATTGTTACTCTGCAGTCGCTGAAGGATGCCAACCTGATTAACCAAAACGTACAGCGTGTGAAAGTCATGCTGTCCGGTGAAGTTACTCAAGCAGTCACCCTTAAAGGTATCGCCGTCACCAAAGGTGCACGCGCGGCTATTGAAGCAGCTGGCGGTAAGTTCGAGGAATAAATGGCTAAGCAAGGTGCTCTCTCAGCGCTCAGCAATGGCGGGTTATCCGAGCTCTGGGCTCGTCTGCGTTTTCTGTTAATGGCGATTATCGTCTATCGGATAGGTGCACACATCCCGGTTCCCGGTATCAACCCCGATCGGCTGGCGGACCTGTTTCGACAGAATGAGGGGACCATTCTTAGCTTGTTCAACATGTTTTCCGGCGGTGCGCTGGAGCGGATGAGCATTTTTGCATTGGGGATCATGCCGTATATTTCGGCGTCGATCATCATGCAGCTCATGACTGCTGTTAGCCCGCAGCTGGAGCAGTTGAAGAAGGAAGGTGAGTCTGGCCGTCGTAAGATTAGCCAGTACACCCGCTACGGCACCCTCGTTCTGGCTTTTGTCCAGGCCATCGGCATGTCCGTTGGTTTGGCCAGTCAGGGCGTAGCGTTTACGGTTGATTTCGGCTTCCACTTCGTTGCCATCACCACATTTGTGGCTGGGGCAATGTTTATGATGTGGTTGGGCGAGCAAATTACCGAGCGTGGTGTTGGCAACGGTATTTCGATGCTGATTTTTGCAGGCATCGTAGCCGGTCTGCCGTCGGCAATAGGGCAGTCTTTCGAGTCTGCTCGTCAGGGTGATATCAATATCTTCGCCCTAATCGCCATCGGTTTGCTGGCAGTAGCGATTATCGGTTTTGTGGTGTTCATTGAGCGTGGTCAGCGCCGTATTGTGGTGCACTACGCCAAGCGTCAGCAGGGCCGTAAGGTCTTTGCTGCGCAGACTAGCCACTTGCCGTTGAAGGTGAATATGGCGGGGGTTATCCCGGCTATTTTCGCCAGCAGCCTTCTGTTGTTCCCGGCTTCGCTGGGTGCCTGGTTTGGTCAGTCTGAAGGTATGGGCTGGCTGCAGGATATTTCACAGGCTATCGCTCCTGGTCAGCCGTTGAACATTCTGCTGTTTAGTGCGGGGATTGTTTTCTTCTGCTTCTTCTATACAGCGTTGATGTTCAACCCAAAAGACGTAGCGGAGAACCTGAAAAAGTCCGGTGCCTTTATTCCGGGTATCCGTCCAGGTGAGCAGTCGGCGCGCTATATCGATGGCGTGTTGACTCGCTTGACCATGTTCGGTGCTTTGTACATGACGGCCGTATGTTTGCTGCCACAGTTTCTGGTGGTGGCTGCCAACGTACCGTTCTATCTCGGCGGGACTTCGTTGCTGATCGTGGTGGTGGTTGTGATGGACTTTATGTCGCAAGTACAATCGCACCTCGTTTCACACCAGTACGAATCCCTGATGAAGAAAGCTAACCTGAAGGGCTACGGCGGCGGCATGCTGCGCTGAAGTCTATAAGGTTCGAGGAGTTGGTGATGAAAGTTCGTGCATCGGTGAAAAAGCTGTGCCGTAACTGCAAGATTGTCCGTCGCGAAGGTGTTGTTCGCGTTATTTGCAGCGCGGAGCCGCGTCACAAGCAGCGCCAAGGCTGAGTGTGAGTGAAGTGATAAGCCCGGCAGCTAGTGCGCTGCCGGGTTGATTATTTGTTTCTACAGCGTTAGTATCTCGCGCCCTATTTCTTGGCTTCCGGGGCGTAGGTAGCTGTCAATTGGAGTTCCACTGAATGGCCCGTATTGCAGGCGTTAACATTCCAGATAACAAGCACACTGTTATCTCGTTGACCTACATCTATGGTGTTGGTCGCACAACTGCACAGAAAGTCTGTGCTGCCGCCGGCGTTAATCCGGCTGCAAAGATCAAAGATCTCTCTGACGAGCAGATCGAGCAGCTGCGTGGCGAAGTTGCCAAGGTTAATACCGAGGGTGATCTGCGTCGTGAAGTGAACATGAAAATCAAGCGCTTGATGGACCTGGGTTGCTACCGCGGCCTGCGTCATCGTCGTGGTCTACCGGTTCGCGGTCAGCGCACCAAGACCAACGCGCGTTCCCGTAAGGGCCCGCGTAAGCCGATCCGCAAGTAATCGCATTCGCGCATCGACAGGAATTTAGTCATGGCAAAACCTGCTGCTCGTACTCGTAAGAAAGTCAAAAAGACGGTGGTTGATGGCATCGCCCACATCCACGCTTCTTTCAACAACACAATCGTGACCATTACTGACCGTCAGGGCAATGCTCTGTCTTGGGCTACCTCTGGTGGTTCGGGTTTCCGCGGTTCGCGTAAAAGCACCCCGTTCGCCGCCCAGGTGGCTGCAGAGCGTGCTGGTCAAGCTGCGCTGGAATACGGTCTGAAGAACCTCGACGTTAACGTTAAGGGTCCCGGTCCGGGTCGTGAGTCCGCTGTCCGTGCTTTAAACGGTTGTGGCTATAAGATCGCCAGCATCACCGATGTGACGCCCATTCCGCATAACGGATGCCGTCCTTCGAAGAAGCGTCGCGTGTAATCAGGAGACAGTGAGAAATGGCTCGTTACATTGGTCCCAAATGCAAACTGTCTCGTCGTGAAGGCACAGATCTTTTCCTGAAAAGCGGTGTACGCGCTCTGGAATCGAAGTGCAACATCGAAGCAGCCCCAGGTATTCACGGTCAGCGCCGTGGTCGTCAGTCTGACTACGGCACCCAGCTGCGTGAGAAGCAAAAAGTTCGTCGTATCTACGGTGTGCTTGAGCGTCAATTCAGCGGTTATTACAAAGCAGCGGCCGGCAAGAAAGGCGCTACTGGTGAGAACCTGCTGCAACTGCTCGAGTGTCGTCTGGATAACGTGGTTTATCGCATGGGCTTCGGCTCAACTCGCGCCGAATCCCGTCAGCTGGTATCGCATAAGTCGATCAGCGTAAACGGCAATACTGTAAACGTTCCGTCTTACCAGGTTAAAGCTGGCGACGTCGTTGCAATTCGCGAGAAGGCGAAGAATCAGCTGCGCATTGTTCAAGCTCTCGAGCTGTGTGCCCAGCGTGGCCGCGTTGAATGGGTAGAAGTAGACACTGAGAAGAAGTCAGGCGTGTTCAAAAACGTCCCGGCTCGCAGTGATCTCTCCGCCGACATCAACGAAAGCCTGATTGTCGAGCTCTACTCCAAGTAAGGGCTAGAAAATAGGTGCATCCATGCAGATTTCGGTAAATGAATTCCTGACCCCCCGTCACATTGATGTGCAGGTGGTCAGTTCGACCCGCGCCAAGATTACTCTCGAGCCTCTCGAGCGTGGTTTTGGCCATACGTTGGGCAACGCGCTGCGTCGCATCTTGTTGTCCTCCATGCCTGGCTGTGCAGTAGTCGAGGCCGAGATTGACGGTGTACTTCATGAGTACAGCGCCATCGAAGGTGTTCAGGAAGACGTCATTGAAATCCTGCTCAACCTGAAAGGTCTGGCTGTCAAGCTGCACGGTCGTGACGAAGTGACGTTGACTCTGGCGAAGAAGGGCTCGGGCGTAGTTACCGCTGCCGATATTCAGCTGGATCACGATGTCGAAATCGTCAATGGCGACCACGTAATCGCCAACTTGGCTTCTACTGGCGCGCTGAACATGAAGCTCACCATAGCTCGTGGTCGCGGCTATGAGCCGGCTGATGCTCGTCAGAGCGATGAAGATGAAAGCCGCAGCATTGGTCGCTTGCAGCTGGATGCTTCGTTCAGCCCGGTACGCCGTGTGTCGTACGTGGTGGAAAACGCTCGTGTTGAGCAGCGTACTAACCTGGACAAGCTGGTTATTGACCTGGAGACCAACGGTACCCTAGACCCTGAAGAGGCTATTCGCCGCGCTGCAACCATTCTGCAACAGCAGTTGGCTGCGTTCGTCGACCTCAAAGGTGACAGCGAGCCTGTGGTTATCGAGCAGGAAGATGAGATTGATCCAATCCTTCTGCGTCCGGTTGATGACCTGGAATTGACTGTACGTTCGGCTAACTGCCTCAAGGCAGAGAACATTTACTACATCGGCGATCTGATTCAGCGCACCGAAGTAGAACTGTTGAAAACGCCGAACTTGGGCAAGAAATCCCTGACTGAAATCAAGGACGTTCTGGCTTCTCGCGGTCTTTCCCTCGGTATGCGCCTCGACAATTGGCCGCCGGCAAGTCTGAAGAAAGACGATAAGGCGACTGCCTGATCGTCATCATCACCGAACGTGAGTTTGGTAAGGAATTGAACCATGCGTCATCGTAAAAGTGGCCGTCACCTTAGCCGCACCAGCGCACACCGCAAGGCCATGTTCCAGAACATGGCGGTATCGCTGTTCGAGCACGAGCTGATCAAAACTACTCTGCCGAAAGCCAAAGAGCTGCGTCGCGTTGCCGAGCCGCTAATTACTCTGGCTAAAGAAGACAGTGTTGCTAATCGTCGTTTGGCCTTTGACCGTACGCGTTCGAAAGCCATCGTCGGCAAGTTGTTTAACGACCTAGGCAAGCGCTACGCCACCCGTCAGGGCGGTTATCTGCGTATCCTCAAGTGCGGCTTCCGCACTGGCGACAATGCTCCAATGGCTTATGTTGAACTGGTTGACCGTCCGGTCGCTGGTGCAGCTGTAGACGCTGAGTAAGTCGTTGGTTGTATAAGAAACCGGGCCTTGGCCCGGTTTTTTTATGGCTGGAATAATCGTTTGCTGCACATCGCAGTGTTATGCCGCGGCCCTTGTACGGGTGCTATTTACCTTGGCACTTGACCCAGGCGCCATCGCGAGCCAGCATTAACCGACGTTACAGCTTGATTAAGGAAATGTCCCGTGAAAGGCCATGTAGAAGTTATCGATTATTTAAAAATGCTGCTTAAGGGTGAGTTGGCTGCCCGTGATCAGTATTTTGTACACTCACGCCTTTACGAAGACTGGGGTTTCAACAAGCTGTACGAACGAATCAACCATGAGATGGAAGAAGAAACGCAGCACGCGGATGCCATTCTCAAGCGCATTCTGTTTCTTGAAGGTACGCCAGATATGGCTGCTGATAATTTTACCTTCGGCCAGACAGTGCCGGAGATGTTCAAGCTTGATCTCGCGTTGGAATATCACGTGCGCGCAGCGTTGAGCAAAGGCATGGCGTTATGCGAGCAGCATCAGGATTATCAAACCCGCGACATTTTGCTGGCTCAGCTCAAGGACACAGAGGAGGATCACGCTTACTGGCTGGAGATTCAGTTGGGCTTGATTGATAAAATCGGCTTAGAGAATTACCTGCAAGCTCAAATGTAAGCGTTGCCTCAGTTGTCGTAATCGTAAAAACCCCGGAGGTCCGGGGTTTTTTTGTGCGCCATCAAATTGCTACAGCCAGCGAGTGGTGCCGCTTAGTCGCGATCACGCTCCAGTAGCGGCTTGAGGAAGAAGCCAGTATGGGATTGCGTCATTTCGGCCACTTCTTCCGGAGTGCCAACGGCGATGATTTGTCCGCCTTTAGAGCCGCCTTCCGGGCCGAGATCAACCAGCCAGTCAGCCGTTTTGATCACGTCCAGATTGTGCTCAATCACCACCACGGTATTGCCGTGGTCCCGCAGGCGGTGCAACACGTCAAGCAATTGTTGGATGTCGGCGAAATGCAGGCCGGTTGTGGGTTCGTCGAGGATATACAGCGTTTTGCCGGTGTCGCGCTTGCTTAGCTCGCGTGACAATTTGACCCGCTGCGCTTCACCGCCAGACAACGTCGTAGCCGACTGCCCGAGCTTGATATACGACAAGCCGACATCCATCAGCGTTTGCAGCTTACGCGCCAGTGCGGGCACGGCTTCGAAGAACACCCGAGCCTCTTCGATGGTCATGTCGAGCACTTCGGTGATGCTCTTGCCTTTGTATTTCACTTCCAAGGTTTCACGGTTATAGCGCTTGCTCTTGCAGACATCACAAGGCACATAGATGTCAGGCAAGAAGTGCATTTCCACCTTGATCAAACCATCGCCCTGACAGGCCTCGCAGCGACCGCCTTTAACGTTGAAGCTGAAACGGCCGGGCCCGTAACCACGCGAGCGAGATTCCGGGACACCGGCGAACAGCTCACGAATTGGGGTGAACAAGCCGGTATAGGTGGCCGGGTTGGAGCGCGGTGTACGGCCAATTGGACTTTGGTCGATATCGACCACCTTATCCAAATGCTGCAAGCCGTCGATACTGTCGTGCGCAGCAGCTTCTAAGGTCGTCGCTCCGTTCAATGCGGTGGCACTGAGCGGGTACAGGGTGTTGTTGATCAGTGTCGACTTGCCTGAGCCTGATACACCGGTCACGCACGTTAATAAACCTATTGGAATTTCCAGGTCGACGTTGCGCAGGTTGTTACCGCGCGCGCCTTTAATCTTCAGTAAGAGTTTTTTGTCGCGTGGCGTGCGCTTGGCTGGCACTTTGATCTTCACTCGGCCAGACAGGTACTTGCCGGTCAGTGAGTCGGGGTGCGCCATAACCTCGGCAGCGGTGCCTTGGGCAACGATCTGGCCGCCATGCACCCCCGCGCCAGGGCCGATGTCTACAACATAATCCGCCATGCGGATTGCGTCTTCATCGTGCTCCACCACAATCACCGTATTGCCGATGTCGCGCAGGTGACGCAGTGTGCCAAGCAGGCGCTCGTTGTCACGCTGGTGCAGGCCGATTGACGGTTCATCGAGGATGTACATCACCCCGACGAGCCCGGCACCAATTTGGCTGGCCAAGCGGATACGCTGTGCTTCACCGCCGGACAGTGTGTCGGCGCTGCGGTCGAGGGTCAGGTAATCGAGACCGACGTTGACCAGAAACTGCAGGCGTTCACGGATTTCTTTGAGAATTTTCTCAGCAATTTCACCGCGCCGGCCAGGCAAAGCCAGGCTGCCGAAGTATTCAGTTGCATCCCCAATTGGCATCCCACTCACCGCCGGCAGGGTTTTCTCACCGACCCAAACGTGCCGGGCCTCACGACGTAAGCGAGTACCACGGCAATCTTGGCAGGCCTGGGTGCTGAGAAACTTGGCCAGCTCCTCACGTACGCTAGAGGACTCAGTTTCGCGGTAGCGGCGCTCCAGGTTTGGCACGATGCCCTCGAAGGGGTGCGAGCGTTTGACGATGTCGCCGCGGTCATTGAGGTATTTGAAGTCGACGTTCTGCGCGCCGCTGCCGAACAGAATGCACTTTTGGTGTTCGGCGCTGAGGTCGTCGAATGGCGCTTCTAGGCTGAAGCCGTAATGCGCAGCGAGTGAGCCGAGCATCTGAAAGTAATAAACATTGCGCCGGTCCCAGCCGCGGATCGCGCCCTCGGCCAAGGTCATTTCACCATTGACCAAGCGCTTGATATCAAAGAACTGCTTCACGCCCAGGCCATCGCAAGTCGGGCAGGCGCCAGCCGGGTTGTTGAAGGAAAACAACTTGGGCTCCAGTTCGCTGATCGAGTGGCCGCACACCGGGCAGGCAAAACGTGCGGAGAAGGTAATTTCTTCGCCTTCTTCCCCTTCCATTGGCGCGATCAGGGCCAAACCGTCGGCCAGCTTGAGGGCGGTCTCGAAGGATTCGGCCAAGCGCTGCTGAAGATCGCCGCGCGCTTTGAAGCGGTCAACCACGGCATCGATGCTGTGTTTCTTTTGCTTGTCGAGTTTCGGCAGTTCATCGAGCTCATAAATCTTGCCATTGACCCGCACGCGAACAAAACCCTGAGCGCGTAACTCGTCGAAAATCGCCAAGTGTTCGCCCTTACGCTCTCGTATCACCGGTGCGAGCAGCATCAGCTTGCTGCCTTCGGGCAGGGCCAGCACTTGGTCGACCATCTGGCTGACGGTTTGCGCTTCCAACGGCAGGTCGTGGTCCGGGCAGCGTGGAATGCCGGCGCGTGCATAGAGCAGGCGCAGGTAGTCGTAGATCTCGGTGATGGTGCCAACGGTAGAACGTGGGTTGTGCGAGGTGGACTTTTGCTCGATGGAAATTGCCGGCGACAAGCCTTCAATGGTGTCGACGTCAGGCTTTTCCATCATCGACAAGAACTGCCGGGCGTAGGCTGAGAGCGACTCTACGTAGCGTCGTTGGCCCTCGGCGTAGAGGGTGTCAAAGGCCAGTGATGATTTGCCTGAGCCGGACAGGCCGGTGATCACGATTAATTTGTCGCGCGGCAAGGTTAAGTCGATATTTTTCAGGTTGTGGGTGCGTGCACCCCGAATCAGAATCTTGTCCACAAACAACGGCCTCGCATGGCGGGCGGAAAACCACCGAGTATACTGCGCTGGAGGGCTGCGCGGCAAAGCGTCACTGCTGTGCCGTATGCATTCAGGCTGCTAGAATCGCCGCCTATTTCTTCAAGGCGTTTCCCATGCATGATCCGCACAGCGAGCGCATGAGCGGCAGTGAAGCCCGCGCGGCCGGTGGTTTGGCGTTGGTGTTCGCGTTCCGCATGCTTGGTATGTTTATGGTCCTGCCCGTGCTGGCGACCTACGGCATGGCGCTGCAAGACAGCACGCCCGCCCTGATTGGCTTGGCGATTGGCGCTTATGGCCTGACTCAAGCGTTTCTGCAGATTCCCTTTGGCATGCTCAGTGATCGTATTGGTCGGCGTCCGGTGATATATGCGGGGTTGCTGATCTTTGCCGCCGGCAGCCTGCTGGCGGCCAATGCTGATTCGATTTGGGGCGTGATCGCTGGGCGGGTATTGCAGGGCGCCGGCGCAATTTCGGCGGCAGTGATGGCTTTGCTCTCTGATTTGACCCGTGAACAGCACCGCACTAAAGCCATGGCGATGATCGGCATGAGCATCGGTTTGTCATTTGCGGTGGCGATGGTGGTTGGACCGCTGCTGACCCGCGCTTTTGGCTTGTCGGGGTTGTTTCTCGCCACGGCGGCAATGGCGCTATTGGGGATCCTGATTGTGGCTGGACTGGTGCCGTCATCTGCGGGTCCGCTGCAGCACCGCGAGTCCAGAGTCAGCAAGCACGCGCTATTGCCGACACTTAAACATGCCGATCTATTGCGCTTGGACTTTGGCATTCTGGTTTTGCATGCGATTTTGATGGCCAGCTTTATTGCCCTACCGCTAGCGTTAGTGGAGCAGGGCGGTTTGCCTAAAGAAGAGCACTGGTGGGTTTACCTGACCGCGCTGCTGGTCGGGTTCTTCGCCATGGTGCCCTTTATTATTTATGGCGAGAAAAAGCGCCGCATGAAGCACGTGCTGCTGGGGGCTGTCAGTGTGCTGCTGCTGTGTGAGCTGTTCTTCTTGTGGTTTGGCACCAATTTGCGAGCATTGGTGCTGGGCACTGTGGTGTTTTTCACTGCGTTTAATTTGCTCGAGGCTTCTCTGCCATCGCTTATCAGTAAGGTGGCGCCGGCCGGCGGCAAGGGTACGGCGATGGGGGTGTATTCCACCAGTCAGTTCCTGGGTGCGGCTATTGGCGGCATCCTTGGCGGCTGGTTGTTCCAGCACTACGGACTGTCTAGTGTGTTTGCCGGCTGCGCGGTGCTCGCTCTTTTCTGGCTGGCCTTTGCTGTTACTATGCGCGAGCCACCGTATGTCACCAGCCTGCGCCTGCCGCTTTCAGCCGCAGCGTTGCAAGAGGCTGGTTTAGCCGAGCGTTTACAGGCTGTGCCCGGCGTAGCGGACGCAGTAGTGGTGCGTGATGAAGCCGCCATCTATATCAAAGTAGATACTCAACAATTGGACCGCATGTCCCTCGAGCGCCTCATAGAGCCGGTGCCGGTGGCGTGCTGAAAGCCTAGGAGAACGTTATGGCCCGTGGGGTTAACAAAGTCATTCTGGTCGGTACCTGCGGACAGGACCCGGAAACTCGCTTCCTGCCCAGCGGTAATGCGGTCACCAACCTGAGCCTGGCGACCAGCGAGCAGTGGACCGATAAGCAGACCGGTCAAAAGGTCGAAAAAACCGAGTGGCACCGCGTATCGCTGTTCGGCAAAGTGGCAGAAATTGCCGGCGAATACCTGCGCAAGGGTTCGCAGGTGTACATCGAGGGTAAGCTGCAAACCCGCGAGTGGGAAAAAGACGGTGTGAAGCGTTACACCACCGAAATCATTGTCGACATGCAGGGCACCATGCAGCTGCTGGGCGGTCGTCCAGACAATGCCGGCGGTGACTCGGCTCCGCGCCAACAGCGTCCAGCGCCGCAGCGTGAGCCTCAGTCTTCAGCGCCCCGTCCAACGCCGCAACCCGCGACTCAGCCCGCCGCAGATTTCGACAGCTTTGACGACGACATCCCGTTCTAGCCCGTACCTGCATTTGTCGACAAAAAAGCGAAGCGGTTAATCCCGCTTCGCTTTTTTTATGCGTTCTGCGCCAGATCAGCTTCATGGGCCACGCCGGTTTTTGGCCGTTAGTGTGTACATGGCTGGCCACCTTGGCCCTCATGCCGCACGTGGCGCTGCCCTACTGTAAGCCTATGACGATCAGCGACTGATTGAGGGCGCGCTACCCAAGTCCGCGCAGGCCAACATGGCCAGCCCTACCAGCCCCCAATACACCGGTGTCTGCCGGTCGCTCACCAACAGCCCCAAGCGGTCACCCCCCAGCACGCCTCGTGCACGGCCCACCAACTGGTCGCTCTGGCGGATAGACAAGCGATAATCGGGTCGCTGCAGGTCCTGTGGAGCGAAGCCCAAGCCACGGCAGAGCAACGCTGGGTCGTGCCCGCAAGCCTGCGCGTGTTGCAACCGAAAGCGCGAAAGTTGAGGCGGTGCCGAGGCTTGCGAATAGCGCGGGTCAACAATGGGCTTAATGGCATCAGCATTTTTGTGGCTCCAGCGAATAGCACCAAGTAGAAGGATGCAACTACTGTGAATGCAGGGCATTTGTAAAGGCGCAGCGCTTGCTGGGCGGCTCTACGCAGCCTAGGTGACGGCGATGTGTGCAGGTGCGCCGTATAATCCGAGGCGCTACTGCTGGGTTAGCAGGGCTGCAATCCCTCAGTTTTCGGTGCCAACGGGTGATGTAAGAGTGACGTGCTGGCGCGAAACCTGCAGAATGCCTGCCTATTCCGCCGTCAGGCGGGGACCTCCTCCCCTCTATTGGGTTTTGTACAGAATCATGCGTATGCGGCTGATGGTGTTGGGTGGCGGAAGCGCGCTGGGGCAGGCGTTGATCCGTCTTGGGGCTGAAGACGATATTGGCTTTCTGGCGCCGAAACCGCCGGCTTCAGGCTGGGATCCTGCCAGCCTGACCCAGCTACTGGACGACACCCGCCCGGATGTCGTGGTCAACTTGGCCTATTACTTCGACTGGTTTCAAGCCGAAAGGGTTAGCGACGCGCAGTTTGCTGCTCAAGAGCGCTCCATCGAGCGCCTGGCTGAGCTTTGTCAGCATCACCAAATCCGCTTGGTGCAACCCTCCAGTTATCGCGTGTTCGATGGCGTAAGGGCCACGGCTTACAGCGAAAAAGAAGAGCCGGTGCCACTCGGCATGCGTGGCCAAGCGCTGTGGCGTTTCGAGCAGCGTGTGCGCGCGACGTGCCCGCGTCATGTGTTGCTGCGTTTCGGTTGGTTGCTGGATGACAGCGCCAATGGTTTGCTCGGGCGCTTCCTTACTCGCCTCGCTCACGATCAGCCGCTGCTGCTGGCCGATGACCGGCGTGGCAATCCGACGCCGGTTGATGATGCTGCGCGGATCATTCTTGCCGTGCTTAAGCAGCTCGATTGCCAGGCGCCGCTGTGGGGTACTTATCATTACGGCGGGCATGAGGCGACCACCTCGCTGGCGCTGGGTCAGGCGGTACTCAGTGAAGCGCGTACGTTGCGCAGTAATCTGCTGGATGAGATCAGCGCTCAGCCGCACAGCGCGCGTTCGGACGCTGCCGAAGAGCCCCAGCATGCAGTCTTATCATGCAAGAAAATCCTCCACACCTTCGGCATAAAGCCGCGCGCCTGGCGCTCGGGTTTGCCGAGCCTACTGGATCGTTATTACCGTCATGCCTAACTCAGGCCCTGTTTTGGTTACCGGCGGTGCCGGTTTTATTGGTTCGCACTTGGTCGATGCGCTGTTGGCGCAGGGCCACAGCGTGCGGGTGTTGGATAACCTGTCGATGGGCAAGCGGGCTAATCTGCCGCTGGATAATCCGCGCCTGCATTTTATTCAGGGTGATGTAGCTGATGCCGCCGTGGTGGCGCAGGCCGTTGCCGGTTGTGCGGCGGTGGCGCACCTCGCGGCCGTAGCGTCCGTACAGGCGTCGGTGGATGAGCCAGCCGCCACCCATCAAAGCAATTTTGTCGGCACGTTGAATGTCTGCGAGGCGATGCGCCTGCATGGCGTTAAGCGCGTGTTGTTTGCCTCCAGTGCGGCGGTCTATGGCAACAACGGCGAAGGTCAGGCCATCCGTGAAGATACCGCCAAGGCCCCACTGACGCCTTACGCGGCAGACAAGCTGGCCAGTGAGCATTACCTGGACTTTTACCGCCGCCAGCATGGCCTAGAACCGGCGGTCTTTCGTTTCTTTAATATCTTCGGACCGCGCCAAGATCCATCTTCGCCGTACTCTGGCGTTATCAGTATTTTCACTCAGCGGGCCCAGCAGGGTCTGCCGATCAGTGTGTTTGGCGACGGTGAGCAAACCCGCGATTTTTTCTTTATCGCCGATTTAGTGGTCTTGCTGATGCAGGCGCTGAATGCACCGCATGTAGTGGAAGGTGCCGTTAATGTTGGTTGGAACCAGGCGGTCAGTATCAATCAGCTGCTGTCTGCGGTCGGTCAACTCTGTGCTGGCTTGCCTGAGGTCGCTTACTTGGCAGGTCGTGCTGGCGATATCCGCCACTCGCGCGCGTCTATTGAGCGCTTAACGCTGGCCTATCAATTACCAACCCCTACGCCACTTATTGAGGGGTTAAGGTGCTTATTGCAGGCCTGAAAAACAGGCAATAAAAAGCCGGCTGCGCGAGCCGGCTTTTTTCTGGGCGTTAGGCTTAGAACTTGTAGCCCAAGCCAACCATGTAAACGAGTGGGTCGACGTCTACATCCACTTTGACCTTGCTGCCATTAAGTGTAGTGGTACCGGTGGTTTCGATATCGATATAGCGCACTTGGGCGTTGAGCATAACGTTGTCGGTCAGCATATAGTCCATGCCCACTTGTGCCGCCAAGCCCCAAGAGTCTTTCATGTCCAGGCCGCTGAAGCCTTTACTTTTGGCTTCGCTACTTAATTCAGTGTCGAAAAACCACGTGTAGTTAATGCCGGCGCCAACATAGGGTTGGAAGGCTGAGCTGCCATCTAGCGGGTAGTACACCACGCTCAGGGTTGGCGGCAGGTGCTTCAGCTCACCCAGATTGCCGTTCAAGCCAGCGAATATACCCGGCATGCCTTTTACACCTACGTCATGGCTAAACGGTGTGGCAGCCAGTAGTTCAATACCTACGTTGTTGGTCAGCATGTAGGCGAAGTTCAAGCCCAGCTGAGTGTCGCTGTCCAGAGTTGCCTCAGTACCGGGCACGTCATTGAGACCGGCAACCCAGATGTCGCTGCTGCTTTCCTGCGGATCAACAGTAATCGCGCCGGCACGCACGATGATGTCGCCAGCCTGGTGCGCGTGCGCCAGTGGGGCGGCAATAGCCAGGGCCAGCAGTGAAGCGGTAAAGAGTGATGTGCGCATGATGGGCTCCCATAAAGCATCGGTTCGTATTGGCTGAGTGCGATGGTAGGGCGCGGGGAAAAACGTCTGTTGATCCAGCTCAATAAAGTAGTGAGCTATCTAAAATTTCATGTTGTTGACCCTAGATCGTCGCTTACGCTGCCTGAGCCAACGCTGTTGGCTGAGTGCAAGGTTGCCTGAGGATGTGATGCAGTTGATAATGGTTCTCTTTATTGCCGCCCCATTTACAAGGAATACTCCATGACCCCTCTGCCGAAGCGCCTGCTGGCAGCCGCTCTGGTTCTGGCCAGCGCGCCGCTCGCGGCCACCTCTTTGGACGCCGCGCTGGATGAAAGCCAGCAACTGGCTGCCGAGGCCAAGGCCTCACAGGCGCGTGTCGAGCAGCTTGATGACGCCAGTCGGAGCATGCTCAGCGAATACCGCAACGCGCTGCAGCAAGCCGAAGCGCTGCAAGGCTATAACGCTCAGCTGCGCGAATTGGTGGCGGCGCAGCGTAAAGAGCTGGCGGGTTATCAGCAGCAACTCGACGGCATTGAGCGCACTCAAGAGGCCGTCACCCCGCAGATGCGACGTATGGTTGAAGTATTAGGGGAATTTATCGCCGCCGATTTGCCGTTTCTGCCGGATGAGCGCAGCGACCGTCTGGCTCAGTTGCAGGACTTACTGCCGCGCGCCGATGTCAGCTTGGCTGAGAAGTATCGGCGCATCCTTGAAGCCTATCAGGTCGAGAGTGATTACGGCCGCACCCTGGAAGCGTGGCGCGGTGAACTGCCGAGTGACGGTGCCTCGCGCAGCGTTGAGTTTCTCCGTCTAGGCCGGGTGATGCTGTATTTCCAGACCCTCGATGGCCATGAAAGCGGTTGGTGGAACCCACAAGCGCGTAGCTGGCAAATCCTTGACGGCAGTGCGCGACGCCCACTGCGTCACGCCATCGCGATTGCCCGCCAAGAACAGGCGCCGGTGTTGCTCGCCCTGCCAATCAAGACCCAAGCCTTGGAGGCCAAGCCATGAGCCGTCGTGTTCTCGCTTTTGCCTTGGCGCTACTGCCCGCGCTGGCCGGCGCGGCTGAACCGCTAACGCCGGAACAATTGCTGCAGCGTATTCGCAGTGAGCGTGCGGCCGAAGTCAGCGCCATGCACAGCCGCGAGCAAGCGTTTATTGCGCAGGGTAGCGAGCGTGCGCAACTGCTCGCCAGCGCGCGCCGCGCCTTGGCGACACAAAAGGCCGAAGCGGATCAGCTAAAGGCAGAGTTTGATCGTCAGGAAGGTCTGCTGGCTGAGCAGGAAAAGCTGCTGACTCAGCACGTCGGCCATCTTGGCGAGTTGTTTGCTGTGGTGCGCCAGAGCGCTGGTGACGTCGCCGGCCAGTGGCAAGACAGCCTGCTCAACGCCCAATACCCGCAGCGTCTGGCAAGCCTTAAAGCATTGGCTGAAAGCCGCAGCCTGCCATCCGCCGCTGACCTTGATGGCTACTGGATGCTGTTGCTCGAAGACCTCACGGCCAGCGGCCGGGTCGAACAACTGCACGTGCCGGTGGTCGGCGCTGATGGTTTACGCACCACCCAGAGGGTGTTGCGCGTGGGTACATTCTCCGCCTACAGCGATGCGGCCTTCCTGCGTTATGACGCGGATGCCGGCGAGCTGCTGGCGCCGCCGCGTCAGCCTTCTGGTTTTGCTCAGGTTACAGACTTCATGCAGAGCAGCGCCGCAGTGGCCAGCCTGCCGATTGATCCGAGCCGCGGCACGCTGCTGGCGCAGTTACAGCGTCAGCCGCAATTGTGGGATCGCGTGCAGCAGGGCGGTTTGGTGGGCTGGGTGATTATTGCCCTCGGCGTATTCGGTCTACTGCTGGCGGCTTGGCGCATGGTCTACCTGACCCGCGTAGGTCGCCGTGTCAGTGTGCAGATGCATAACCTCAGCGCGCCGCGTACCGACAACCCGCTAGGCCGGATCATCGGCGTGCTGGGGCCAGCACCACAGTTGGCGGACCTGGAAACATTGGAATTGAGGCTTGATGAAGCCATCTTGCAGGAAACCCCGCCGCTGGAAAAAGGCCAAGGCCTGCTCAAGCTGCTCAGCGCCGTGGCGCCGCTGCTCGGCCTGCTGGGAACCGTGACCGGCATGATCGTTACGTTTCAGGCCATTACCCAAGGCGGTGGCGGTGACTCCCGATTGATGGCGGATGGCATCTCGCAAGCACTGGTCACCACTGTGCTGGGCCTGGTGGTGGCGATTCCGTTGCTGTTCCTGCACACCCTGCTGGCCAGTCGCAGCAAGGGCTTGATCCAGCTACTCGAACAACAAAGCGCCGGGCTGATTGCCCTGCACCTGTCCGGGGCGCCGCGTCGTGACTGATTGGCTGGCGCTGTGGCTGCGGGTGGTCGACAGCGGCCATGCCTTGCTGGATTTTATGAGCGCCGGCGGCGCGGTGATGTGGGCGCTGGCTGCGTTGTGCGTGGTGTTCTGGACCTTGGTCTTTGAGCGCTTTTGGTACATGCGCCGGGTGTTCCCCGAGTGGGTCAGCGAACGCCGACAAGCCTGGCAGCAGGTGCTCAGTGATGACACCGGCAACTGGCAACGCGCGGTGCGCAGTGCCTGGCTGGCGCAAGCGCAACAGCGTTTGCTGGGGCCGCTGCGTCTGGGCAAGACCTTGGTGGCCATGTACCCGCTGCTGGGGCTGCTCGGCACGGTCAGCGGCATGGTCGCCGTGTTTGACGTGCTGGCCATTAACGGCACTGGCAACCCGCGCGGCATGGCCGCTGGCGTCTGGCAAGCCACCCTGCCGACCCTGGCCGGGATGGTTTTAGCCATTACTGGATTGTTTAGCTTGGCGCGTCTTGAACGTGACGCCCGCCGGGCCCTTGAGCAGCTGGCTGATCAGCTGCGACACGACTGAGATAACCTCCCATGAGAATGCGCCGTCACCATCAGCAAGACGAAGACACCGGCATCGACCTGACGCCCATGCTCGACGTGGTTTTCATCATGCTGATCTTTTTTATCGTCACCAGCTCCTTTATCAAAGAGTCCGGTGTCGACGTGCAGCGGCCCCAAGCGCAAACCGCCAGCGCGCAGGACAAGGGCAATATCCTGATTGCCATCACCGCCGACGGGCAGGTATGGATGGATAAAAAGATTGTCGATGTACGCAGCGTTCGCGCCCTGGTTGAGCGTATGCGTGTTGACCAGCCAGAAGGGGCGGTGGTGGTGCAAGCCGACCAGGACGCACGCACCGGTTTAGTGGTGCAAGTGATGGATCAGGCGCGCCTAGCTGGCGTGCAGGACGTTGCCTTGGCCGCAACCGTGGGCGCACTCTGATGCGCTTACCCCTGTCATTCTTTGCGGCCTGTTTGATGGCGCTGGCGCTGTTTGGTCTGATGCTCTTTATGGTCGCGCCGCCCAGTAGCACGCCCAGCGATGAGCCGTTGACGGTGGCCAATTTCGTCCGTCTCGACGGCGACTCCAGCGACACGGCCACGCGCACGCGCCAGCAAGCGCCGCAACCGCCACAAGCACAAACGCCACAGACGCCTGCGCCGCCCACGCCGATGACCGCGACGCCCAGCGCCACTTTGCCAACGCTGGACTTACCGGTGCCAAGCTTGAGCAGCGGTATCGCCGTTACTAGCGCGCCGACGCCGAGCTTGAGTGGGCTGGCTGCTGGCGCTTCTGCGCCAAGCGCGGCGACGCCCGGCGCTCCCGCACCCAGCGACACCGATGGCGATGGCGGCCAGCCGGGCGGGGCGCAGAGCGATGTGATGCCGCTTAATGATGTCCGCCCGGATTACCCGCGCTATGCCTTACAGCGCGGCATCGAGGGCCACGTAAAGCTGGGGTTCACCATTAACCGCGCCGGTGCGGTAGAAAACGTCCGGGTAATCGAGGCCAGTCCGCAAAACGTATTTGAGCGAGAAGCGCGCCGCGCTGCTGTGCGCTGGCGTTTTACCCCGCGTACTGAAGGCGGTTTGGCGGTGTCCCGCGAGGCGGTTAAAACCCTGTACTTCCGCTTAGAAGGGGGCCGCTGAGATGCATCGTTTAATCGTGTTAATGGCGCTATGGGTGACGGGTGTCGCGCAGGCGGCTGAGTGGAATATTGACCCGCTGGTGTTTCGCGCACTGGATGCGGCGCAAACCGCGCAGAAACAGGGTGATTACACTGCCGCACGGCGTGCATTGGGCGCTGCCAGCGGCCAGCCGGGCAGCCTAGAAGAGGCTTTGCTGTGGCGCAGCCGCGGCTACCTTGCTTGGGCCGAAGGGCAAAATGGCCAAGCCATCGAGTTGCTGGAAAAAGTGCGCAAAAGCGGCACGCTGGACGCCGAGCTGCAAATGGCTGAAACGCTGAACCTGGCCCGGCTGAACTTGAGCGAGCAGCGTTATCCGCGAGTGTTGAACCTGCTCACGCCGCTACACGCTGACGCCGATACCCATGAAGATGTGCTGCAGATGCTGGTGCAGGCCTATCAGGGCCTCGGTCAGTCAGTCAAAGCGCTGCCACTGGCTGAGCGTTATGTGCAGGCTAATCCCGACGCGGCGGACAGTTGGTTGCAGTTTCTGGTGGCGATCAATGCGGATGCCAAGCGTTACCTGGCGGCCGAGCGTTGGCAGCGCCAATTGCTGACGCGTCAGCCGAATAATGTGCAGGGTTGGCGTCAGTTGGCTGCGTTGCAGCAGCTTAGTGGCCGTCATGATAAATCCCTAGCAACCCTGCGTGCGGCCTACCAGAAGGGGCTGCGCTTTAGTGAAAGTGAGTTGGACAGTTTGGTCCTGCTTGCCGGGGCTGCTGAGCAACCTTGGCAGGGGGCCAAACTACTCGGCGGCATGCTCGAACAAGGCCTGCTGCCGCGCACCCACATGCGCGAGGAACAGCTGGGTTTGCTCTGGTGGCAGGCGCGTGAACGGCAACAGGCCGCGCAGATTTACCGCGAACTGGCCGCTCGCTCAGGTAATGCCAAGCACTGGCTGCACCTGGCCCAACTGGAGCTGGAGCAGGCGCGCTGGCAAGCTGGGCTGGAGGCGTTACGACACGCCGAACGTGCCGGTGCCGAGCGCAGTAAAGTCCGCGCCTGGCGCAGCTGGGCTGAAAGCGAGATGAGCGTCGAGCGTGAAAAACACGTGGCTAGCGCGGGTTAATCGGCTGTCCGTTTGCTGCCAATAAAAAGCCATACATTAGGTCTGGTTTTTTATTGGCAGCAAACGGACAGGGTGCCTTATGTAGCCCGGATGTAATCCGGGAAAAGCCTCCTATGCGCTAATAAGTAAGGTGGGTTTGCCGCATGCAGTCATTGCCAGGTATCACGCAGTCTGGGGTGCGGCGTAACCCACCATTAGCGCAACGCGGTGGATCGCGAGGTGGGTTACGCGCCGCGTCATGATCGTGTTTGCTTGATCGGCCGGCGCATTGCGACGCGGACCCACCCTACGGGCCTTAAGGCGTTTTACTCAGCATCCGGCAGCTCATAGGCGTAAATCTTCTCGGCCTCCATCTGGTAGCCGGCATCGGCCAGTTCGCTGCTGGTTTGCTCGACTTTCAACGCGCCTTCGATCCAGAACGGCTGGTACAGCGCATCCATGAGTACGCCCAGTTCAGTGGTGACATGCACGATCTGATTGGAGGGCGGTGCAGGTACATGGATGCACGCACCAAAGTACGGCACCAGCAAAAACTCGGTCACCCGGCCTTCCTCGGTCACATCCAGCGGCACGATATAGCCCGGCAGTTTCACCGATTGGCCATTTAACGCCTGCACAACAGGAGCGTTTGGTGATTGCTGCATGGCCGCCGGCCCGGACTCAGCGAGCGCGTCGGCCAGTTGGGAGAGGTCATGCATGGGTGCCGGTTCAGTGATCTGCACAGGTGCATCGTCGGGGACCATTTCTGACCACGTCAGCTCACGCACCTCAGCAGCCGCCAACGGCAGGGCCAAAATAAGCAGCAGGGTGGCGAGCAGAGAGCGTTGCATGTGGAACCTCATAACCGGATCGATAAACCATCGGCCAAGGATTGCCGATAGGCACGCCAGGCCGGAACACAGCCCATCAACAGTGCAGCGCCCAGAATAGCGCCGAGCAGCGACCACTCATAGCGCGTGGGCAGGCTTAGCGGCAAATACAGGCCGTAGCTTGCTTGGATGTAACCTTGCGCGCCGGCAATGCCCATGTACAGCAACAGTATGCCGAGCAACACGCCGGCCAGCGCGAGGGCAAAGGCTTCGACAATCAGCAGGCTGGCGATATGCCAAGGTCGCGCGCCCACCGAGCGCAGAATGGCCATTTCCCGGCGGCGCTCGTTGAGGCTGGTGAGAATCGCCGTGAGCATGCCAATCAGTCCGGTCAGCACCACAAATAATGACACCACAAACAGCGCTTTCTCAGCAGTGCCCATCAGGCTCCACAGCTCTTGAAGTGCCACGCCGGGCAGGATGGCCAGCAGCGGCTCGCCGCGAAACTCATTGATCTCTCGTTGCAGGCTAAAGGTGGCAATTCTGCTGTTCAGGCCGAGTAGAACGGCGGTGATCTGCTTGGGCTGTAGCGCCTGCACACAGGCTACTGCGCTTGACGCTGCTGCGTTGAAAGCGGGTTCGGAATGCTCATTGAGGCGTGTCTCAACTCCGCTTCCTCGCCCGCTTTCGCCTTGCCCCGTCTGCGCTCGTGACGCTTGTGAGCAGGCGCTAGCCCAATGGCGGACCTGTTCAGCGCTGACCTTGGCTGCGCCGCGCGCCGGCATGCCGTTTTGCCAGTCGACGTGCAGCGCTTCCATACCGGGCAAGGATATATGCAGGGTGCGGTCCACCGGCGTGCCGGTGCGTTTGAGTATGCCGACCACCTTGAAGGGTTTGTCGTCGTGTTTGACCAGGCTGATGGTGGCCACGCCGTGGGCCAGCACCAGTTCTTGATCGAGTTGGTAGTTGAGGGCTTGGGCGACTTCTGCGCCGAGCACCACTTCAAACGGGTCATCCGCGAAGGCGCGCCCGCTGCTCAGTTGCAGGGGTTGGCTGCGGGCATAACGGTAGTGCTCAAAGTAGGTTGGGTTGGTGCCCATTACCCGGTAGCCACGGTGCGAGTCACCCAGCGAAATCGGGATGGCCCACTTAACCTGACGGTGCTCGGCGAAGTGCTCGAAGCTGTCCCAGCGGATGTTGTTGGTGGCATTGCCAATACGGAACACCGAATACAGCAACAGATTAACGCTGCCTGAGCGTGCGCCGACGATCAGGTCGGTACCGCTGATGGTGTTAGCAAAGCTGGCGCGGGCTTCAGTGCGCACGCGCTCAACCGCGAGCAACAAGCACACAGACAGGGCAATGGCGAACACCGTCAGCCACGCGGTAAAGCGGCGGTTGCCAAGGCTGGCGAGGGCGAGACGCAGTAGGTACATCGTTAAATCTCCGCCAGTCGGGTGGCGCGGTTGAGGTCGGCCAACGACAGGCTGCGATCAAACAGTCGCGCCAGGCTTTGGTCATGGCTGACAAACAGCAAGCTGGAACCGGCGGCGCGGCATTCGGCGAACAGCAGTTCGAGAAAGGCCTCGCGGGCGTCGGCGTCCAAGGCTGAGGTGGGCTCGTCGGCGATCACCAACTCAGGTTGGCCGATCAGGGCGCGGGCGGCGGCGACGCGCTGTTGCTGGCCAATCGACAAATCGCCGGCGCGGCGTTCCTGCAGTTCGGGTTGCTGCAAGCCTAAGTGGGCGAGTAGGGCGCTGCTGGCCTTGGCTACACTGCCATGTCGCTGCACGGCACGGCTGGCGCGCAGCGTGGAGAAATGGCAAGGCAACTCAACATTTTCACGCACCGAAAGAAACGGCAGTAGGTTGAATTGCTGAAAGATATAGCCGGTGTGATCGACGCGAAAACGGTCGCGGCTGCCTGCCGATAATTTGCTTAAATCCTGGCCCAGCAACTCAATGCTGCCGCGGTTGGGCTGCTGCACGCCGCCGAGCAGGCCCAGTAAGGTGGTTTTGCCGCTGCCGCTGGGGCCTTTAAGAAATAGGCTTTCGCCGCGTTGCAGGGTGAACGTGGCAATGTCCAGCAGCTCGGGCTGACCGGGCCAGGCAAAGCCTACGTTGGACAGTTGAATCAGGGCTGAACTCATGGGGCAACTCGTCTGGTTCACGCTAGCGGCTGAAGGTGGCGGCGCTTGTACTTTTGCGAGGCGCCAGCGAGAGGACGCCTACATAGGTGCTGAAGTTAAAAGCGCAAAGTTGGCTGCGCAGCTGACAGCTCTAGACCTTGCTGGCCATTCGGGCCGATTAGTTGTACCTGAATTTTTGCGGTGGCGGGGAAGCGCTTGAACAGCTCGCGCAGGTCAAGTTGTTGCAAATCATCAGGCTTCTGGCAGTTGAAGGTGTAATGCGCCTGGATATCGCTGTGCTCGCTGTCATGATTTTTTTCATGGTCATGGTCATGGTCATGGCCTTGCTCAGACTCGGCGAACAGCGGACTTTCCAGCGTTTGCTGGCTCACGCTGCACTCGCCGGCGCTCAGGCTGAACAAGGTCAGCGGTTGCTGTAAGTGGTTGCGAACTGCAGCCACCTTGGCTTTATCGGCAGCACTGTTGGCCGCATGTTCGAAGCCGACTAGGTTCATGGCGGGGCTTTCCAGCTGCAACTCCAGTGCCTTGCCATCGAGCACGATGTTCAATTGGGCGGCGCCATGTTCATGGGCATTGAGGCTGCCATGCTCGTCTTGCGCGTGCTCATGCTCAGCATGCGCATGGCCGTGTTCGGCAGCGCCCGTGGCGAGGGGCAGTAAAGCAAATGGCAGGGCAAGTAGCAGGCGGCGCATGGCAGACTCCGAGCAGAAATAATGGCGTTGTTACGTTATAACAAATTAAGGTAGTTGTGGCCAGCCCTGCTTGGCGGTGCGCTGCGTGCATGGGAGCATGGCCGCTGATCAGAAGAGGGCTGTGTGATGGTACGAATTCGTGGACAAATTGGCGCTTGGCCGGTGGACTTGACGGTTGAGCTGGAGGCGCAGGAATGGGCGCAGCTGGCCCAGCAACTGTCCCCAGAAGCTGCGTCTGCGCCGCACGTTGCTGGCGCCGCTATGACCAACGATGCGCTGTGGCAAACCACACTGGCGCTAGTGCGCCGTGCCGGTCAGGTCGAGGGCCCGCAGTTACTCAGCCAGCTCGCAGGTCTTGCAGGTGGCGAGACGGCGGCTAAGCGTCTGCTGGTGCGGCTCCGTCATTGTGCGCAGGTGCGCATGGAGGCAGGCGCGGATGCGCCGATCTATCACTGGGTGGACGAGCAGGCGTGAGTTGAGGTCGCGCAGCGGCGCTTAACAGCGCCGCTGCGGGTGATGCCGGCTCGCGAGGGCGCGCCCGTTAGCTTGTGTGATTAATAAATCGCTTGATACAGCTTGCGCCGGTACGCGGTGACCAGCGGGTGGTCATTGCCCAGCAGGTCGAAAACTTGCAGCAGGGTCTTGTGTGGCAAGCCATCGGCGTAGTTGCGATTGCGTTTAAACAGCGTCAGCAGGGCGTCCAGCGCCGGCTCGTAGTGCTGGCGTGCCAGTTGCTGGATGGCCAGTTGGTAACAGGCTTCATCGTCTTCGGCATTTAGCCCTAGACGAGTTTTCAGGCTGGCCACCTCCGGCAGCTCGCTGGCTTGGTGCAGAAAGGTCAATTGCGCGCGCGCGCCGGCCAGCGCCTGTTTGTGCTCATCGCCTGTGACCGCAGCTAGCACGCTTTGCGCTTCGTCCAGCTCGCCACGCTCTGCCAGGCAGCGGGCGTAGAGAATCAGCGCGGCGGCCTGTTCATTGTTCTCTGTAAGCAAGACCTTGAGCACTGCCTCGGCGTCGGCAAAACGGCCTTCGCTGAACAGCGCCTGCGCCGCTTCCATTGGGTCGGCAGCCGCCGGGGCAGGTTCGGCGACGTGGGGTTTGAGCATCTCGCGGACTGCTGACTCTGGTTGCGCGCCGGCAAAGCCGTCTACCGGCAGGCCATCTTTGAACAGCACCACCGTGGGTAGGCTGCGGATACCAAAGCGGGTGACGATGTCTTGTTCGAGGTCGCAGTTGACCTTGGCCAGCAGCAGCTCGCCTTGGTATTCCTCGGTAATTTTTGCCAGCAGCGGCATCAGCGCCTTACACGGCGCACACCACTCGGCCCAAAAATCCACCAAAACGGGTTTTTTGAATGAATTCTCGATCACCAGCTGTTCGAAGCTGGCGCTGCCTGCGATATCAAAAATGTAAGGGGAGTCGCTCATGATCGGTCTCGGCTGGGCGCTGGTTATGCTGGGGTTCGGTGCGCGGGGCTATAGATACACTGGACTATAAGTGCGGGCGCGGTGCGCGGGATACAAGGGTTCAAATACGCTCAGCATGGTACAGGCTGACATGACGAAATTCAGCGGGTTCGGCTAAATCTGGCCAGGTAGAGACCTCAAAGGTGCCGAGGCGCTGATACAGCGGATGTTGAAAGTTGCGTACCCGCGAGTCGGCCACCAGTGCTTGGCGGCCACGGCTGAGAAACTGCTCAAGTAGCGGCAAATTAGCGCGGTCATAGAGCACATCGGCCACGATAATCAGGTCGAAGCGATCGGCCTCGCTAAAGAAATCGGCTGAATAACTCAGCGTCACCTGATTCAGCGCGGCGTTAGCCCGGCAGGCGTCGATAGCCAGCGGGTCGAGGTCGCAGGCCACCACCTCCAACGCGCCGGCTTTAGCCGCCGCAATCGCGGCCACACCAGAGCCTGCGCCGAAATCCAATACACGTTTGCCGCGCACCCATTCGCGGTTTTCCGCCAGCCAGCGGGCCAGCACTAGGCCGCTGGCCCAGCAGAAGCACCAGTAAGGCGGCTCCTCAAGGATGAGGCGGGTTTCTTCCGGGCTGAAGCAGCGGTGCATATTCGCCGGGTCAATCAGCCATAGCGTAATGTCGGTGCCTGGCAACGTCTGCGCGCTGAGCTGAGCATCGCCCAGCAGTTCGCTCAACGCTTGCTGCAGGGCGGCGGGTGCACTCATGGTGCCGGCACCAGGCGTAATTCCCCGAGCGCCTGTGTTTCGCTTCGGGTAATGGGTAGCGCAGGCAGGCGCAGTATCAGGCGTCCCGCTTGATTGGCGCGGCCATGCAGCTCGATGCGCGCATGTTTATCGAAGGTTTGCGGGTTGAATGGCAATCGAAACTGCAGCGGGTTGCCAGTGCCCCGCAGCTGGATACTGCCCAGCAGTGCCTGAGGATTGCCGCGCGAGTCGACGGCCAGGAGAGCCAGCTCAATATCAGCAGCAGCGGGCACATTTAACAGGCTACCGCTCAGCTCGCGCTGATAGGCCGGCAGTGGGGCGGTTTGAATCGCGGGCTGAGGCGCTGCTGCAGGCGGCGGTGCTGGGCTGTCGCTGGCGCACCCGCTCATCAGGGCGAGCAGGCTCAGTAAAATCAGCGCTTGCAACGGTGTGTGGGCGTTCATCGAGGGCGTCAATTCCGCTGGTTTGATGGGGCGTCTGTATACCGCAAACCCCTCGGTTTGTCTTGCCAGAGGGATGCGCTACCATGGCTGCTTTCGTTCTCAGGCTGCTTTATTTATGCATTGCCCTTTTTGCGCTGCCAATGACACCAAAGTGATTGATTCGCGGCTGGTTGCCGAGGGTGAGCAGGTGCGTCGTCGGCGCGAATGCTTGGCGTGTGAAGAGCGGTTCACCACCTTTGAGACTGCCGAGCTGGTGATGCCGCGCCTGATCAAGCAGGACGGCAGCCGCCAGCCCTTCGATGAGGACAAGCTGCGTGCCGGCATGCAGCGCGCGTTGGAGAAGCGCCCGGTGAGCATCGAGCGTCTAGAGGCCGCCATCGCCCACATCAAGCACAAGCTGCGCGCCACTGGCGAGCGTGAGGTCAAGTCGCTGGTGCTCGGTGAGTTAGTGATGACCGAGCTGCAAAAGCTTGATGAAGTGGCCTATATACGTTTTGCCTCGGTGTACAAACGCTTTCAGGACCTCAACGAGTTCCGTGAGGAAATTGATCGGTTGTCCCGCGAGCCGGGCAAAGCCTGATGATCAATACCGATCACGCCTTTATGGCGCGCGCGCTGGAGCTGGCCCGTAAAGGCCTGTATTCCACCCACCCCAACCCGCGTGTCGGCTGCGTGATTGTGCAAGACGGGCGCATTGTCGGGGAAGGTTGGCATGCCCGCGCGGGCGAGCCACACGCTGAAGTGCATGCGCTGCGTCAGGCGGGTGAGCACGCCCGTGGCGCGACGGCCTATGTGACCTTGGAACCCTGCAGCCACCAAGGCCGCACGCCGCCCTGTGCTGATGCGCTAATCAATGCCGGGGTTGCCCGCGTGGTTGCCGCCATGCAGGACCCTAACCCGCAGGTCAGCGGTAGTGGTTTGTTGCGCTTGATGCATGCCGGCATCGCCGTGCAGTGCGGTGTGCTGGAGGCTGACGCGCGGGTGCTTAACGCCGGGTTTATTAAGCGTATGCAGCAGGGTTTGCCGTTTGTGCGGGTCAAGCTGGCCATGAGTTTGGATGGGCGCACGGCCATGGCCAGCGGCGAGAGCCAATGGATCACCGGACCGGCCGCGCGTTCTGCAGTGCAGCGATTGCGCGCGCGCTCAAGCGTTGTGCTCACCGGTGCCGATACGGTGCTGGCCGACGGTGCGCGCCTAACCGTACGTGAGAGTGAGTTGGGCTTGAGCCCGGAGCAGAGCTTTATGGCCTTGTCGCGTCAGCCCTTGCGGGTGCTGGTGGATGGGCGTTTGCGGGTGCCGCTGAGCGTGCCGTTCTTTGAGGCGGGTGCGGCCATGGTGGCGACCTGCGCGGCAGCGTCTGCCCGTGATCGCTATCAGGACGATGGACACGAACTATTGGCGGTGCCGGGCAGCAACGGGCATGTTGACCTGCGCAAACTGCTGGCCGAGTTAGCGACGCGCGGCGCCAACGAGGTGTTGGTCGAAGCCGGCCCACGCCTAGCGGGAGCATTTGCCCGCTTAGGGTTGGTGGATGAATACCAGTTGTTTGTTGCCCCCAAGCTGCTTGGCTCCAGCGCGCGTCCGCTGCTGGATTTACCGTTGGCGCGAATGGCCGATGCGCCGGCGCTAAAGATTGTAGAGATGCGCGCCGTGGGTGATGACTGGCGCATTATTGCGGTGCCGCAGCCAGTGGAATGATAGGCAGTTGGCCGGTGTTTGCCGATGCAGAGCGGCGGCCATCTGTGGTAAAACGCGTCTCGCCTGCGCACGCAGGCCTTAACGTTCTCAGGGCGGGGTGTAATTCCCCACCGGCGGTAATGGCTGCAAAAGCCTAGCCCGCGAGCGCTTGCAGAGGTGCTGTAAAGTACGCTGCAAGGTCAGCAGACCCGGTGTGATTCCGGGGCCGACGGTTAAAGTCCGGATAAAGAGAGAGCGGGATTGCCTCAAAAGGCGCGCTTAGGCGTGCCTGGACATCCCTTTCGATCAAACGCGCTCTGTTTTTTTATAAAACAGGAGTTGGTCTTAATGTCTGATTTTTATTCTGTGCCCCGCGCGACTGGCCTTATCCGCCAGCGCTTTGTCGTGGGCGCTAAACAGGGGGTGGCATGTTTACCGGCATAATCGAAGCTATTGGCAGTATCCGTGCGCTGACGCCCAAAGGCGGTGATGTGCGGGTGTATGTGGCGACCGGCAAACTCGACCTGCATGACGTCAAACTCGGCGACAGCATCGCGGTAAATGGTGTGTGCCTGACGGCTGTAGAGCTACCGGGTGATGGTTTTTGGGCCGATGTAAGCCGCGAAACGTTGGCCTGCACCGGCTTTGTTGACCTCAAGGCCGGCAGCAAGGTCAACCTGGAAAAAGCCCTGACGCCCACCAGCCGCCTTGGCGGTCACCTGGTCAGCGGGCACATTGATGGCGTCGGTGAGGTCGTTGCGATGGCGGAAAATGCCCGTGCGTGGCAATTCACCATTCGCGCGCCCCGTGAGTTGGCCAAGTACATCGCCCATAAGGGCTCGATCACCGTTGATGGCACCAGCCTGACGGTTAATTCGGTGAACGGTGCCGAATTTGAGCTGACTATCGTGCCGCATACCTTGGCTGAGACCATCATGGTCGACTACCACGTCGGCCGGAAGGTCAACCTTGAAGTAGACCTTTTAGCCCGTTACCTGGAGCGGCTGTTGCTCGGTGACAAAGCTGCCGATCCGCACGGTTCAGGCATGAGCGAAAGTTTTCTTGCCGAACACGGCTACATAAAGAATTAAGGAATCGCCAGCATGGCTCTTAACACGATTGAAGAACTGGTCGCAGACATCCGCGCCGGCAAAATGGTCATTCTTATGGATGATGAGGACCGCGAGAATGAGGGTGATCTGATCATCGCCTCCGAAGCAGTCACCGCCGAACACATCAACTTTATGGCGCGCTTTGCCCGTGGCTTGATCTGCATGCCGATGACCCGCGAGCGCTGCGAAACCCTCAAGTTGCCGCTGATGGCGCCGCGCAACGGTTCCGGTTTTGGCACCAAGTTCACCGTCTCCATTGAAGCAGCTGAAGGCGTTACCACCGGTATCTCCGCAGCGGATCGGGCGCGTACCGTGCAGGCGGCTGCAGCCAAAAATGCCAAGGCCGATGACATTGTCAGCCCAGGCCATATCTTCCCGCTGATGGCGCAAGCCGGCGGTGTGCTGGCGCGTGCGGGCCACACGGAAGCGGCGTGCGATTTGGCGCGGATGGGCGGCTTTGAGCCGAGCGGGGTGATCTGCGAGATCATGAACGACGACGGCACCATGTCGCGTCGCCCTGAGCTGGAAGTGTTCGCAGCTGAGCACGGCATCAAGATCGGCACCATCGCTGATTTGATTCACTACCGCCTGATCCACGAGCGCACCGTTGAGCGCGTCAGCGAGCAGGTGTTGGACAGCGAGTTGGGCCAGTTTAATCTGGTCACCTACCGCGACTCGGTTGAGCATGATGTGCACATGGCGCTGACCCTTGGCGAAATTTGCGCCGAAGAGCCGACCCTGGTGCGCGTGCACAACATGGACCCGCTGCGGGATCTGTTTATGGTCAACCAGCCCGGTCGTTGGAGCCTGCGTGCAGCCATGGCTGAGGTGGCTAAAGATGGTAGCGGCGTCGTGCTGCTGCTGGGCAACCCGCTGACTGGGCCGGACCTGCTGGCGCACTTGGAGCGGCAGTTAGGCAGCGATGTAAAAATTGCCACCCCGACCACCTACAGCACCGTCGGTGCCGGTTCGCAGATTCTGCGTGACCTCGGCGTGCGTAAAATGCGCGTGATGAGTTCGCCGATGAAGTTCAATGCGATATCCGGTTTTGACCTGGAAGTTGTAGAATACTTGCCCGCTGAATAATCCCACCGGCCGCCATCGGCGGTCTGGCTCTTTGAATAGACGAGACGCGTTATGAACCTGAAGACCATCGAAGGTACTTTTATTGCCCCCAAGGGCCGCTTTGCACTGGTCGTCGGCCGCTTTAACAGCTTCGTTGTTGAAAGCCTGGTAAGCGGCGCGGTTGACGCCTTGGTTCGTCACGGCGTGAGCGAAAGCAACATCACCATCATCCGCGCGCCGGGTGCCTTCGAGATTCCCTTGGTGGCGCAGAAAGTCGCCCAGCGTGGCGATTTCGACGCGATCATCGCCCTTGGTGCGGTGATTCGTGGTGGCACACCGCACTTCGAATACGTAGCCGGCGAGTGCACCAAGGGCTTGGCCATGGTTTCCATGGAGTTTGGCGTACCGGTTGCGTTCGGCGTGTTGACGGTGGATTCCATCGAGCAAGCCATTGAGCGTTCCGGCACCAAAGCGGGCAACAAAGGTGCAGAAGCGGCCATGTCTGCCCTAGAAATGGTCAGCCTGATGGCACAGTTGGAGGCCAAGTGAGCCAGACTGACGGTAATGGGCAGCCGCCACATGCGCCAAAAAAAGGCCCGAGCAGCAAAACCCTCGCACGCCGCCAGGCGCGTACGTTGGCCATGCAAGCCTTGTATTCTTGGCACATGGCCGGGCAGCAGCTGAACGAAATCGAAGCGCAGTTTCGCGTCGACAACGACTTCAGCACGGTGGACGGCGCTTATTTTCACGAGATCTTGCACGGCGTGCCGCGGCAGAAAACTGAAATTGATGGCGCGTTTGAATCCCTGCTAGACCGCCCGCTGGATGAAATCGATCCCGTTGAGCTGTCAATCTTGCGCCTGTCGACCTTCGAACTGAAAAACCGCATTGATATCCCGTATCGCGTGGTAATCAACGAAGGCATTGAGCTGGCCAAAGTGTTTGGTGCAACCGACGGTCACAAGTTCGTCAACGGTGTACTGGACAAGCTGGCGCCAATGTTGCGCGCTGATGAAGTCCGCGCCCACAAGCGCTAAACCGCTCGTGGGTGAGTTTGAGCTGATCCGTCATTACTTCGCCGCTGCGTCCTGTGCGCAGGCGGGCGAAGGCGTGGCATTGGGTATTGGCGACGATTGTGCCTTGCTGGAGTTGCCGGCTGGCGAGCACCTGGCAATCTCCACTGACACCTTGGTAGCCGGGGTGCATTTCCCTGAATCGCCCGATCCTTTTCTGCTCGGCCAGCGCGCATTAGCTGTCTCAGTCAGCGACCTCGCGGCGATGGGCGCGGCGCCTGTTGGTTTTACCTTGGCCCTGACCTTACCCAGTGTGCAGCCAGATTGGCTGCAGGCGTTTGCTCAGGGCTTGGATCAGATGGCGCAGCGTTGCGCTATTCGCTTGATCGGCGGCGACACCACCCGCGGTCCTCTGAGTCTCACCCTGACTGTCTTCGGCCGCGTGCCCGCCGGTATGGCGTTGACGCGCGCAGGTGCGCAAGTCGGCGATCTTGTGTGCGTGGGCGGTGAGTTGGGTGATGCTGCCGGTGCGTTACCGCTGGTGCTGGGGCAGCGGCAGGCTGAGCCGATGGTGGCAAAGGCGCTGCTGGCGCGTTATTGGTCGCCCATGCCGCAGCTTGAGCTGGGCTTGGCTCTGCGCGGCAAAGCCACCGCTGCGCTGGATATATCCGATGGCTTACTCGCCGATTGCGGGCATATTGCGGCGGCGTCTGCTGTGGCATTAATCATCGAGCAGGCGCGTGTGCCGCTGTCCGCTGCTTTACTGGCATTGGCCGGGGAGTCGATGGCGCATCAGTGCGCATTGACAGGTGGCGACGACTACTGCTTGGCCTTTACCTTGCCGGCGCAGTATTTACCTGAGTTACAACTGGCCGGCATACCGGTGTGGGTGATTGGCCGAGTGGCGGCCGGTCAGGGTGTTACCCTGCTGGGCCCAAACGGTCAGCCCGTTCAGCTGCCCCATGGCGGCTATCAACATTTTGGAAGTGTCCGTGACTGATCATCCCAACCAAGTTCCTGCCGAGTGTGTGCCGCCTTCGGTATGGCGTAATCCTTGGCATTTCCTGGCCTTCGGTTTTGGCTCGGGCACCTTGCCCAAAGCCCCCGGTACTTGGGGCTCGCTGGTGGCGCTGCCGTTTATCCCGTTGCTGCAGATGCTCCCGGATTGGGGCTATTGGCTGATGCTCGGCGTCACCATGCTGTTTGGCTTCTGGTTATGCGGCAAAGTCGCTGACGACCTGCGCGTGCATGACCACGAAGGCATCGTCTGGGACGAAATGGTCGGCATGTGGATTACGCTCTGGCTGGTCCCCGACGGCTGGGGCTGGCTGCTGCTAGGCTTCCTGTTGTTCCGCCTGTTCGACATCCTCAAGCCATGGCCGATTCGTTGGATTGATCGGCAGGTGCATGGCGGTGTCGGCATCATGCTGGATGATGTGCTGGCCGGGGTGTTCGCGTGGATGGCTCTGCAACTGATCGTCTGGGGCTGGGCTAACGGGCTTGCTGCTGCGCTGGGCTGGTGATTACAAAGGAATCGTAAATGGGCCGCTGCTTTAAGTGGTTGCTGTTATTGGCTGTGGGCATGAGCAGTGCGATGGCGTGCGCTGCGCTGCCGACGCATGTCCGAATTGCCAGCGAGGTGTGGGAGGGCTACACCCATGCCGACGGCAGTGGCTTGGCCTGGGATATTTTTCGCGCGGTGTATGAGCCTGCTGGCGTGCAGTTGAGCATCCAGAGTGTGCCTTATACGCGCTCGATTGGCCTGGTGCAGCGCGGCGCTGCCGATGCCTGGGCGGGTTCCTACTTAAATGAAGTCGAGCAGGGCGTGTTCTACCCGCGCCGCAGTTATGACGTCGACCAAATCGCCGCGCTCAGCCTGCGTAGCAAACCAGTCCCCAGCCTAGCCAGCCTCGGCGAGTTCCGCCTGGCATGGATGCGCGGTTACGAATACCAGCGTTATTTGCCAAATTTGCACCAGTACCGCGAAGTTCTCCGGCGTGACGGTATCCTCAGCATGCTGGATGCAGGGCGTGCGGATTTTTATCTGGATGCGGTGACGGAAGTCGATGACGTTCTAAGCACCTCGAGTCAGCCGGCTCAATACCGAGTCACGGCGCTGACCCAATTACCGATCTACCTAGGCTTTGCCGATAACCCTCGTGGCCGAGCCTTGGCTGAGCTGTTCGACAAACGTATGGACGCTTTGGTGGCAGACGGCAGCTTGCGGCTGATCTTCCAGCGTTGGCAGCAACCTTATCCATTTGAATAACCTGTGCGAGACAGTCCATGTACGCCTTGAAAATTATCTTCTTGAGCCTGTCGCTGTTCCTTAGTGGTGCAGCCATAGCCACCACTCAGGTGCGTGTCGTCGGCCTATTTCCTGGCGCTGCAGTGCTCAACATTGAGGGCCAGCGCAAGCTGGTCAAGGTTGGTCAAATCGGTCCTCGCGGTGTCGTCGTGGTCAGTGCTGATAGCCGTGGCGCGGTGCTACGTGTCGACGGTGTTGAGCGTAACTACAGCCTCAGCCGCGAATACAGCGAAGGCTTTGCCGAGGCGCAAAAAAAGCAACTCAGCGTCGCCAAAGGCATCGGTGGGCATTACTGGGTGGCCGGCTCGGTCAATAGCCAGTCGATCCAGTTTCTGGTGGACACCGGCGCCACCTCGGTGGCCTTGAATGATGAGCACGCCCGCCGTCTCGGTATCGATTACCGGGTTGTCGGGGCGCCTTTACAAGTCAGCACTGCCAGCGGTACAGCCCGTGGCTGGCGGGTAACGCTGGACCGGGTCAAGATCGGTGAGTTGGAAGTGCTGGGCGTCGAGGCCGTGGTGCTGGAAGGCGGCTCGCCAGCCGAAGCGCTGCTGGGCATGAGCTTCCTCAACCGAGTTGGCTGGAAGGTTGAGCAAGATATGTTGGTGTTGGAGTCCAAGTACTGAACGGCCGCGTTTTGCGCCGGCTTGATCCTTATCATCAGTAATTCAGGCTGACCCGCTGCTGGGGCCTGCTGTTACAATGCCAGCCTATTTCTTCCTGTCCATTTCCTTCTAGGAGCATCCGGTGCCCGTCGTTTTTGTCGCCGCCTCCCAACTGCCTACGCCTTTTGGCATGTTCACCATGCATGGCTTCCTTGAGCAAACCTCTGGCAAAGAGCACGTCGCTCTGACCTTTGGTGACGTGGCCGATGGCGCGCCTGTGCTTGGCCGCTTGCACTCTGAATGTTTGACGGGCGACGCGTTGTTCAGCCTGCGTTGTGATTGCGGTTTCCAGCTGGAAGCCGCGATGCGTGCCATTGCCGCTGAAGGCCGAGGCGTGTTGCTTTACCTGCGCCAAGAAGGCCGCGGCATCGGCCTGCTGAATAAAATCCGTGCTTATGAGCTACAAGATGGCGGCGCCGATACGGTAGAAGCCAACGAGCGCCTAGGCTTTGGCGCTGACCTGCGTGATTACGCGATTTGCCTGCCAATGCTTGAACATCTGGGCATCAGCCAGCTCAAACTGATGACTAATAACCCGCGCAAGGTCAAAGCATTGGGGGAGATGGGCATCAATGTGGCGACCCGCGTGCCGCTGCAGATCGACCACAACCCCTACAACCAGAAATACCTGGCGACCAAAGCCGGCAAGCTTGGGCATATGCTCGGTAGCCTGCATCAGGGCGAGGTTGAGGAGGCTCTGTGAAACGCAGCGAAGTACGTCGCCGACTGGCGTTGGAATGGTGGCGGCAGCTGGCTATAGCCTTAGCGCCACTGTTTGTGATTAATCTGCTGTTTGGCGCTGACCTGCAAACAGGTCTTTTGACCATGCCGGTATTTATTGCCGGCGTTGCCTCTATGTTTGTCAGCCTGCCGTTGTTTACCGCCTACAAGCACGCGTTGGTGGCCACTGAAAAAGCCCTCGATACCCCGGATGAGCACGACGCTTGGCTTAAACTGGCGCGTGTACGCCGCTCGGGATTTCTCGGCGCGGCCCTGCCAGCCTGGATTGCGGCGCTGGCTGTGTTCGCTGGCCTGGAGGCGATTCCGCTGATCCTGCTGGCGATATCCAGCATCGTCATGCTGTGCCTCTACCGCATTCCCCGCCAACTCAGCTGATGCATGCCGCCGCCCTCGGTTTGCTGCTATTGCTGGCTTGGCCTGCAGCGGCAGTCGAGCGAGTGGTGACGCTGACCCCCTCCCTGACTGAAATTATGCTGGAGTTAGACGCCGGCGACCTGCTGGTCGGCTTGCTTGATGGCGGGGAGCGTCCGCCAGGCCTGCAGCATCTGCCGTCAGTGGGTGATTTCGGCCAGCTTGAACTGGAGAGCCTGCTTACGCTGCAGCCCGATTTAGTCTTGCTCTGGCCAGATAGCATCAGCGGCGCACAACGTCAGCAACTGCAAAGTCTCGGTATACCGGTAATGATTGTCGAGCCACGCAAGCTGGCTGATCTGGCCACGCAATTTGCTGAGATTGGCGCCCGTATCGGCCGTGCCGATCAGGGTCAGCGTCTGCAGCAGCAATTCAACCAAGGCCTGCAGCGCCTGAGCCAGCGTTATCAGCGTACGCGGCCGCTGCGGCTGTTTTATCAAGTGTGGGATACGCCGCTGTACACCCTTGGCGGCCAGCAGATCATCAGCGATGCCTTACGCGTCTGTGGCGCCGAGAACATTTTTGCTGACCTCACCTTGCCTGCCCCGCAAGTCAGTGTGGAGGCGGTACTTGAACGCAACCCCGAGGTTATTCTGGCTAGCAACCCACAACAGCTAGATGCCTGGCGCATCTGGCCGGGAATCACTGCAGTGTCGCGTAAGCAATTGTGGCAGGTGCCGGATCAAGGCCTGGAACGGCCGAGCTTTCAGATGCTGGGGGTGTTGGAGAAAATGTGTGAGCAGTTGAGCGAAGCACACTAATGCCGCGCTTCTTCAGCGCGCAGCCGCTACGTAGCGCCTTTTGAGCAAGCGCTAACCCTGCGGCCCAAACACTATGACGTCATGCATGCAATGGGTTAGCGGCCGTAGCTTTTACTGATAAAGACCGTTTCGCTGATGTTGCGCCGTTTGTTGATGACCAAGCACAGGGTAAAAAAGAAGTTGCACATCATGTTGCATAAGCGCGGCAGGACCAGTGCAACAGTTTTGCCTTCCTGATCAACACGAACCATCGCGCGAATGGCTTTTTTTGCCGCCGAGCGAGCCTGGTGCAATTGCACCACAGGGGCCTGGCCGCGTGGCAGGACAAATCCCTTGAGCAGTTCGCCTGCCTCCAGTTGGTAATGCGTCAGGCGGCCTTGCAGCCATTCAATATCACATTCTTCAATGGCCAGTCGGCCACGAATCGAACCATTCACATGGAAGGCCAGTGGCTGTAATTGCTCAAGATCTGCCGCTATATCGGGCATGTCATGCGGCAGGTAAGCGAGAGCCGCGCCGATGATGCCGCACAGCTCATCCGTGATGACCTCAAAGTCGCAAAGCGCCGAGGTTTCTTGGATAAATGGGTAGCACACTTCATCAAAATTTTTGCTGAGCTTCAGGGCCATGGAATGTCTACCTAGGGACGATTAGCGGAGGCGTAACAGTGAAGTCGATATGCGCCTGTACCTTAAATACAGCGCTGATATTCGCCTCAGTCAATACCTGTTGCGGGGTGCCAATGGCATGTATGCGGCCGTGGTTGAGCAGGCAAAGTTTGTCGCAGTAACGTGCCGCGAGGGCCAGATCATGAATGGAAAGGATGACTGACTGTGCGTCTTCAGCGTAGCCGCGCAATGACTGCATGATCTGTTGCTGATAGTACAGGTCGAGGCTGGCCACCGGCTCGTCTGCCAACAGCAGCATCGGTTGTCCGGCCAGCACGCGGGCCAGCCACACCCGTGATTGCTCACCGCCCGAGAGGGTATCCACTCGACGTGTGCGCCACTCGCTTACGCCTGTTTGCGCCATGGCGTTGGCGATGGCTGGCGCATCCTCATCGGCCCACGGCAGGCGGCCGAGCGTGACAATATCTTCCACGCTCAGCGACCAAGCACTGTGGCTGGCTTGTGGCACAAAGGCGATTTTCTGTGCGCGGGTCTGGCTCGGCAGGTGAGCAAGATTAGCGCCGGCAAACTCGACGCGCCCACGGTAAGGCAGAATGCCGGCCAGGCAATGCAGCAGCGTCGATTTACCTGAGCCATTGGGGCCGATGATGCCAAGCATTTCACCGTGCGCCAGGTTAAGAGACACATCATTCAGGCGTTGTCCGACATTGAGTTGTTCAAGGCGAATCAGATCCACTGCTTGCGCTCCCGCCATACCAGCCAGATGAACAGGGGCGCGCCTAGCAGTGAGGTCAGTACCCCTAGCTTCAGTTCGCGCCCCGGCGGTAACAAGCGCACGCCAATATCAGCCAGGCACACCAAGCTCGCGCCAGCCAGCATCGCGGGCAGCAGCAGGCGCTCCGGCCTATGCCGGACCAGTGGGCGCAACAGGTGCGGCACCAGCAAGCCGACGAAGCCAATGCTGCCAGCAACGGCCACTGCCGAGCCGACCAAGACTGCCGCTCCGAGTACGATTAGACGGCTGCCACGTTTGTAGTGCAGGCCCAAGCTTTGCGCGACCTGCTCGCCAAGGCTCAGCGCGCTGAGTAAGCGCCGCTGGCTGAAAATCAGCGTCGCTCCCAGCGCCAGCGCTGGGGCAAGCAGCCATAAATGATCCAGGCCACGCTCAGAAACCGAGCCTAACAGCCAGAACACCAGCTCCTGCATGGCATAAGGATTAGGTGCAAAGTTCAGCACGGTCGCCAATGCGGCGCCGCCGAGGGTTGAGATTGCCAGCCCTGCCATGATGACCATATGGGGTCGGGCCGAACCCGCCAGCGCCAGCATTAACAGCAACGCCGCACCTGCGCCGATCAGTCCGGCCACGCCAGGCGCGAGCACTCCGAGGCCCGGCATCAGGCCAAAATAAAACACCCCGGCGGCGCCCAGCGCTGCGCCTTGGCTTGCGCCGGTCAAGCTGGGATCCGCCAAGGGGTTACGCAGCAGCCCTTGCAGCGCAGCGCCACTCAGGCCCAGAGCGGCGCCCACGGCGAGGGCGATTAACGTACGTGGCAGGCGTATTTCACCGATGACGATGGCGGCCAAGCTGTTACGGCCACTCATCCAATCGATAAGCCCGGGAATTATGGGCACTGAGGCAGAGCCAATACTGAGGGAAGCCAGCGCACTCACCAGCATCAGCAGAAGCAGGCCGGGGGTTACTAATCGAGCCATTGGTGCAGTTGTCCTATTAGTTCCCAGGTCAAAGGGCCGGGGCATTGCCAGCGCCAGTAATCGGTGCGCAGCCAGTTTTCGGGTGGCACGGTTTTGCGTAAAACCGGGTGCTCGGCGAAGCGATTAGCCAGCGCCTGATGGTCTGGCGCGGCGTAGATAATGGCGTCAGGTGGGTCGCGGCTAATAAGCTCTAGATCCAGCTGAACATAGCCTGAGTCCGTCAGGTAATTACGCCAGCCAGCCTGCTCGATAATCTGTTGCTCGAACGTGTCTCGGCCTGTGCCCATACCGTTGGGGCCGAGCAACAGTAAACGTTTGGCATTCGCGTGAGGTGCGATTAGCTCCGGTGTGGGCTGCGCCTGAGCGGGATCCAAGCCAAGTAGCTGCAGGATGCGCCGTTCATAAGGCTCTACCTCTGTTAGCGTCACCGGCAGCGGCAGCACCTCGACGCGCACGCCCAAGGCTTGCAGTCGCCCACGTAACATCACCGCGCTGTACTGGCCAACCAGCACCAGATCTGGCTGCAGTTGCACGAGTTGCTCCAGCGAGCCATCGTGCGTCGGCCATTGGCCCTGTAGACCGGGAAGTGCATAGCGCTGATGCATGGGCGACAGCGCCAGCACCTGTGAGGGATTCGCATACTGGGTTAGCGCCCAGTCCATGCAGAGGTCGAGGGAGGCAACATGTTGCGGCGCGCCGGCCTGACTGCTGCCAGGTAGCCACGCCCACACAGTGCAGGTGAGTGAAACGATCAGGTGGCGCAGCACAGCATTATCCCAAAGTAGGGCGCAGGTTGATGCGCGGCGAGCCGCGCACCAAGTCAACATAGACAAAGCGCAGCGCTTTACGCAGGTTTACAGGTCTGGCGTCCAGGTGACGGACAGTCGGGCGCTTCGGCCTTCTTCTTGATAAGGGAAGTAGCTGCTTTGGAATGTGCTGAAGTCGAATACGCTGTACAAAGCGGAGCTGTAAGTTTTGTTTAGAGCATTATCGACTGTCAGGCCCAGTTTAATTTCCGGGTTAGCCTGCCAACTGCTGCGAAGGTTGAGTAGGCCGTAACCGGCGACTTCCTGCGTATTGGCGGCATCTGAATAAGCACGACTTAATGCCTGCCAGGTGGCGCCAATGGTTAAGCGGTTGAACTGGCGATCCACGTCTAGGTTCAGTGTGCGTTTGGCCCTGCGAGCCAAGGTTTTACCGGTATCACGGTCGCGAGGGTCGATCACGCTAACGCCAAGCACTGTTTGCCAGCCTAGGACGGCTTGCTGCAACTCAGCTTCGAAACCGTGTATGCGAGCGGTCGCAATATTTTGCTGTGTGAAACTACTGTCGGACACAATGGCGTCTCGGATATCTGTACGGTAAACCGATGCTTCCAGGCGCGTGTCTTCTGCCAGTTGGCTGCGCCACTGCAGTTCATAGCTTTTCGAGTGTTCCGGCTTGAGGTTAGGGTTGTCATACCCCGGGAAGTAAAGATCAGCAAAAGTCGGTGCGCGGAAGCCTTCGCTGTAAGACAGGATCAGTTCGTTAGCGGCATTCACGGGAAGGCTCAGAGCACCATTCCACGTGTTCTGGCTGCCATATTGCTCATTCTTGTCATGGCGCATGCCCAGCTCGGTGCTGAAGTGCTCGCCTTGAAACCGATGTTGGGCCAAGGCGGCTTGGTTCCAGCGCGTACTTTCGGCAAAGTTATTGTCGTTGTTGAGTTGATCCTCATACCAATCCGCGCCAAGGATCAGGCTTTGGCTGTCGCTTAGGTGCAGGGTATTTATGGACGCTGCGGAATTACGGTAAGTGCTGAATGCGCTGCTGGAATCACTGTCATCGGCGCGGTTGAAGCGACGATTTTCGCTATGGCCGACTTCCAAACGGCTTTGCCAGATGTCGTTGACCTTGCCATCTACAAACGTCGACACATTACTGATCTTGAATTCGTCATACGGCTTGTCACCTAGCCAGCCTTGGTCGTATTCACTTTCGCCACGAAGGTCAAGTACGTTGATGCCCAGCTCTAAGCGCTCGTTGAAACTGTGGCCTAAGTTGAAGCTGACAGAGTTATTACGGTAGGCATCGTTGTCTTGGTCTGGGCCATTGTCGCTGTTGGTGCGATCAATACCGTCGGTATCTTCAGAGGCGACAGATAGGTTGAAGCGTGTGTTGTCGTCGCCGCCGGAAAGCCCTGCGCTTCGCTCCCAGCTATTGCGGCTGCCATAGCCCAGGTGCAAGCGAGGTTTGAGGCCTTCGCCGCTCGCGCGACGAGTGAATACTTGGATAACACCGCCGATAGCGTCGGCCCCATACATTGCTGAGCGCGAGCCACGCAGTACTTCTATGCGCTCGATTTGTTCGACGCTGAGTGTTTCTAGAGCAGCTGTGCCGCTATCGGCACTGTTAAACCGCTGTCCGTCAATCAGCATAAGGGTTTGCGCTGACTTGGTACCACGCAAGTAGATGCCTGTTAGGCTTCCGCGTCCGCCGCTTTGGCCTATTTGCATGCCGGGCACACGGCGCAACAGGTCGGCTACGCTGCGGGGCTGCAAGCGCTCTATGTCAGCGCGGGTAAAAACCGTGCTGGCGCTGGAAGACTCGTTACGCTTTTGGACGGCGCGATTAGCGGTGATCAGGGAGTCAGGCAGCTTAAGTGCTTCGTCGTGTGACGGTGTTTCGGCAAAGCTGTAGCCGGGCGATAGCAGCGCCACAGCCAGGGCAAGACGGGATAATTTCATCTAGATAATCCTCAAAAGATAAGAAACTTTTGAGGAGGGCAGGTGCAAGAACAGGCACGCGCAAACGCAGCCTGAGCTTGACGGTGATGCCCTCCGCAACACCAGTCACATCCAGCAAGGCCGGTCTCCGGACTCTCGACATACGTGGCCTCGTCCTTCCCAGATTTCTCCAGTGGACAGCGTGAGGCGACGCGCAGGTTAATGCTGCAGTCGATTACCGTTGCGGGGGCAGCGCCGGGGTTGCTCGTGATGAGCGCACCGGCTTCCCGTTTAACGCCGCTTTAAGAATAAAGGGCGCACCTTGGCGGAAGTAAAACGACGCGCACCTTAATGTGCGGTTGAATGAATTACAAGCAATCTAGGCTCAGGCCTGGTTGAGCATCGCTCATGCAGGTAGCGTGGCGAGGCGTGCGCGCACAGACGCTTCAATGCCGGCGGCGTCCAGTCCACATTCGGCGAGCATCTGCGCGGGCTTGGCATGCTCGACGTAGTAATCAGGCAGGCCCAAGTGCAACACCGGCTTGAGGATGCCACTGGCGGCCAGGTATTCGCTGACCGCACTGCCAGCACCGCCCATCACGCTGTTCTCCTCAAGGGTGACCAGCAGCGCATGGCTGGCGGCTAATTCGCTTACCAGCGCATCGTCCAGCGGCTTTACAAAACGCATATCGACCACGGTGGCGTCGAGTATTTCGCCTACTTTCAGTGCGGCGGCCAGCTGTACACCAAAGACCAGCAGGGCAGTTTGCTTCCCCTGACGGCGGATGATGCCTTTGCCAATGTCCAGCGGTGCAAGGCCCGGCTCAATGGCCGCGTTAGGCCCGCTGCCGCGTGGGTAGCGCACCGCCGCCGGACCATCGAACAGGTGGCCAGTGGTGAGCATACGGCGCAGTTCGTTTTCATCACTGGGCGTCATCACCAGCATGCCGGGGATGCAGCGCAGGTAGGTAATATCGAAGCTGCCGGCGTGGGTCGGACCGTCTTCACCGACCAAGCCGGCGCGGTCGATGGCAAACAGCACGTCGAGGTGCTGCACGGCCACATCGTGAATCAACTGATCGTAAGCGCGCTGTAGGAAGGTCGAATAAATCGCCACCACCGGCTTGATGCCGTCGCAGGCCATGCCTGCCGCCAGAGTGACGGCATGCTGTTCGGCGATGGCCACGTCGAAATAGCGCTCGGGGTAGCGCTCACTAAACGCCACCAAATCCGAACCTTCTTTCATCGCGGGCGTAATGCCGACTAAGCGTGGGTCTTCGGCGGCCATGTCGCACAGCCATTGGCCGAATACGCTGGAATATTTCGGCCCAGAGGCTTGCTTGGGTTGCGCTGCTGGGGCGTTGATCGGCTCCAGCTTGGTGATGGCGTGGTAACCAATGGGGTCGGCTTCAGCCGGGGCGAAACCTTTACCTTTTTTGGTGACCACGTGCAGGAACTGCGGACCTTCCAGGTCACGCATGTTGCGCAGTGTGGCAAGCAGGCTGGGCAGATCATGGCCGTCAATGGGGCCAATGTAGTTCCAGCCCAGTTCTTCAAAGAGGGTGCCGGAGACCAGCATGCCCTTGGCGTGTTCTTCAGTCTTGCGGGCAATCTCCCAGGCGCCGGGCAGTTTGGACAGGACCTTTTTGCTGCCTTCGCGCATGTTGGCGTAGGTGCGACTGGAAAGAATTTTGGCCAGGTAGGTGGATAGGCCGCCGACATTTTTGGAGATTGACATGTCGTTGTCGTTGAGGATCACCAGCATGTTGGCTTTAACGTCGCTGGCGTGGTTAAGCGCCTCGAAGGCCATGCCAGCGGTCAGCGCGCCATCGCCGATCACCGCCACCGATTTGCGCGAGCTGCCTTGCAGGCGCGCGGCGATGGCCATACCCAGCGCCGCGCTGATGCTGGTGCTGGAGTGGCCGACGCCGAAGGTGTCGTATTCGCTCTCGCTGCGCCGTGGGAAGGCAGCAATGCCATCTTTCTGCCGCAGGCTGCCCATTTGCTCGCGACGCCCGGTAAGGATTTTATGCGGGTAGGCCTGATGGCCAACGTCCCATACCAGCCGGTCGTCCGGGGTGTCGAAGACGTAATGCAGGGCTACGGTCAGCTCGATTACGCCAAGGCCGGCGCCGAAATGCCCGCCGGTCTGCCCGACCGTGTACAGCAGGTACTGGCGCAATTCGTCGGCCAAGGTTTCCAGCTCAGCTTCGCCTAGGCGACGCAACTCATCCGGCGTATTAGCGCGGTCTAGAAGGGGCGTCAGCGGGCGCTCACGGGGGATCTCGTGGAAAGTCGTCGGCATCAGGCAGATCATTATCGGGGTGAAAGAGGCGCAGTTTACCCGAAGCGCCGGAAACTGCCCAAACATGCTTGGGCTTTGCCGCGCGGCAAACTGCCTCGATGGACGATTGCTCAATGCAATTCTTAGCCCGGCTCATGTCCGGGCTACGTTGAGCCGCTTACCAGGTGTCGACTGCACGTTTTTTGCCTTCGCGCGCGGCCGGCCGTGGTGCGGCATTCAGCCCGCGCAGCAGCCAGGCGCGGGTTTCTACTGGGTCGATCACAGCATCGATTTCTAGAAAGCTGGCCATGTTGATGCCTTTGCCGTTTTCGTAGGCCTTGGCCACCAGCTTGTCGAACAGTTGTTGGCGCTCGTTAGGCTTTTCTAATGCGGCCAGTTCCTTGGCAAAGCCCAAGCGCACCGCGCCTTCCAGGCCCATGGCGCCAAACTCGGCGCTGGGCCAGGCGATGGTAAACAGCGGTGAATGAAAGCTACCGGCTGCCATGGCCTGCGCGCCAAGGCCGTAGCCTTTGCGCAGTACCACGGTGAAAAACGGCACCGTCAGGCTGGCGGCGGCAACGAACATGCGCGACACATGGCGCACGGTGGCCTGTTTTTCGGCGTCTGGGCCGACCATAAAGCCCGGGGTGTCGCACAGCGACAGCAGCGGTATATCGAAGGCATCGCACAGCTGCATAAAGCGCGCGGCTTTGTCGCCGGCCACCGCATCAATCGCGCCGCCCAGATGCGCGGGGTTATTGGCCAGCAGGCCGAATGGTTTGCCCTCGATGCGGATAAATGCGGTGATCAAACCCGGGGCGAACTGACGGCGTAACTCCAGCACGGAGTCGCAGTCAGCCAGGGTGGCGATGACGTGGCGGATGTCATACACCCGCAGACGGTTCTCCGGGATGACATGCCGCAGCGCGCGTTGGTCGGTGCATTGCCAATCACTGAGACTGCCTTGGAAGTAGCTCAGGTATTGCTTGGCTACTCGCACAGCCTCGGCCTCATCAGCCACTACGACATCGATAACCCCGTTCGGCCCTTGCACGCTGACAGGGCCGACGTGCTCCGGTTTGAAGCTGCCCAGCCCGCCGCCTTCGATCATCGCCGGGCCAGCCATGCCGATAGTGGCGTTTTCGGTGGCGATAATGACATCGCAGCAGCCGAGCAGTGCGGCGTTACCGGCAAAGCAGCGCCCGGACACCACGCCGACCAGCGGCACCAAGCCGGAGAGTTTGGCCATGCCGACAAAGGTGTGGCAATCGAGCCCCGCCACGCCAACGAAATCGGTGTCGCCGGGGCGGCCGCCGCCGCCTTCGGCGAACAACACCAACGGCAAGCGCCACTGCGCCGCGAGGCCGAGCATGCGGTCAGTCTTCTTGTGGTTCATTACGCCTTGGGTGCCGGCGAATACGGTGTAGTCATAAGCGATGGTCATGCAGCGCGCAGCGTGATCACCGAAGCGTTCGGCATTGACGGTGCCGGTGCCGGCTACTAGGCCATCGGCCGGGCTTTGTTCGATTAACTCGTCCAGCGAGCGGCGCCGGCGTTGCGCGGCCAGGGCGAGCGCGCCGTATTCATTGAAGCTGCCTTCATCGAGTAAGTCAGCGAGGTTCTCGCGCACCGTGCGCTGGACGGTTTTACGGCGCTTGGCCACCGCGAGCGGGCGGCGCTCGTCGCGGGTGATGGCGTGGCGTTCGAGTACTTCGGCCAGATCGGCACGAATATGTGCCAAGTCCTGGCTCTGTTCGTTTTGGCTGAGGTCCGCGGCGACGTCGCCAGGTTCAATAAATAGCAGCGGCTGGCCTTCACTCAGGGCGCTGCCAACCTGCACGGCCAAGTGGCGGACGATGCCGCTGTGGCGGGCTTTAACCACGAACTCCATTTTCATGGCTTCCATCACCGCAATGCCCTGACCTATGGCAACGGCATCGCCTGCGGCCACCTCCAGGCTGACCACCACGCCGGTGCTGGTGGTGACCAATGGCAGGCAGCCGGCGGGCGCGTCCTGCATCTGTTGAGCAGTTTGGCGTTCTACTTGTGCGCCAGCAAAAAAGTGGTGTGGGTGAGCCTGCGGTTGTGCGGCCAGCAGCTCGCTCAAATGGCTTTCAACAAAGCGCGTGGTCAGTTGGTAGCTCGCCACCTGCGGCAGGCGCAGGAGGTTTTGCAGCAGGTGCAGGTTATTGGCGACGCCCTCCAAGCGAAACTCGCAGAGGGCGCGGTAGGCGCGGCGCAGTGCGCTGGGGTAGTCCGGCGCATGGGCGATCAGCTTGGCCAGTAGCGAGTCGTAGCTAGGGCTGACTGGGTAGCCGGCGTAGCCATAACCATCCACGCGCAGACCTGGACCACTGGGCGGCTGGTAGGCGCTAAGCGTGCCGGCGGCCGGCCGGGTGCTGCCATCGGCGTTCATGCTTTCCAGGTTGATTCGCAGTTGCACGGCGCAGCCGTTCAGCGCGGGCGGTTGCAACAGGCCGAGGTCGGCCAAGGTTTGCCCGGCGGCGAGCTTGAGCTGGGTGTGCAGCAGGTCAACGCCCGTCACCTGTTCGGTGACGGTGTGTTCGACCTGAATGCGCGGGTTGGCCTCCATAAAATAGAAGCGCTCGGGCTGCTCGGCGTCCAGCAGAAATTCGAAGGTGCCTAGGCCTTGGTAGCGCGCGGCACTGGCCAGCGTTAAGGCGGCGGCGATCATGCGCTCGCGGGTGGCGGCAGGCAGATCCGGGCTGGGGGCGATTTCCACCAGTTTTTGCTGGCGGCGCTGCAGGCTGCAGTCGCGTTCCCACAGGTGGCTGACCGCGCCTGTGGCATCGCCGAGCACCTGAATTTCGATATGGCGGGCGTGGCTGACCAGTTGTTCGATATACAGCGCGTCATTACCGAAGGCCGCGCGGGCTTCTGACTGGCAGCGGGCGAAGGCTTCATCCAGTTCGCTGACGGCGAATACCGGGCGCATGCCACGGCCACCGCCGCCGGCCAAGGCCTTGAGCATGACGGCGCCATGCTCGCAAAGAAAGACGCGGGCTTGATCCAGGTTGATCGCTTGATTGATGCCCGCCACCAGCGGCACCTCGCAGCGTTCGGCCAGATCACGGGCGGCGGCTTTGTCGCCAAACAGCTGCAGCACCTCAGCGCTGGGGCCTACAAAACACAAGCCGGCGGCCTGGCAGCGGCGGGCGAATTCGGCATTTTCCGCAAGAAAGCCATAGCCGGGGTGTACGGCGTCGCAGCCCTTGGCTTGGGCGATGGCGATCAACTGGTCCATATCCAGATAGGCCGCAACCCCGCGACCCTTGAGCGCGATGGCACGATCGGCCTGGCGTACATGCAAGGAGGCGGCGTCGTCTTCGGCATACACGGCCACCGAGCTAATACCCAACTCACTGGCGGCGCGGGCGATGCGGATGGCGATTTCGCCACGGTTAGCGATTAGCAGGGCACTGAAGGATGCGCTCACAGTAAGGCCTCCAGCTCGTTTTTCTTCACCTTACCGGTGGCCGTCATTGGCAGCGTTTCGACCACGCGGATTTCTGGCACCTTGTAGCTGGCCATGGCTTCTTTGCACCACGCTTGCAGGCTGTAGGCATTCTCGCGGCTGTCGGCCTTAAGCACGACAAAGGCTACGGGGCGCTGACCGCTGCTGACATCCGTGCGGCCAATCACCGCGCTGGCCAGCAGCGCCGGGTGCTGGCCGAGCATGGCTTCTAGCTCGCTGGGGAACACGCTCATGCCGTTGACCTTAAGCATTTCCTTACGGCGGCCGAGGTAGCGGATAAAGCCTTGCTCGGTGATTTGGCCGAGGTCGCCGGTGTGCAGCCAGCCGTCCTTGAGGGCCGCAGCGGATTCTGCCGGGCGTTGCCAGTAGCCGTGCAGCAGGGAGGGGCTGCGCACGCAGAGCTCGCCTTTACTGCCCAGCGGCAGTAAGTCACCGCTGTTGAAATCGCAGACTTTGAACTCCGTGCCGGGCACCGGCAGGCCAACAAAAGTCGGTGCGCTGGTCAGGTCAAAATCGTCATCTTGCAGGCCGTAGGTGAAGGTGTCGCAGGTGTGGGTTTCGGTCATGCCAAAACTGAATTCAAACAGCGTGCAGCCGGTCAGGGCGCGCCAGCGCTCGCGGTAGTCGCGGGTGAGTTTTTTGATAAACGAAATGCTACCGGTGCGTTGCAGCGAGTCCAGCCGGTATCTGCCGGCAGCGGGGTGTTCGAGCACCTCGGCGGCACTGTCGACCAGTAAACCGCAATGGCTGACCCGGTAATGCTCAACGGCCGCCATAAACGCCACAGCATCCCAGCGCGCCAGCAGCACTAAGCGACAACCGCTGAACACCGGGAACAGCAGCCCCGCGTTTTCTCCGGCAATCCAGAACTCCGGTAAAAAGTTCAGCATCACGCTGTCAGTGTGTAACCCCAGCGCCACGGGGACGAAGCTGGCGCAGGTGTAGAGCATGTCACCGTGGGTGTGCACGCAGCCTTTGGGCAGGCCGGTGGTGCCGCCGGTGTAATTGAGCGCGGCGATGTCATCTAGTTGGGGGCGATGGCTGGGCGTGGCGCGCTGGCAGTGTTGCAGCGCCGGGAGAAAGTCCAGTGCATCTTCAGCCTGAACCTTGGGCGCGATTAGCAGGTCGGCCACCGGAATGCTCGGCACGCTGGGGTGTAGCTCTGACAGGCTGGTGGCGAGTACATGGTTGAGTGCGCAGTCCTCGCGCACAGCGCGGACCACTGGCAGTAGCTGGTCAAAACAGAGGATGACTTGGGCGCCGCTGTCGTTGAGCTGATAGGCCAGCTCCATCGGCTTGCTCAGCGGGCTGACCGGGGCGTACACGGCGCCGCATTTGAGAATGCCGTAAAAAGCGATGTGCAATTGCGGGCAGTTGGGCATAAACACCGCGACCCGATCACCCGCCTTGACGCCCAGCTCGTCGAGCAGCGCGGCGCAGCGATCGGACAGACGATCCAGCTCGGCCCACGTGATGCAGTGGCCGTAAAAATCCAGCGCCGGCCGGTCTGGCTGTCCAATGGCCCAGGCGCGCAGGTATTCACTGAGCGGTTGCTGGCCGTGCGGGTATTGCGGCGCACGCGGGGCATTAGCCGGCCAGGCGGCGGCGTGCAGGGTAGCGAGCTGGTTGAGGTAAGCGATTTCGGGCATGGCGGAGGAGGCCTTTGTTGTTCTTGTCTGCCGGCATCTTAGGCAGCCTTACACGGACGGCAGAACTGATGCTTATGCATCGTTATCCATGAGCTGCATTCATGGTTAGTTCGATGTGCATGCCTGTTAGGCTGCGGCTATCTGTTATTGCGGGGGTAACCATGAATCAGCAGCATGACGGCTCGAGGCTGGAGCGCATCGACCTGAACCTGTTTCGGGTGTTTGAGGTGATTTACCGCGAGCGCAACCTGACCCGCGCGGCGGTCTTGCTGCACCTCAGCCAGTCGGCTGTCAGCCATGCGCTGAATCGTCTGCGCGAGCAGTTAGGTGATCCCCTGTTTGTCCGTGAGGGTCGTGGCGTTGCGCCGACGCTATTGGCCACGCAACTTGCGCCCGGCATCCAAGAGGCTCTGGCGGGCTTGCTGCGCAGTGTGTCGCGCGGGCAAGCCTTCGACCCGCTGCGTGATCGGCGCACCTTTACCCTGAACATGCCCGAGCAGATGGAGCCAGTGGTGTTACCCAGCATCGTCGCCCATCTGCGGGAAGTAGCGCCGCAACTGGAGGTGCGTTGCAGCAGCGTGCACTGGGCCGAGTTGCAGCGCGAGCTCATGGCGGGGCGAATTGATTTGGCCATTGAAATCGCCCGGCCAACGGACCATGAACTGCGCCATCAGTTGCTCTTGAGTGATCCGCTGTGCGTGGTGGCAGGGCCGGGGTTTAGCGGCGAATTAACCGCGGCGCGTTACTTGGCGGCTGAGCACATTGCCGTGACTTCACGGCGGCGCGGCATCTGCGTGGAGGACTTGGCCTTGGCGCGGCAAGGCTTGGCGCGCCAGGTGCGGCAACGTTGCCAGCATTACCTGTCGGCGGCTTTACTGGTGGCGCAGAGCCAATGGTTGCTGACTATGCCCAGGCGTTATGCGGAGCTGATCACTGCTGGCTTACCGACCAGGTTGCTGGATTTACCGGTGGCATTGGCGCCGGTGAACCTCAATCTTTATTGGTCGATGCAGGTGGAAGATCAGACCGGGCATGCCTGGTTGCGTGAGCAAATGCGCGCCTTAGCCGGCGGGCATAGGGCATAGGCTCAACTGCGCCGTTCGACGATGTAACACGCCAGCTCGCGCAGCGGTTCGGCAGCCTGGTCGAATGGGCGCAAGGCGAGTAGGGCTTGATCGCGCAAGTGCAGGGCATAGGCCTTGGCCGCGTCGAGGCCGAGCAGGGCTGGGTAGGTGGGCTTGTGGTGGGCCTGATCTTTGCCTTGGGTCTTGCCCAACGTAGCGGTGTCGCTTTCCACATCAAGAATGTCGTCTTGTACTTGAAAGGCCAGGCCGATGGCGCGGGCATAGGTATGCAGGGCGTGTAAGGCCGGCTCGTCGGCCCGCTCGCTGGCCAACGCGCCGAGTCGCACGCTGGCCTCGATCAACGCCCCGGTTTTATGCCGGTGCATGGTTTCTAGCGCGCGTTGATCAAGCCTGCGCCCGACCGAACCGAGATCGATGGCTTGGCCACCCACCATTCCAGCTGGGCCGGCAGCGCGCGCCAGCGCTGTGAGCATGGCTAAACGCACGTCAGGGTTGTGTGGGTTGTGCGTGGAGTCGGCGAGCACTTCGAAGGCCAAACTCTGCAGGCCGTCGCCGGCGAGAATGGCGCAGGCTTCATCAAAGGCAATATGGGTGGTCGGTTGGCCGCGACGCAGGTCGTCATCATCCATCGCCGGCAAGTCGTCATGCACCAGCGAATAGGCGTGAATTAATTCCACTGCGCAGGCTGCTGCATTGGCGCGCGGCGCCTCACCGCCGAGTGCTTCGCAGGCGGCATAAGCAAGCAGCGGGCGAATACGCTTGCCACCATTGAACACGCTATAGCGCATGGCCGCATACAAGCGCTCTAATTCTGGGCGCGGGCTACTTAAGAGGCTTTCCAGAGCAGCATCGACGCGGTTCTGGCAGCTGCTCTGGTAGGCCGTAATCATGCTGGTTGGTCCGCGTCGAAGGGGGCTTCCTCCAGCTCGCCGTCACGTTCCATCAAAATCTGCACTTTCTGTTCGGCCTGGGCCAAGGCGGTTTGGCAGTCGCGGGTCAGGCGCACGCCTTGTTCGAAGGCGGTCAGCGAATCTTCCAGCGACAGCTCGCCGTTTTCCAGGCGCTCGACCAAGTTCTGCAGATCAGTCAGGGATTGCTCGAAGTCGAGCGCAGCTTTTTTGCGGGCGGCCATGGCGAAGTTCTCGGGGCGAATCGGGGAGGTGTAACCGGCGCGACACTAGCAGAGCCGGGCCGAGCGGGCAAATGAGCGGGGTGTTTGGCAGGCGCCAGCCATGGCTAAAAACCTGCTAGAGCGACCTTCGCGGCGACGATCAGTCGTTTACGCCATAACCGCGCGCCATCAACACCGCCAGTAATGGGATGACCAGCAGCAGTAACAATTCCAAGCGAATCACCCTAATCACCCAGCGTGCCTGAGTTGGGCTGACCTGCGGTATTTCGCCGGCCTTAAGGGTGTTGCGCCAGTTGAGGAAGACGAAGGTCGGCACCACGGAAATCAACCCGACCCCGATAAACAGGCCAACCTTGACCTGAAACAGGCTGTTGTTCAGGTAATAGTGCAGGCCTTTGCCGTACCACAGCACACGCGCTAAGCCGCTAAACAGCACCACGCCTGCGCAAACGCCATAGGCAATGTCGGTGATGATTAAGTTTCGCGCGTGGCGCAGGTCCAGCGGCAGTTTGAATTGCACATGCTCGATGCTGAGCAGGGCGAACAGCAGGAAAATCGACAGGTAATGCAGGTAGGCAGCGAGCGCTTGGCCCATTTTTACATCCTTTAATAGGCGCGGTCAGTCGCTGAACTCGACCCGGTTACGGCCGCCAGCTTTGGCGTGGTAAAGCGCTTGGTCCGCACGCTTGAGGGTTTCCGTCGGTTGCTCTTGAGACCTGCGTAACGCCGCACCGATGCTGATGGTTAAGTCGAGTGGCTGACTGTCAATCTCCAGTGGCTGTTGCCGTATCGCGTGACTGACGCGCTCGGCAATTTGCAGCAACTCATGCTGGTCATGCACCTGCAGCAGCACCACAAACTCTTCGCCGCCGCTGCGGGTGACGATGTCTTGCGGACGCACGGCAGCGCTGATGCGCCGCGCCGCTTGCCACAGCGCTTGGTCGCCAGCCGCATGGCCGTAGCTGTCGTTGATTTTTTTGAAGTAATCCAAATCACAGAACAGCACGCCCAGTTGAAGGCCTAAATCATCAGCCTGCTGTTCTTGCAGGGGCAAAAAATGGTCAAGGCCAGCGCGGTTCCACAGTTGGGTCAGGGGGTCGAGCAGCACCTTGCGTTGTTCGCGGCTTAACGCTGCACGCAGCTGTGCGGTTTGCTGGCTGACGTTGCGCAGCTTGAGGTAGCCCTCCACCAACACGGCCATGTCAGCAAACAGGCGCTGTTGCTTGTCAGTCAACGTTTGCGGGGCAGGATCGATGAGGCACAGGGTGCCCAGCGCTTGGCCTTCTTCAGAAAACAGCGGCTGCCCGGCATAAAAGCGCACATGCGGGTTGTTAGTCACCAATGGATTGTCGTGAAAGCGCAGGTCGTTATGCGCGTCTTCCACAATAAATGCCTGCTTACCCAATATCGCGTGAGCGCAAAAGGACACCGTGCGCGGCGTTTCATTGGCATCCAGACCAATGCGCGCTTTAAACCACTGGCGATCATGGTCGACCAAGCTGATCAGCACTGTTTTTACTGAGAATATTTCGCGCACCACCCTTACCAGTGTGTCCAGGTACGGGTCTGCCGGGGTGTCGAGCAACTCGTGGTTATCGAGTGTTTGTTGGCGCAACACTTCATCGTCTGGCGTTTCAGGGCTGAGCATGCGTGGCTCCTGATGAGCGGAGGGCGAACCATTGATCGCCTCGGGTCAGGCGGTAAGCATAGCCTCCTAGGCATAGGCTGCGCAGCCCCATAAAGCTGAGAAAGGCCAGCCAAAGGCCCTGATTACCAAACGGTTGCAAAGCCCACGCCAGCGGTAGGCTGAGCAGCAAGGCCAAGAGCATGGCATCGCGCATTTCTCGGGCGCGAGTGGCGCCGATAAATAGGCCGTCGAGCAGGTAGCTCCAGACCGCAATCAGCGGCAATAAAGCCAGGTAGGGCAGGTTGGTGAATGCCGCCTCGCGCACCCCTTCGATGTTGGTCTGTAAGCGGATAAACCAGTGGCCGCCGAGCAGGAAGAACAAGGCAAACGCAACGCTGGCAAGCAGTGACCAAATACCCGCGACGATCAGCGTGCGCCGCAGCGCAGTGCGATCACGAGCGCCCAACGCATGCCCGCACAGGGCTTCCAATGCATGAGCCAGGCCATCAAGCGCATGCGCGGTGAGCAGCAGGCCGTTAAGCAGCAAGGCGTTTGCCGCCACGGTGGCATCACCCAAACGCGCGCCTTGCACGGTGATAAGGAAGAACACGGCTTGCAGCGCCAGGGTGCGGATAAAAATGTCGCGGTTAACCGCCAGCAAAGGTCGCCAGTTTATCCAGCGGCGCAGCGCCGCCCAGTCCAGGCTACCGGCATAGGCGCGCAGGGCGCGGCGGGCCAGGTATAAGCCGAGCAGTGCGCCGCTCCATTCAGCAATCACCGAGGCCCATGCGGCGCCTGCTACGCCCCACTGCAGGCCGAGGACAAACAGCAAATCAAGGGCAACGTTTATTAGGCTGATGGTGAGCAAAATAGCCAGCGGACCGCGGGCGTTCTGCGTGCCCAGTAACCAGCCGACCAAGGCGTATGTGGTCAGCGCTGCCGGCAGGCCGAACAAGCGGATGTGCAGATAGCTGCGCGCCAGCTCATCGAGTTGCACCGACGGGTTCATCAGCTTCAATGCCGCGTCACTCAGTGGCAGCGCCAGGCCGATCAACAGTGCGGCCAATAGCCCGCCAAGCAGCAAACCTTGCAGCAGAATTTGCCGCAGCGCGCCGCCATCATTTCGCCCGGCGGCCTGTGCGCTAAAGCCGGTGGTGCCCATGCGCAAAAAGCCCACCGTCCAAACCAGCAAGGTGTACAAGCTGCCGCCCACGGCCACCGCAGCCAGTTGGTGCGCGTGTGGCAGATGGCCGATCACGGCGCTGTCGACCAGCGCCACTAAAGGCACCGAGAGGTTGCTCAAAATCATCGGCGCCGCCAGCGCCCACACGCGTTTGTGCGTGGGTGCGTGCTGCCAGGCATCGCGTACAGCGCTTATCACATGCACTCTCTATTTGAAGTGGAACAGGCTGCAACGAGACGCGCAGGCCCGCATAGCAGGCGCTATTAAACACTGATCAACGGATGCGCGCTGCTCAGCAGTTTTGCGGATGCCCGCTTAGTCGTTAGCAAGCGGCTCGACTATAGTGTTACCCCTCTGCACCTATCCCCCCTGTTGGAGCCCGAAATGCCGAAGAATGGACTGCTTCTGGCGCTGGTCCTGAGCCTACTCAGTGCCTGTGACTCATCCACCCCTGGCCCGGCTGAGGTGACGGCGACCCAAGCCAGCCCCGCCATTAGCGAGGCGGCTAAGCCTGCCGTAGACCGTGAGGCGCTGGCCGAGCGTTATGCGGGTCGCGAGCTGACGGTGGTGGATGTCTCGGAGATTCAGCTAGAGGGCGCCAGCACTTTATCGATCAGTTTCTCGGTGCCGCTTGATCCCGAGCAAAAGCTCGCCGAGCGCCTGCACCTGGTCGACAGCAAAGAGGGCAAGGTGGACGGTGCGTGGGAACTCGCGGATAACTTGATGGAAGTGCGCCTGCGCCCTCTGGAGCCGCAGCGCAAACTGGTGCTGACGGTGGACGCCGGGTTGCGGGCGCTGAATGACCAACGTCTGGCCGCTGAGCACGTCACCCGCTTGGAAACCCGTGACCTGCAAGCCAGTGTCGGTTTCGCCAGTCGTGGCTCGGTGCTGCCCACGCGTTTGGCTGAAGGCCTGCCGGTGATTGCCCTGAACGTCGATAAAGTGAATGTTGAATTCTTCCGCATCAAGGCTGAGTCGCTGCCGGCCTTCCTCAATCGCTGGGGGCGTTCGAGTAACCTGGATACTTGGGAGTCGCGCAGCTTGCTGCCGATGGCTGAGCTGGTGTACGGCGGCCGCTTTGACCTGAACCCGGCGCGCAACACCCGCGAAACCCTGCTGCTGCCGATTGCCGGCTTGGCGCCTTTTAAGCAGCCCGGTGTGTACCTGGCCGTGATGCGTGAAGCCGGCAGCTACAACTATTCGCAGCCCGCCACGCTGTTCACCTTAAGTGATATCGGCCTGTCGGCACGGCGCTACCAGAACCGCATGGATGTGTTTACCCAAGCCCTGGCAGGTGGCGATGCGTTGGCCGACGTGCGCCTAGAAATTCTCGATGGCGAAGGCCAGGTGTTGGCTGAGGGCGAAACCGACAGCGCTGGCCACTCAGAACTGCCGCTGCCGGACAAAGCCGAGGTGCTGTTGGCCCATCAGGGCGAGCAAACCAGCTTACTGCGTCTTAACAGCTCGGCGCTGGACCTGGCTGAGTTTGATATCGCCGGGCCGGTGGCCCATCCGTTGCAGTTCTTTGTGTTTGGTCCGCGTGATTTGTATCGCCCCGGCGAAATCGTGTTGCTCAATGGCCTGCTGCGAGATGCCGATGGCCGCGCGCTAAAAGCCCAGCCGGTGAATGTGCAAGTGCGCCGCCCGGATGAACAGATCAGCCGCAAATTCGTTTGGCAGGCCGATGACGCTGGCCTTTATCAGTACTCACTGCAACTGGCTGACGAAGCGCCGACTGGGCGCTGGCAGTTGCTGTTCGATCTAGGCGATGGCCGCCAGCAGCTGTATGAGTTTTCCGTCGAAGATTTCCTGCCAGAACGTATGGCGCTGGAGCTTAAAGGCCGTGATACGCCGTATAGCCCCGCTGAAAACGCTCAATTTGATGTCACGGGACGCTATTTGTATGGCGCGCCAGCGGCAGGTAATCGTCTCAGCGGGCAACTCTATGTGCGCCCGCTGCGCGAGGCCGTGGCCAGCCTGCCGGGTTACCAGTTTGGTTCAGTCACCGAAGAAGAACTGAGCGAGGACATCGAGCTGGATGAAACCAGCCTGGACGAGCAGGGCAAGGCCATCGTGGATATCGAAAGCCGCTGGGCCGATGCCAAATCGCCACTGCGCCTGATTCTGCAGGCCAGCCTGCAGGAGTCCGGTGGCCGGGCGATTACCCGGCGCGTGATTCAGCCGGTATGGCCAGCCGAGCGCCTGCCCGGTGTGCGCGGGCTGTTCGACGGTGAGGAAGTGGATGCCGACAGCCTCGCCGAGTTTGAAGTGCTGGTGGCGGATGCCGCGGGCAACAAGCTGGCCGCCGATCAACTCAGCGTGCGTCTGATCCGCGAGCGCCGTGACTACTTCTGGAACTTCTCCGAGAGCGATGGCTGGAGCCATAACTACAACGAGAAATTCCTCACCCTCAACGAAGAAACGCTGCAAGTCGCAGCCGGTGGCACCGCTAAAATCAGCTTCCCGGTGGAGTGGGGCCCGTATCGCGTCGAAGTTATCGATGGGCAAACGGGCATGCTCAGCAGCCTGCGTTTTTGGGCCGGCTACCGCTGGCAGGACAATGCTGACGGCGGCGCGGTGCGACCGGACCAAGTCAAGTTGGCGCTGGATAAACCCGCTTACGCTGATGGCGAAACAGCCCAAGTCACCGTGACCCCGCCTGCCGCAGGCAAGGGTTACCTGATGGTCGAGTCCAGCGAAGGACCATTGTGGTGGCAAGAGGTCGAGGTGCCTGCCGAAGGTAAAACCTTCGACATCCCGATTGCCAAGGATTGGGCGCGGCACGACCTGTATGTCAGCGCCTTGGTCATTCGCCCCGGCGAGCGCCAGAGCAATGCCACGCCTAAACGTGCGGTCGGCCTGCTGCATCTGCCATTGCAGCGTGCGCCGCGCAAACTGGCGCTGACACTGACCGCGGCGGAGAAAATTCGGCCCAACCAACCGCTCACGGTCAAGGTGCAGGCGCGTAATGCGGATGGCAGCATCCCGAAACAGGCGTACGTGCTGGTTGCGGCGGTGGATGTCGGCATTCTCAATATCACTGAGTACGCCACGCCCGATCCCTTCGCTAACTTCTTTGGCCGCAAGGCCTATGGCGCGGATCATCTGGATATTTACGGCCAGTTGATCGAAGCCGGCCAAGGTCGGGTGGCTAAGCTGGCCTTCGGTGGCGATGCCGCGCTGGCCGCGGGCGGCAAGCGTCCGGACACCAGCGTGCTGATCGTCGCGCTGCAAAGCCAACCGCTGGCGTTGAACGATCAGGGTGAAGGTGAAGTCAGCCTGGCTATTCCCGACTTCAACGGCGAGCTGCGGCTGATGGCGCAAGCCTGGACCGACGAGCATTACGGCATGGGCGAAGGTAAAACGCTGGTCGCCGCGCCGCTGATTGCCGAGCTGTCGGCGCCGCGCTTCCTTGCCGGCGGCGATGAAACCACCCTGGCGCTTGACCTCAGTAACCTGTCCGGGCGTGAGCAGAAACTGGATGTGCAACTGCGCGCTGAAGGGCAGCTGCGCCTGACGCAAAACTCAGACGCGGCGGTGGCACCGATTACTCTGGCGGATGGTCAGCGCACTATTGTGCGTATCCCGGTGACCGCGCTGGGCGGTTATGGTCAGGGCCGTTTCAAGGTCAGCGTCAAGGGTTTGGTATTGCCGGGTGAGGATCTGCCGCCGTTTAGCCGTGAGTGGCAAATTGGCATCCGCCCAGCCTATCCGGCGCAATTGCAGCACTTTCGTGCGGTACTCAAGGACGAGGCGTGGCTGCTGCCGGCCGATGCCTTGAGCGCTTTTGAGCCGGCAGGTCTGGAAGCGCGTTTGGCGATTTCCAGCCGGCCGCCGCTGAATCTAGGCGAACAGATTCGCGCCCTCAAGGCGTACCCCTATGGCTGTCTGGAGCAGACCACCAGTGGCCTCTACCCGTCGCTGTACGCCGATGCCGCCACGTTGCAGCGCTTGGGCGTGGAAGCTGAGCCGGATGAGCAGCGCAAACGCGCCATCGAGTTGGGTATCGAGCGGTTGCTGAGCATGCAGCGCTACAACGGTAGCTTCGGCCTATGGGGTGCCGACGGCGATGAGGAGTATTGGCTGACCGCCTATGTCAGTGACTTTCTGTTGCGCGCCCGTGAGCAAGGTTTCGGTGTGCCAGAAGACGCACTAAAAAAGGCTAACGAACGCCTGCTGCGCTACCTGCAGGAGCGTCAGTTGATCGAGGTTAACTACAGCGACAACGCCAACCACAGCCGCTTTGCCGTGCAAGCGTATGCCGCCTATGTGTTGGCGCGCAGCCAACAGGCGCCGCTGGGCGCACTGCGTAGCCTGTATGAGCGGCGCAGCGATGCGTTGTCCGGTTTGCCGTTGGTGCATCTGGCCGTGGCCTTGCAGAAAATGGGCGACCAACCGCGCGCGGATGACCTGCTAAGCGCTGGCCTAAACCGTGGCCGTGAAAGCGACACCTGGCTGGCGGATTACGGCAGCCCGCTGCGCGATCAGGCGCTGATTCTGGCGCTGCTGGAAGAGCACGACTTGGCGCCTGATCGCCGTGAAGAACGCCTGTTCAACTTGGCCGATGAAGTGGCCGGGCAGCAGTGGCTGTCAACCCAGGAGCGCAATTCGCTGTACCTGGCCGGGCGCAATCTGCTGAGCAAACCGGAACCGAGCTGGAGCGCGACACTGCAGAGCGCCAGCTTGGCGTTTGAGTTGAGCAATGCACAGTCCGGACTCAAGCTTGAGGGTGCCGATTTGGCGTCGCCGTTGCGTATCAGCAATGCCAGCAACAAGCCGAGCGATACACCGCTGTATCAGCAGTTGACCCTCTCCGGCTACCCAAGTCAGCCCCCGGCAGCCGGCGGCGAAAACCTCAGCATCTACCGTGAATATTTAGGCATGGACGGTGAGGCGCTAGACCTGAGCAACCTGCGCAGCGGCGAGCTGGTGCTGGTGCATGTGGCGGTTTCCGCTAAGCAGCGGGTGCCAGATGCCTTGGTGGTCGACCTTTTGCCGGCAGGCCTGGAGTTGGAAAATCAGAACCTGGCGCAAAGCTCGGCCAGCCTGGATGACGCCAGCAGCGCGGTGAAGGAGTGGCGTGAGTCGATGCAGAACGCGGCGATCAAGCACCAAGAGTTCCGTGGTGATCGCTACGTCGCGGCGCTGGATGTAAGCAGCTATGACACCACCCACTTGCTCTACTTGGCCCGTGCCGTCACCCCCGGCAGCTACCGTGTACCGCCGCCGCAGGTGGAGTCGATGTATCGACCAAACTGGCAGGCACTGGGTGAAAGCCCTGGGCGTTTGGTGGTTAAGGAGCGTTAAGCCTGAACCAGTAGCCCGGATTTCATCCGGGCTACATGTAGGCGCTGTCTAGCTGATCAGGCCACTGAGCAGCCACAAGCCGAGTACCAGCCAGATCATCCCGGCAATAATTGAGCGGCGGATAAACGCTCGGACGGCTAGATAGAGCAGCCACAGGCCGATCACCAGCACCATGATGCTGAGTAATGACGGCGTCACGCCCAAGGCTTTAGACATGCCTGCAATAAAACTGCTGACCGCTCCGCCGAGCATGCCGAAGAAGCCGCTCATGCCCTCGATGATAAAGCGGATCACTGAGCCGACCGCTTCACCCAAGGATTCAAAAAAACCGTCTACACCCACTATTTGAGTTCCACCTAACTTGGTCTTGATGACTGCTGCGCGCCAGTGTGACAGGCATTTGGCACAATGGCAGCGCTGTTGGCCGTTTGGCCGTCGCGCTTCGCGATACAAGGACTGAACCCGCGCATGACCCGCGTTAAACCATTTTATCTCTTGGCTATTAGCTTTTGGCGTAAACGTCTGTGGCCGCTTTTACGCTGGCCTTGGCTGGGCATGCCGTTGTGCGTGCTATTGGCGTTAGGGCTGGCTGACCGGCTGTTTCCGTTGCCCTTGCCTGCCGATGATCTGGCCCGTGTGGTGTTGGCCGAAGACGGTACGCCGCTGTGGCGTTTTGCCGATCATGACGGCGTGTGGCGTTACCCGGTCAGCCCCGCTGAGGTATCACCCTATTACCTTGAGGCGCTGCTGACCTATGAAGACCGCTGGTTTTACCAGCATCTTGGGGTTAACCCGCTGGCGCTGGGCCGCGCTGCTTGGCAAAACCTTAGCGGCGGGCGCGTGCTCTCAGGCGGCAGTACCCTGTCGATGCAGGTGTCGCGGTTGCTCGATCCGCATGCGCGCAGCTACCCCGGCAAGCTTAAGCAGCTGTGGCGTACGCTGCAGCTGGAGTGGCACCTGTCCAAGGATGAAATCCTTACCCTGTACCTCAATCGCGCGCCGTTTGGCGGCACCTTGCAGGGCGTGGCGGCGGCCAGTTGGGCTTATCTGGGTAAGTCGCCGCGCCAGTTGACCCGCGCCGAGGCCGCGTTGCTCGCGGTGCTGCCGCAAGCCCCCAGCCGTTTGCGTCCGGATCGTCACCCTGAACGCGCCCAAACAGCGCGGGATAAGGTCTTGAGGCGTTTAGCCAGTTTCCACGTGTGGCCGCAAGTGGCGATCAATGACGCGCTGCAAGAGCCGGTGCTGCTTGCCCCGCGTCAGGAGCCGCGGCTGGCCCCCCTGTTGGCGCGGCGCTTAAACAAAGCCGGCAGCCCTCCACTGATTCGCACCACCTTGGATGCTGCGTTGCAACGCCGGCTGGAGGACTTGCTGCTGGGTTGGCGGGCACGCTTACCGGAGCGTACCTCGGCAGCGATTTTGGTGGTTGAGCAGCCGAGTATGGCGGTGCGGGCGTACCTGGGATCGGTGGATATTGGCGATGCCAAACGCTTTGGCCATGTCGACATGATCAGTGCGGTGCGCTCGCCCGGTTCGACGCTCAAGCCATTTCTGTATGGCATGGCGCTGGATGAGGGGCTGATCCATTCCGAATCGCTGCTGCAGGATGTGCCGCGCCGCTATGGCGATTACCGGCCGGGCAACTTTGCCGCGGGTTTTAGTGGTGCGGTGTCCGCCAGCGAAGCGCTGGCCACATCCTTGAATCTGCCCGCTGTGCAGCTGCTTGAAGCCTATGGGCCAAAGCGTTTTGCCGGCGAGTTACGCAGTGCCGGGGTGCCGTTGCTGCTGCCGCCGCTGGCTGAGCCAAACTTGGCATTGATTCTTGGCGGCGCAGGCAGTCGCCTAGAAGAGTTGGTCAGTGGCTACAGCGCCTTTGCCCGTGGCGGCATGGCCGCGCGCCTGCGTTTTCAGCCGCAAGATGGGTTGCATGAGCGACGCTTGTTGTCGCCCGGCGCCGCGTGGATCGTGCGGCGCATTCTCAGCGGTCAGGCGCGACCGGACCGCGACCCGCGTGCGCAGTTAGTGCAACGCCCCAGCCTCGCTTGGAAGACCGGCACCAGTTACGGCTTTCGTGATGCGTGGGCGATTGGTGTGGCGCCGCGTTACCTAATCGGTGTGTGGATTGGCCGGCCGGATGGCACGCCGGTGCCGGGGCAGTTTGGCTTAGCCTCGGCGGCACCCTTATTGCTGCAAGTGCATGACCTGCTGGTCAATCGCGACAGCCAGCGCGGCATTGCCTTGCCGATTGATCCGCAGCCTGCTTCCGTTGGCGTCGCAGCGATTTGCTGGCCACTTGGGCAACCTATGGACAGCAGCAACCCTAACTGCCGGCGTCAACGCTTTGCCTGGACCCTTGAGGGCACCACGCCGCCGACCCTGCAAGCGCTGGATCAGCCGCTGGGTCTCGGCTTAGAGGCGCGAATCTGGGTCAATTCAGCAGGGCTGCGCGTCGATGCCAGCTGCCCTGACGCCACTTCGCAGCGGCTGGTCTTGTGGCCCGCGCCACTGGAACCCTGGCTGCCACGCCGCGAGCGGCGAAGTGCGCGCCTGCCCGCAATTGATCCACAGTGCCCGCCGCAGCATGTTGCCGTGGCGGCGCCGCTGTCGATTGTTGGCGTGCGTGACGGTGACCGTTTGCGTCGCCCGGCCGGCAGTGTTGAGCCGCTGCGGTTACGCCTGTCTGCCTTGGGCGGCAGCGGCCGGCGCTGGTGGTTTGTCGACGGTCAGCCGATTGCCGAAACCAGCGCCGATGGCTTATTCAACCAACCCTTTAGTCGTGTCGGTCGCTACCAGCTCAGCGTGCTCGATGAAAGCGGACAGACCGCTCGGCTGGAGTTTCGGGTGGATGAGTAATCTATGGTGGGTATAACGGTCTTATGCCGTGATATCGATGGCCAAGGATCAATGACGCGTACCTCATTGATCCTGCTTTCTACCCTTGGCGGAGGTTGTCGCTTACTCCAATAACGGGATCGTGCTTGTCACCCTGACGTCCATCTATCTGTCTGGCGAAAAACAAACGCAGGGAGACGGCTTTGCGGAGCTGCCTTAATTTATGCAGGGGTGGTGTTGCTGGCGCTTTGAGCCGTTAACCCACCCCATCAAATGCCACCGCGGCAGGATACGTTCAGAGCGGCTGCCGGGTGGGGCGGATGATGATCTCGTTGACATCAACATCTGCCGGCTGCTCGATGGCATAAGCAATGGCTCGCGCAATCGCATCAGGGTCAATGGCCATCTCATACATTTCATCAACACCCTTGGCAGTGTCGGGGTCGCTGATTGTACTGGTCAGCTCGGTCGCCACGGCCCCAGGCGAAATATTGGTGGAGCGGATTTCCCCATTGCCTTCCTGACGAATGCCTTCTGACAGTGCCTTGACGGCAAACTTGGTTGCGGAATAAACGGCGGACCCGGGAAAGACCTTATGCCCGGCTACCGACGAGAGATTAATAATGTGGCCGACATGCTGCTCGCGCATGGTCGGCAGCACCGCGGCAATGCCGTAAAGCACGCCTTTGATATTGACATCAATCATCTTCTCCCACTCGTCGACCTTGAGTTCATCGAGGGGCGACAGCGGCATCAGGCCCGCGTTGTTGACCAGCACGTCGATGCGGCCATACGCCTCCTTCGCCGCCTTGGCTAGCGACTCGACCTGAGCGCGGTCGGTGACGTCGGTAACCTGATAAATAGCTTCACCCCCCTGCGCCTTGATCGTGTCGCGCAGCTCCACAAGGCGCTCCTCGCGGCGGGCAGCAAGCACCAGCCTGGCGCCACTCTTTGCCAAACGTAACGCTGTTGCCTTACCGAGACCACTGCTGGCACCGGTAATGATGACGACTTTGCCATTGATTTCTGACATTGGGTTTCTCCTGCGAAAATGAATGATTGAATATTGCAGGTTGACTGTTCCGAGCCGGTGTTACGCCGGCGACGCGACGGTCAGGCGGACTGCATATCCTGCGCCATACCGTCGTAACAGCCTGTAGTGGCGGCCTCCACCAGCACATGGGCCACATCCGCGCGTGACGCTTTGGCCGATTTATCAACGTCCTCGCCCAAAATCACATCCGTGCCGCGGCCGATGTTGGTCAGTGCCACGGGGCGCAGGATCGAATAGGTCACCCCGGAAGCCTTTAGGTATTCGTCCGCTTCGTGTTTAGCATTCAGGTAAGGGGCCATGTCGCCAGTGGGGTTGGACTGATCTGCGCCGATGGAACTGAGCATCACGAAACGTTTCACGCCTGATTCCAGCGCCAGATCAATCAGACGCTTGGCGCCGTCCCGATCCACTTTTTTGGTCATTTCAGGGCCTGTGGTTGCGCCGGAGCCTGCGGCAAAGATCACCGCATCCATGCCGTCGCATATGCCGGTTTCCAGGGCGGTCAAGTCACCCTGGCGAAGGTCTATGCCTTGGGGCAGCGAACGGGTGTCCGAGCTTTTACGAACTAACGCTGTTGGCTTATGCCCCTGATCTATCAGGAGTCGGACCAGATGCTGGCCTGTTTTGCCGGTGGCACCGGCGACAAGGATGTTCATGCTCATAGAGCAGTCCTTAATGTTGAATGAAATGGGCGAAATCCCGGGTCTCAGGCCTGATCACGGCAGAAAAATCGACTTTGCGTTGACGAATTCCTTCATGCCAAAGCCACCGTGCTCACGTCCGTACCCGGAATCCTTGACCCCGCCAAATGGCATATTCGGATCAACAGCCCCGAACGAATTGATGCGGATCATTCCCGTGTCGAAGTGATCGCGGGCCAGCTTGACGGCACGCTCCTCGTCCTTTGAAAAGATCCCACCGCCCAGTCCATAGCGGCTTTCATTAGCCAGCCGCATGGCGTCCTCGTCATTCTTGGCGCGGATGATCGACGCGACAGGCCCAAAGATTTCATCATCGTAGGCGGGCATTCCGGGGGCGAGGTCTGCCAGCACAGTGGCGGGATAATAGGCACCCGTGCGGTCAGGCACTTCGCCACCGCAGAGGATTTTTGCACCCTTGGCGACGCTGGCATCCACCTGCTCCTTAACCATTTCAAACTGCTCCTGGCTGGAAAGCGGGCCAAGCTGGGTCTTCTTGTCCGTGGGGTCACCCATGTTGATCTTTTGCATGTGAGCGACGAAGGACTCGACAAAGGCGTCATAGACCTTATCGGTCACGATGAACCGCTTGGCAGAAACGCAGGTCTCTCCGTTGTTATAAAGCCGGCCCATAACCGAAAATTTTACGGCGGTTTCGATGTCGGCATCTTCAAGCACTAAGTAAGCGTCATTCGACCCCAGTTCGAGCACCGTCTTTTTCAGTGCTTTAGCGGCCACAGCACCGATGTGTCGCCCGGCCTCGTCGCTTCCGGTCATCGTCACACCCCGGACGATGGGGTGGGCTATCAGTTTGTCGCTGGTGGCGTGGTCTATCACCAGAACCTGGAACAGGTCCTCGGGCAGGCCGGCCTCAATACACAATTCACGCAAACGGAGACCGGACCCCGTGCAGATACTGGCGTGTTTCAACACACAGCCGTTACCTGCCATCAGGTTGGAAGCCAGCACACGAACCGGCTGGTAAATGGGAAAGTTCCAAGGCTGGATTGAATAGATAACGCCAAGCGGCTGGTAGCTGACAAGGCCACGCTTACGGTCTGGGCCGTGGGTTCGTTCCTCATCCGCCAGCATTTCTGGTCCGTTTTGGGCGGTGTAATCACAGATCGCGGCACAGAGCTCAATCTCGATGTGGCCGTCGCTCAGGAGCTTGCCGGTTTCGTTCGTCATCAGGGCGGCGAGCTCATTGGCGTTGTCGCGCAATTTTTGCCCAATTTTTTTAAGGTAAGCGCCCCGGTCTTGGTGACTCAGTTCGCGCCATTTCAGAAACGCCGCATGGCAAGCCTCAAGCCGGTCCGTTGCCTGCTTTTCGGTCATGACGTCGTAGGTATGGATTTCTTTTTCCGTCGCGGGATTAATGGTTGTGATGGTCGACATGGTTGCTCCTTCAGGGTCTGATAATTGAATACAGACCGATGTGTGCACTTTTTCCCACATCGGCGGCGGTGCTAATACTCGCCGTCGTTGGGGTCGATGGAAGGATTCTCGCGCCATTCGCAGAGCCTGTCTGTTCGATAACAAACGTTGCGGCGTCGATTGGCGCGATTCAATCCAAGCAGAATGTTCGAACACGCACAGACCCCGCCTTGCGAATTGCACATGCTCTGCACTCGAACTAAAGGGGGTGGAGTACATAAATTTTCATCAGTGCTAGGGAATTCACTCCGACCCCCTTAGCGGGTGGCAGACGGCCGCGCGCCTGTGTTTTCAGCCGCAGGATGGCGTGCATGAGCAGCGTCGCTGTCGATTGTTGGCGTGCATGACGGTGACCGTTTGCGTCGCCTGGCCGGCAACGTCGAACCGCCGCGGTTGCGCCTGTCTGCCTTGGGCGGCAGTAGCCGGGGTTGGTGGTTTGTCGGCAGTCAGCCGATTGCCGAAACCAGCGCTGATGCCTTGTTTAACCAACCCTTTAGTCGTGCCGGTCGCTATCAACTGAGCGTGTTCGATGAAAGCGGGCACATCGCTCAATTGAGCTTCAGCGTGCAGAACTAAAACGCAGTGACGGCTGTAGAAAGCCTGCGCAGGCATACGTGCTTTGTGAGCGGCGCGAAGCAGTTGATGCGTAGGCGGTATAGCGGCTGATGTTAATAAGCGGCGCATTGTCCTCTGCACGCTTGCCGGGCAGGCGCAGTCGGGTGATCAGGTTTGGGCGAGGCTTAAGCGATTTCGCCCGCTGTTTTTGGCCGAATAGAGCGCCGCATCAACGCGTTTGAAGAAGTGCTCCGCGTCTGTGTCGCGATGACTGTCGTAACAGCCCACACCCAGGCTGGCCGTAAGCGGGAGGTTACGCCCTTGTAAGTCGAAACCTTCAGCCGCTAGCGCTTGGCGAAATTGCTCGGCCAATTGGTGAGCCTCGTTTAGCGGTGTGTTGGGCATAAGAACGCCGAACTCCTCGCCGCCCAAACGCAGCAGGGCGTCGCTGTCGCGGCGAAAGTGCTGGCGCATGCGCTCGGCAAAGGCGTTTAAGCAGAGATCGCCACTGGCATGCCCGTGTTCATCATTAACGCGCTTGAAGAAGTCGATATCCAGCAGCACCAGCGACAGCGGCAGGCTCTGCCGTTTAGCGTTGGCCACCATGTTGGCAAACAGGCTGTTGAACTGATAGCGGTTGCCCAGCTGGGTCAGGCTGTCGGTGCGGCTGAGCTGGTCTAGATGCGCTTGCTGGTCGCGCAGTTGCTGTTCCAGTTGCAGGGTGGCGCGGTATTCACGGTGGCTGCGAGTAAGGGCCAGCAGCAGATAGCTCAGGTAAAAGGCCAGGGTCAGCACGACCGCATGATTGGCCTGCCAGTCCCACGCCAAGCTGGCCAGCCCCGGCAGATAGAGCAAGAGCAGGGCGCAGATGGCGCGGCCTTTGCGCATGGCGAAGCTGAATACCATGGCCGTGCTGAAGGCGATGGTGCTCAAGGTTGCCACCATTGCTGAGCTGCTAAACAACGGATGTTGCTGGGCGATGGCTTGGACCAAGCCCCAGCTAAGCGCCGTTGACAGGATCAAGGCCCAATGCAGGTTCAGCCAGCGCGTCAGCGCAACTTGGGTGTGCGCCTGCGGCAGCTGATGCAGCAAACGCAAACCGAGCAGCAGGGTAAAGGCTGTGATGCCGATCATGCCGGGCAGGATCAAGGCGAAGGGATCGTTGCTAAACCACCAGGTCAGCACGCACGCCAGCAAATAGAACACGCCGCCCAAGGGTGTGCGCACGCGCATGTCTTGGGCTTCGCGCAAGAGCGCATATATTTGTGGGCTGAGAGGTGTTTGGGCGTTAGGCATGCGCTGCAGTCACTAGAAGGTTTAGACGCACCATAGCGGGTTCATGGTGGGAAAGTCGTCAGGCCATAGGCGCAAATAAGTACGGCATTTGCGCAGCGCGCTGGCATCGCAGCCATTAACAGGATGTGATACTCGACGCTCAGCGCAAGATCAGCAACGCGCTGTTGCTAGTGCGCAGCAGGGTGCTGGTGGTGCTGCCGACTAAGAATTGACGAATGCGCGAGTGGCCGTAAGCGCCCATGACGAGCAGGTCGATGCCCTGTTCGAGTTGGTAGGCGTGCAGGGTGGGTTCCACCTCACCGGCGCGAATCGCCAGGTGTACTTCGCTGGCCGACCCTTGCACCACTCGCTCAGCGGCCTTGAGCTGCTCCCAGGCATCGCTGCTTTCGGCGCCGATCATCACCAGGTGGCACGGCAGGCCTTTGAGCAGCGGGCTGGCCGCTATTATCTCCAGGCTTTTGCGCGCCGTGGCGCTGCCGTCATAGGCAAGCATGTAGCTCTGCGGCGCCTTGAACTCGCTGCAGCTGACCAGGATCGGCCGCTGCACGGTGCGAATCACGTTTTCCAAATGGCTGCCGAGCAGCTGGTTGAGGCCATCGCAGGTTTTGCCTTGGCGACCGATAACCAGCAAGCGGATATCGGCTTCCAGCTCACTCAGGCACTCGACCAGATCACCGTGACGCTGGCGCAGTAGCGCGGGTTCAACGCCTTCGGTCTGCACCCGCTCACGCGCCGCCTCAAGCATCAGGCGACCTTGCTGCATGGCCAGGGTGTGGCGCTTCTGGTCCAGGCTGGCCAGTTCTTCGAGTAAATGCTCGCGGCTGCCCAGACCAATAGCGCCGGACAGGTCCGGCTGGGTGGGGTACTGCACCTCATCTAAGACGTGCAGCAGGGTCAGCGGCGCGCTGAGGCGTTGGCCGGCCCATGCTGCGTAATCACAGACCGCGCGTGTGGATGGCGAACCATCAATGCATGCCATTACGTGGGTCATGGGGTTGTCCTTATTAGTGGCCCGACAGCAGGTCGGTGGCGTTGTCCTTATCATGCACACCAAAGCGGTCGACGATGGTGGCGCTGGCTTGGTTTAGGCCCAGCACTTCAACCTCGGTGCCTTCACGGCGCAGCTTGAGCACCACCTTATCCAGTGCGGCCACGGCGGTGATGTCCCAGAAATGCGCGCGGGACAGGTCGATGGTGACCTTGCTCACGGCGTCTTTGAAGTCAAAAGCACTTACGAATTTATCCGCCGAGCTGAAGAACACCTGGCCCACCACGGTGTAGGTGCGCTGGCCCGCATCGCTGTCGGCTTGCGAGTTGATATAGAGGAAGTGGCCGATCTTGTTGGCAAAGAACATCGCCGCCAGCAGCACGCCGACAAACACGCCATACGCCAAGTTGTGGGTATAGACGGTGACGGCCACGGTGGCGAGCATGACGATATTGGTCGAGAGCGGGAATTTCCTAAGGTTACGGATCGAATCCCAGCTGAAGGTGCCGATCGACACCATGATCATCACGGCCACCAGCGCGGCCATGGGGATCTGGCTGACCCAGTCGCTGAGGAACACCACCATCAGCAGCAGCACCACACCGGCCACCAAGCACGACAGGCGACCGCGGCCGCCGGATTTCACGTTGATCACCGACTGGCCGATCATCGCGCAACCGGCCATGCCGCCGAGCAGGCCGGAGGCAATATTGGCCACGCCCTGGCCTTTGCATTCGCGGTTCTTGTCGCTGTTGGTGTCGGTCAGGTCGTCGATGATGATGGCGGTCATCATCGATTCCAGCAGGCCGACCACGGCCAGGGCGGCGGCGTAGGGGAAGATGATGCCGAGGGTTTCCAGGTTCAGCGGTACGTCCGGCCAGAGGAAGATTGGCAGGGTGTCCGGCAACTCGCCCATGTCACCTACGGTGCGGATATCCAGGCCGAAAACCATGGCTACAGCGGTCATCGACAGGATGCACACCAGTGGCGAAGGGATCAGTTGGCCGAGCTTCGGCACATACGGGAATAAATAGATGATGCCCAAGCCGGCGGCGCACATGGCGTAGACGTGCCAGGTGACGTTGGTCAGCTCCGGCAGCTGCGCCATAAAAATCAAGATTGCCAGGGCATTAACGAAGCCGGTGACCACCGACCGCGAGACGAAGCGCATCAGGCTGCCCAGCTTGAGGTAGCCGGCAAGAATCTGCAGCACGCCGGTCAGCAGCGTGGCGGCCAGCAAATATTGCAGGCCATGTTCCTTGACCAGCGTGACCATCAACAGGGCCATGGCCCCCGTGGCGGCGCTGATCATGCCGGGACGGCCGCCGACAAAGGCGATCACCACGGCGATACAGAACGAAGCGTACAGGCCGATTTTGGGATCAACCCCGGCGATGATCGAGAAGGCGATGGCTTCTGGGATCAGCGCCAGCGCTACGACCAGTCCGGCGAGCACATCGCCACGGACGTTAAAGAACCAAGTATTTTTCAAGCGTTGCAGCATGGTGGGTTCCACTGGCTGGGTTCCGCAAATGCGCTTAAGGGCAGGGCGGAGGGGCTAATAAAAAACGGGGTATATCGAGCGTAGCGCAGCCTTTTGGGGCGGGTACGCGTAGCGGGGCCTGCGCCAGGATTACGCCTGTCAGTCGCCGGGCAGTGGGCTCGTGACGCGGTGGCCGCGTCAGCAACCCGCATCAGGTTTGGGCCAAGGCTATATTGACCGGCCGTTCGGCCTGGGTGAAAAGGGCGGCCACCTTAACATACCGGGTCTACCCCATGCCCTTGTCTGGCAGGCGCCTAGCCACGCCTGATTAGCCAGATGCCCGCGATGATCAAAATCAGGCCGCCAAGCTTACCTGCGCTAATTGGCGCTTCGCGAAAACCCGCCCAGCCGAAGTGATCCAGGGTCACGGCCATGCTCAGTTGCCCAGCGATGACCAGCACCATAAACAGCACCGCGCCGACCTTGGGCCCGGCAAAGGCCGCCGTGGCAATAAACATCGCCCCCAGCAGGCCGCCACTCCAGTGCCACCACGTCAGGCCTTTTAATGCGCCAAGGTTGGGGATGTCACGCTGGGCAAGAACGATAACCAGCAGGGCCAAAGTGCCCACGGCAAAAGACAGCAGCGAAGCGGCCATGACACTGGATACCTGCTTGGCTAATTGACCGTTAATGCCTGCTTGCAGTGGCAGGCAGGCGCCGGCAACAAACGGCAGGGCCAGCAACCACCAAATAGGTGCAGGCATGGGTATCTCCAGAACGGGCAAGGCGGGCGATTATGCCGTAAAAGCTGTCCGCCTAGTCAGCCGCGAGCCAGGCGGCGTTAGCTGTTACAGAGGGATCATCTTTGCCGGTGCGGCGTGCCCGCGATTGAGGTCAATTGAAAAGCGCGGATAAGACCGCTCCTGCGGATGCATCGCACTCAATCGGCAGATCGCGATATGCGCGCGGTTTCAACGCGGTGGGTACTGGCTCAGCACTTCCGTCACGGTGCTGCGAATCGATGCTTCGCGCTCGCTGGGGCTGGGTTGGCGATTACGCAGCACGTGTTCGGCACTGCCGCGCCAGACCAGTTTGCCGTCTGCGCCGTCGAGTAAGTCAATCTGTAAGGTGCTGACTTGATAGTCCACGTTGCGTGTTTCAACGTAGCTTGGACCACCCCAGAAACCGCCGCCCCATGGGTCGCCCCAGCTGCCACCCACCTGCGTACTGACCTGCTGCTGGCGGTTATCGACGATCAGCCAGACCTGCACGGTAAGATCGCCCGGCGTGTTTGCCGCTGCCGCGCGCAGGCCGCGTTGGTCGAGCTGCTCACTGACTGCCGTACGGATGCGCTGGCTGGTGAGGTCGCTGTTGATGCGTGGATCATCGGGTTTGTATTGCACGGCTGGCTCTTGCCAACTCCAACTGCGATAGGCCGCAAAGTCCCGATTGGGGTCGAAGTCACGCTGCAGCTGCGGCGTCTGGCAGGCGCTGAGGATCAACAGCAGGGGCAATAACAACAGTGATACACGCATGGTGCTTTCCTCGAGTGCAGTCATTAATTGGGTGGGTACGCCGCCAAGGCTTTTTGCATGGCGTTGCGCAGCGCATCAGCGCGTTCGCTCTGGCTGCCGCCGATTAGGGTCTCGGCGCGGGTGCTCCAAACCGGTTGACCATCTTGGCCATCGAACAGCTCGATGCGCAGCACCATGACCTCTTCGGTATAGCTGTGCACTACCGGGGTGCTGCCCCACATGCCGTATTGATCGCCATAGCGGTTGTTACCGTAACCGCCGCCATAGGTGTCCTGAACCTGGCGGACACGCTGTTCCTGGCGCAGCTCAGCCGTGACGGTTAGATCGCTGGCCACGCCGGCTCGATGCGGACGCAGGCCGCGCTGGTCGAGGGCGTTGCTGAGGGCTTCCTGCACCTGTTCGGCGCTGGCCCAGGCTGTGCCCGTCGGCAAGCGCTGCCAGCTCCAGGTGCGGTAACGGCCGTAGTCGCGCGGCGCGGCGGGGTAGGCGCTGTGGTCCAGTTGTTGAGCCGCTTGCGCCGGTGCCGGCGGCAGCGGATTGCTGGTCGCGGTATAGGGGTTTTGGCTCTGACAGGCCAACAGGGCTGGCAAAAGAAGTAGAAGTGACAAAAGCTTCATGATTTTACTTCCTCTAGAGGTAAACCTTAGATCCAAGCGTTACCTGCAATATCAGCGCATTCCGTATACACGCTGCCCGTAGCCCGAATAAGCGCCAGCGCCATCCGGGATGCTGTATGGCAACTGCCTGCCTAGCGCAGCCTAAAGAGCCAATGCAGATAACGACCTAAGCTGGCAAAAAGCTCAAGCGCTACCTGCAACACCGACGCGTTCCGTAGCCCAGATAAGCGCCAGCGCCATCCGGGATGTTTTATGGCGACTGCCTGCTTAGCGCGGCCGACAGATCCAATGCAGATAACGGCCTAAACCGGCAAAGCTGGGGTGGCGGCGGTAGGCCAGCTCCATTTCCAGCACATCAATCAACTCAGCCTTGGCCTGAAACGGCTGCGGCATGTAGTCATGGAACACCCGCACGCCGCTTTGGCTTTCGACCTGCCAATGAGGCTCAAGTTGCGTCGCCAGCTCACGCGGATCAAGTGGCATTTGCGGGGTCAGGCTTTGTTTCTCGCCGGCGAATTCGGCTTTGCGCAGTTTGCGGAAGTGGCCTTTGAGCAGGTTGCGGTAGATCAGCGCATCCTTGTTGTAGAACGCCAGCGACAGCCAGCCTCCCGGCGCACACAGCTGCTGCAGCACCGGCAAAATACTGTGCGGTTCTGCCAGCCACTCCAGCACCGCATGGCAGATCACCAGGTCATAGGGCTGTTCAAGCTGGTCGAGCAGGTCCTGCCAGGGCGCCTGAATAAAGGTGGCCTGTTGCCCGGCGGCGGCAAAGCGTTCGCGGGCGCCGGCCAACATGGGTGCAGCGGGCTCCGTGACGGTCACCTGATGGCCGCGCTCGGCCAGCCACAGCGACATATGGCCAAGGCCTGCACCAATATCCAGCACCCGCAACGGGCGCTCGGGCAGTGCTTCAGCCAAGTCGGCCTGGAGCACAGCCAGGCGAATTGCGCCCTTAGCACCGCCATAAATCTTCTCGGCAAAACGCGTCGCCAGTTCATCGAAGTGCCGATCACTCATGGTGAGCTGCTCCTAGAAAGCGGTTTTCGTTGTCGGCCAGTTTGGCGCGCACCACGTGCTCCATGTCCAGGCCCAGCTCAGCGCAGAGGAGGATTAGATAGAGCACGATATCGCCGATTTCCTGGCCGGCGTGAGCGAGTTGATCGGCAGGCAGCTGTCGCGACTGCTGCTCGGTCAGCCACTGGAAGATTTCCACCAGCTCGGCCATTTCCACGCTGGCGGCCATGGCCAAGTTCTTTGGGCTGTGGAATTTACGCCAGTCGTTGTGATCACGAATAGCGTGCATGCGGGTGGTCAGTTCGGCGAGGTTCATTGGGCGCTCCAGTCAGCAGGCGCCTAGCTTCGGGGGTTCACTGGCGCGGTGCAAGCGGCGGGGCGCCACCTAGGCGGCGAAATAGGTGGCCCAGAAGTAATACAGCGTCATGCCGCTGCCCACGGCAATCACCAGCGTGCGCAGCAGTTTGGCGGGTAAACGCTGGCCCAGCGCGCCGCCAACATAACCGCCCACGGTTGCGCCCGTCAGCAAAATGACCAGCTCATACCAACTGACCCGGCCGGCGATGACAAAGGTGGCGGTGGCCACGCTGTAGATGACCGCCGAAATTAGGTTCTTCAGGGCGTTGGCGCGCGCCAGCGGATGGCCTTCGATGGAAAAGGCTGCCAGCTGCAAAATACCCATGCCGGCACCGAAGTAGCCGCCGTAGACCGACACACCAATGTGCGCGGCGAGTGACAACGGGGTGTGCGGCGGTTGCGCCGCTTCGGCGCGGCGGCTCGCCAGCCAGCGACTGAGCCATGGGCTGGCGGCAAACAGGGTGGTGGCGGCCAGCAGCAGCCAGGGAATCAGCGTGGCAAAAACGGCGTCGCCACCCACCAGTAGCAGCACGCCGCCGAGCAGGCCGCCCACCAAGCCGGCCACCAGTAAGGGCCGCAAATAACGCCCTAGTGGTCGCAGCGAAGCCCGCGCCGCCCAAGCCCCCGCCACGCTGGCCGGCCATAACGCCACGGCATTGGTGGCGTTGGCCGTCACCGGTGGCAGGCCAGCGGCGAGCAGCGCCGGAAAGGAGAAAAATGTTCCACCGCCGGCTAGGGCATTCATCCCGCCGGCCGCAAAACCTGCCAGCACCAATAGCAACATTTCTGAGACAGGCATGACAATCGCTCGCACAAAAGGTCAGCAGCTTAACCAGCCCACGCAGGCGGGCCAAGTCGACCAAGGTAACGCTTCACCCAGTTAGCGGATAGGGCGCCGAGGGGCTGTGTGCAAACGTGCTAGGGGTGTAGGGCCTATTTTTTCAGCAGGCGCAGGCCGTTAAACACCACCAGCAGGCTGACGCCCATGTCAGCAAATACCGCCATCCACATGGTGGCCTGGCCAGTCAGGGTCATGGCGAGAAACAGCGCCTTGATGCCCAGCGCCAAGACGATATTTTGCTTGAGTATCCGTGCGGTTTGCTGCGACAGCCGGATAAAGGTTGGGATTTTGCGCAAGTCATCATCCATCAGCGCCACATCGGCGGTCTCGATGGCGGTGTCGGTACCGGCGGCGGCCATGGCAAAGCCGATTTCTGCTTTGGCCAGGGCTGGGGCATCGTTGATGCCATCCCCCACCATGCCAACGACGAAGCCGCGCGCTTGCAATGCTTCAATCGCCTGCAGTTTGTCGATCGGCAGCAGATTGCCGCGCGCCTCATCGATGCCGACGTGTTGCGCAATGGCGGCGGCGGTATGTGGGTTGTCTCCTGTGAGCATGCTGGTCTGCACGCCCAGGGCATGCAGTTGCTCGATGGCCTCGCGGCTGGAGCTTTTAACCGTGTCAGCCACGGCGAACAGCGCCAGCGCACGACTTGCATCGCACAGCACCACCACACTTTTGCCCTGCCGCTCGAGGCCTTCGATGAGCCCTTCCAGCTGCGCTGAGCACAGGCCAAGCGCTTCCACTAAGCGATGATTGCCCAAGTAGAACGGTGTGCTGTCGATGTTGCCTTGCACACCAAGGCCGGGCCGGGCAGTAAAGCCTTCAACCGGTTGCGTGAGGATGCCCTCTGCCTGCGCATGCTTGGCGATAGCCTGAGAAACCGGATGATCAGAGCGCTCAGCAAGGCTCGCCGCATAGCGACGAAGCTGATCGGTTTGCGGCTCCAGCAGGGGCCGGTAATCGGTTTGCACCGGTTTGCCGTGGGTGAGGGTTCCGGTCTTGTCGAGGGCCAGAAAACCCAGCTTGCCACCGAGCTCCAGGTAAGCCCCACCCTTCACCAAGATGCCTTTACGCGCCGCCGCTGCCAGGCCGCTGACGATGGTCACCGGGGTCGAAATCACCAGCGCGCACGGGCAGGCGACAACTAACAGCACCAAGGCGCGATAGATCCAAGTCTGCCAAGGCTCGCCCAACAGCAGCGGCGGTAAGACGGCGACTGCCAGCGACAGCACGATAACCGCTGGGGTGTAGACCCTGGCGAATTGATCGACAAAACGCTGGGTCGGTGCGCGTGAGCCCTGCGCCTCTTCTACCGCGTGAATGATGCGGGCAAGTGTGGTGTTAGCGGCGGCGGCCAGGACACGGTATTGCAATGAGCCCGCTTGATTGAGGGTGCCGGCAAATACGGGATCGCCTGCAGATTTTTCTATGGGCAGGCTCTCGCCGGTGATGGGGGCTTGATTGACTGTCGAGTTGCCAGCGGTTACTTCGCCATCCAGGCCGATACGCTCGCCGGGTCGCACCCTGACCTGCACGCCGACCTCGATGCTGTTGATCTCCACTTCAAGCCAGCTGCCATCCGCCTGTTGCACCGTGGCGCGCTCGGGCGTCAGGTTCATCATGCTGCGGATGGCATTGCGTGCGCGGTCCAACGACGTGGCCTCGATCAGCTCGGCCACGGCAAACAGAAACATGACCATGGCCGCCTCTGGCCATTGGCCAATCAATACCGCCCCGGTCACGGCGATACTCATCAGCGCATTGATGTTCAGGTTGCGGTTTTTCAGGGCTATCCAGCCCTTCTTGTAGGTGCTCAGGCCGCACAAGGCTATTGCCAACAGCGCCATGGCGGCCACTGCCCAATTGGGTCCCAGCGCCGTAAGGTGCAAGATTTCAGTACTCAATGCCGCTACCCCCGACAGCGCCAACGGCCACCAAGGTTTCTTGTGCGAGTGTTGCGCTGGCGTTGGCTTGCCTGTCAGTGGTTCGGCCTGCATGCCCAGCGCCTTAATCGCTGTCTCAATTGGGGTGGTCGACGGCAGGCGGTGCCAGACCCCGAGTGTGCGGTTCATCAGGTTAAATTCGAGGCTGTCCACCCCTGCGAGCGTGCTCAGCCGGTCTTCAATCAGCGTTTTTTCGGTGGGGCAATCCATCTGCTCAATATGAAACTGGCTAAGCCGTGCGCCCTCGGGCATCTCTTTACGAGCAGCATTGGGGGTGGGTGCGCCCGCGTGGGAGGGATGCTGGCTGCAGCAGTCGGTCATGGTAATGCCCTCATTGCGTGATGCTGTAGAGTTAACACCCTAAAGTCACTTCAGGGTCAAGCCCTGGCGGCGAGGTTTTTAATGAAGATAGGAGAATTGGCCAAGCTGGCCGACTGCCCCGTGGAAACGGTGCGCTACTACGAGCGCGAAGGGCTGCTGCCGACACCCGCTCGCAGTGACGGTAATTACCGCCTGTACCTCAGCGAGCATCTGGAGCGGCTCAGGTTTATCCGTAATTGCCGCACGCTGGACATGACCTTGAGCGAGATCAGAAGCCTTTTGGCTTTGATGGATCAGCCGCAGCAAAACTGTCAGGGCGTCAACAACCTAGTGGATGAGCACATTCGTCATGTGCGCGCCCGGGTCACCAGTTTGCTGGCGTTACAGCAGCAGCTGATTGACTTACGCCATCGCTGCGCCAATGAACAGGACGTGCAGGCCTGCGGTATTTTGCAGCAGCTAAACAGCCGCGCAGGCGTCAATGCGCTGCCGGATGATGAGCACTCCCACGTGGGTAAACGCCATAAGTGTTGAGGCTGCAAACAGCAGCCCCAAGACGCTCAGTCATGCTTATCAAGGACGAATGCGCAGGGTCTAGCCGCGTTTGTGCAACACATAAAGGCGCAACATGGCCAGGCCTGGAATGAAATCGCGGTGGCCAGTGATGGTGAAGCCTGCCGCGATAAACTCACGCTCGATTTGCCTGCGTGGATAAATCTGACCGTCGCGCTGCTTATGACCTAAGGCCTCGAGGTTGCCGTCGACCCATACGGAGATGATCACGCTGTCGCGGGTGACCCGGTTAAATTCCTGCAACAGAGCCATCCTGCGCAACGGATCGTCAACCTGGTGCAGGCAGTGCATGCAGAAAATGCAGTCCACGGCATTGGCGTCCAGCTCAATTGCAAACACTGAGGATTGCAGCGCATGGACCCGGCTGGTGAAGGCGCTATGCAGGCCGGTCAACGCGCGGGTGAGGGCTTCAGTCAAGTGCTCGGCATCGGCATTGGCCGCAATCACCACGCGACTATCGCTGCTGCTTAGCAGCGGCCAAAAACCATCGACGGCGCAGGGCAGGTCGAGGACCAAACTGGGCTCGTCGGCCAGGGTTAAGGCGCTGTTAATCAGCTGCGTGACCCGCCACTGTTGCGCGTGCCGTGCCACGTCACTGAGTAGGCGCCTGGCAAGTGGCTTACTCAGCGCACGCGTTGGTAGGTGCGGCGTGGTGTGCGGCTGGCTCGGCATAGGGCGGTCCGGGTTGTCTTGATCACTGGGGCGTTATGGGTGGTGTAGCGCTGTTTTGTACAGCTGTTTGGCGCGTGTCAGGCTGGCTGTTGTCGACCCCCGCGGTGTTGCTCAGCAGGCTCTGAGTGGCCACCTGCAAAAAAGCCTGCAAGCGTGGCAATAGATGCTGTTGCAGCGCGGCGTTGTCGAGAGGCTGCACAGCGGCGTTCTCGTGCAGCTTGTAGTCATACAGGCGCGCCGCGCCATCGCGGGGCTGAATCAGCAGGTTAGCGCCGGAGATCAGGGCGACGGTCTGGTCGCTGCCGGAGGGTTTGATCACGCCAATACCCGGGTCGGCTGGGTCCAGCGCTAACAGGTCGCGGCCCCAGCATTGTTGCTGCACGGGGCCACCAAGCCGACCCATGATGGTGGGGACAATGTCCAATTGGGTGCCGGCAATGTCATTACGCGCGCCAAATTGCGCCTGAATACCAGGGGCAATCACCAGCAGGGGTACGTGGAAGCGATACAGGTCGATGTCGCTGAGCTGCTCGGGGCTGCCAAAGCCATGGTCGCCGACGATCACAAACAGGGTGTCTTTGAAGTAAGGTGCTTTGCGCGCCTTCTCGAAAAACTGGCCCAAGGCCCAGTCTGAGTAGCGCATGGCCGTGAGGTGTTCATCGACAGAGCCGAAGCCGCTGACGGGCTCCACCGGCAGCGGGTCGGGCAGGGCGTAGGGCGTGTGGTTGGACAGGGTTTGCAGTAAGGCATAGAACGGCCGCTGTCGATCCATCTTGCGCAGTTCAAGGTCGGCGCGGTCAAACATATCTTGGTCGGAGACGCCCCACGTGGGGTCGGAAAACACCGGATCTACATAGTCATTGCGGCCAATGAAACGGCTCATGCCTTGGTTGCCGAAGAAACCTTTTTGGTTGTCCCAGCCAAAGTCGCCGTTATACACATACAGGTCGTCATAGCCGCGATCACCCAGCAATTGCGGCAGCCCGGAGAAGTCATGGGAGCCCTCTGGGCTCTGCATCAGGTACTCGAAACCCGGCAAGTTCGGGAAGCAGGCCATGGTGGCAAACATGCCTTGATGGGTGTGGGTGCCGTTGGAGAAATAACGGGTGAACAGCAGGCCCTCTTCGGTTAATCGGTCGAAGTTGGGGGTGACATTGCCTTGGCCACCGAGCGCGCCGACGTAGTGCCCGGCGAAGCTTTCCATGAGGATCACCACCACGTTGCGCACCGGCAATTGCAGCGCCGGGTCAGGGCTGCTGATCCGGCGGATGGCCGCGTCGTTAGCGTCGATCAGTTGGTCCTGTGGGGTCAGCAGCATTTGCCGCACCAGCGCTTGAGCTTCGGCCGCAGGCATGCGGGCTTTCCATTGGTTGTCACGGTGATCAGACCAGCGTGCTTTGCCGGCATCGATCAGGCTCAGGGTGCCATTGAGCCCCAGTTGGTTGGCAAATACCGACTCGGTGGTGCTGGCATCCCCCCAGCGCAGTGGTGGGCCTTGGCGCAAGGTGCCGCGCGCGGCTACCACGGCGAGTACCAGGCACAGGGAGAACACGCTAATACGCCAGTACCAGCGCTCGCCCGCGACAGCGGTGAGGGCTGGATCGGTTGGCGGTGCTAAGCGGTGTATGGCCTGCAAGGTTTTGAACAGCAGCCAGCTGGCCAGGGCCCAAGCAATCAGGTAACGACCGACTGGGAAGCCATGCCAGAGCATGCTCATGACAGTGGCGGGGTCTTCGCCGAGGTATTGAAACACCAGAGCATTGAGGCGCTGGTGAAATTCGCGATAGAAGTCCAGCTCCAGCACACCGAGAAACAGGGTCAGGCTGGCCGCGAAACTGAGCCAGGCCAATTGCCAAGTGCGTGCTGCCATCAAGCGCCGGCTGCCCATCACCACGAGCAGCGGCGCTAGGATAAAGACCACCACGCGCAGGTCAAAGCGCAGGCCGTTAACCAAGGCTTCAAGTAGATCGCCGGTGCTGGTGGCGCCGATCAGCTCGCGGTTATACACCAGCAACGCCACCCGCAGCAGGCTGTACATCAGCATCAACAGCGCGCCACTCAGGGCGGTAAATACCAGGTGTTGCTGCAAGCCGTTGCGGCCAGCTGCAGGGCGGGTCGTTGTCACGCGCATTTATCAGTTTCCAGTTGGGTGGTGTTGCAGGCGCAGCACGCGGTTGCGGCCTTGTTCAGCGAGCAGGTAATGGCCGGGGCGGGTTTCGATCAGGGTTTGCGCCGAGCGCAGGTGCGACAGCACGGTGTGCAGTTGGCCATCGGGCGCAAGGCGCAGCAGGCGCGCCATATGCGTAGCATCTTCGGTGATCCACAGGCCCTCGCTGTTGCAGAGTAAATAGCCCGGTTGGTTGAGGCCCGTTAGCACCACGCTGTCATGGCCCTGCGCATTCAACTGGGAGACCGTGCCGTTTTTCTTTTCGCTGTAAAACAGGCGGCCATCGGGGCAAGCGCTTATGGCTTCGGCTTGATCCAGGCCGCTGCGCAGCACCAGGGTACTGTCATCGCTGGGGTCGTAACGCAGCAGGCGGCCATCGCCGTGGCGGTCTTCGATGGCATACAGGTACTGGCCATCGTTCGCCAACCCTTCGACATTGCGCCCGGCGAACAGCTCGACGGTGCGCTCGGGTGTGCGCCAGAGCACGGCTTCATCGCCCTGCTCTTGGCTGAACACCACGCCACCGCGAAAGCTGGCCATGCCGTCGGGCTTGGACAGGCCGGCTTCGACTGGCTCAAGGCTGCCGTCAGCGCGGTAACGCAGAATACGGCCCTCGCCGCTCTGCAGCTCTTCGCTGAGCAGCAGGTCGCCTTCAGCATCCAGGGCAATGGCGCTGACTTTTTCGATGCCATCGAGCAATACCGTGTAGCGCCAGCCCGTTTCGGCCACCGCAGGGTAGAGGTGACGCCAGCCCATGTAACTGAGGGTCGCGAGCAGCACCACCAGCACCAGTTGCGCCGCCAATAGCCAGCCGCGTTTACCGCTCCGCTTTGCCGCGGTGAGCCCGCCGACCAGAGCAGGTGACGACTTGTTAAAGAATGAGGCGAGCGGCATGGGCAATATCCAGCGATAGACAGTGCCAGCATCTTAAAAGCCCGACATTCAATTCCACGTCAAAAGAATGTGAAAAATTCGTGAGTCGCCGCCATTCAGCTAAGGCCGTGGCGTGCGCGGTACTCGGATGCTTGAGATCGGCCAAAGCGCGCGGATTTCCTGACGCTTTTTTCACATCTTGGCGACAGGCGTTTCACACCTGCCTGGGTAGATTCAGCTCAGTCTTGTCATCCCCTCAGGTGTCACTGTGAGTGAATCAACCGTTAAACGTTGGGCCCCAAGCCGCAACGTCCTGACCATGCTGGTGGCCTTGTGGCTAATGCTGAGCATCAACCTGCCATTCTGGCGCAGCGTCTGGCAGGGCGTTGGCGGCATGAGCAACGACAGCCTGCTGTTCCTGCTCAGCTTGCCGCTGTTTGTCTGGATCTGGTTGTATGTGCTGCTCAGCCTGCTGGCCTGGGGGCGGTTGACTAAGCCGGTGCTGGCCCTGCTGGTGCTGGTGTCGGCCGCAGCCAGCTACTTTATGAACAGCTACGGCATTGTTATCGACTACAACATGCTCACCAACGTGATGCAGACCGACAGCGCTGAAGCCATGGAGCTGTTTAATCTGCGCCTGCTGCTGTGGCTGTTGCTGTTGGGTGCAGTGCCTGCGGTGCTGATCAGCCGGGCGCCGGTTAAGCCACTTAAATGGCGGCGCGAGTTGGCCGGCAAACTGGGCAGTATGGCGGTGTTAGTGGGCGTGTTTGCTGTGCTGGTCATGAGCCAGTACCAACCCTATGCCTCATTAATCCGTAACCACCGCGAGGTGCGCCTGATGTTGGTGCCGTCCAATGTGGTGGCGGCCGTGCACGGTTACCTCAAGCGCGAACTGGCAGCGCCGGCCGTGCTGGAAGTGGTCGGTGCTGATGCCCATCGCATCAGCGCGGCAGGCTCCACCCATCGGCCGCGGGTTACCGTGTTGGTGGTAGGCGAAACGGCGCGCGCGGCGAACTTCTCGCTCAACGGTTATGCCCGGTTAACCAACCCCGAGTTGGCGCAGCGCGAGGTGATCAACTTCCCGCAGGCAACCTCCTGCGGTACGGCCACAGCGGTGTCGGTGCCCTGCATGTTTCAGAACGTGGGCCGCGCCGATTACAAGGATTCGATGGCCGGCAACCGCGAAGGCATGCTCGACGTGTTGCAGCGTGCCGGCGTGGATGTGCTGTGGCGCGACAACAACTCAGGCTGCAAGGGTGCGTGTGACCGCGTGCCTACAGAAGATGTTTCGCACCTCAATCTTGCGCCGTTCTGCGTGGATGGCGAATGCCACGATGAAGCGCTGCTGCACAACCTGCAAGCCTACTTGGACGGCCTGACGCGTGACACCGTGGTGGTGTTGCACATGAAGGGCAGCCATGGCCCGGCCTATTTCAAGCGCTACCCTGCCGCATTTGAGCGCTTCACCCCGGTGTGCAAGGAGGTGCAACTGGACCGCTGCGACACGACCAGCATCGTCAACGCCTACGACAACAGCCTGCTCTACACCGACCACGTATTGGCCGCCACCATCGACCTGCTGCGCAGCAATGCGGCGCGCTTGGACACGGCGATGCTGTACCTGTCGGACCATGGCGAGTCGCTGGGTGAGCACGGCATGTACTTGCATGGCGTGCCCTATGCCATGGCCCCGAGCGAGCAAACCCATATCCCGATGCTGTTGTGGTTCTCCGATGGTATGCAGCGCAGCAGCGGTATTTCAGCGGAGTGCTTGCGTCAGCAGGCGGGTCAGCCGGTGTCGCAAGACAACCTGTTCCACTCGGTGATCGGCTTAATGGGCGTGCGCACAGCGGTCTATCAGCCGCAGCTGGATATCTTCCGTGGTTGCACGCCAGCCACGGTTGCCCAGCAGGTCAAAAGCAGCGAGTTGCGGGTTGATTAATTCGATAAAACACGAGGTGAGGTGATGCGTGATACCCCGATTGAAGGCGCTCTGCTGAATAAAGTACCGGCGGTGACGCTGGTGTTCTGGTTGATCAAAATACTCTCGACGACGGTGGGTGAGACCGGTGCCGATTTTCTGATTTTTAAACTGCATGTTGGCCTGCCCGTGACCACGCTGATCATGGGCGCGCTGTTGCTGCTGATCATGGCGCTGCAGTTACGCAGTGCCCGATATGAGCCCTGGGCCTACTGGTTATGCGTGGTGCAGGTGAGCATCTTTGGCACCTTGCTCACCGACAGTCTGGTGGACACCTATGGGGTGGCATTGCTCACCACCACGGTGTTTTTCAGTGTGGCGCTGGCGCTGACGTTCGCGCTTTGGTACGCCTGCGAACGCAGCCTGTCGATCCGTGCCATTTATCCTGGGCGCCGCGAGTATTTCTATTGGTTGGCCATTCTCATGACCTTTGCTCTCGGCACGGCTGCAGGCGACTGGGTGGCTGAGGAAATGCGCTTGGGTTATGCCGTGTCCGCGCTGTTGTTCTTGGCGGCGATTGGGCTGGTGGGCGTGGCGCATTACCTGTTCAAGCTCGGCTCAGTGCCGAGTTTTTGGATGGCCTACATCCTCACCCGACCGTTTGGAGCGTCCTGTGGTGACTGGCTGTCACACTCGGTGGCTAAAGGCGGATTAGGCCTTGGCGTGGTCGGCACCAGCGAAGTGTTTGCGGTGATTATTATCGGTTTGGTGGCTTTACTGACGTGGCAGCAGCGCAGCAGCGCAGCACGCCGCTCTCTGCCGCACGGCGCTAACAGCGGCTAGGCCACGTGAGCAGGTAGGCGCTATTGGCGGGTTATTTAATCGCCTTGAGCACCACAAACTTCGGCGTGGCCGCGACCTGTTCGACGCCGCGGAATAGGCGTTTAAGTTTGGCGTGGTAACCGAGGTGGCGGTTGCCGACTATCCATAATTCGCCGCCTGTCACCAGTGCGGCACGGGCCTGTTGGAACATGCGCCACGCGAGAAAATCACCCACCACCTGCTGCTGGTGAAAGGGTGGATTGCACAGCACCACATCCAGCGAATCCGCTGCCTGATCGGCCAGGCCATCACCGGCGCGGATAGCCACTGGCCGCTCACCGAGTGCGGCGTGCCAGTTTTCCTCGGCTGATTGCACCGCCATATACGACTCATCCACCAACGTCAGCTCGGCCAGCGGACTGCCTAGGGCGTAAGCGATGCCGAGCACGCCGTTACCGCAGCCAAGGTCGGCTACGCGCATGCGGCTCAGGTGTTTAGGCAGGTGCGGCAGAAAGGCGCGGGTGCCGATATCCACGTCTTCGCGGCAGAACACATTGGCGTGGTTACGCAGCTCAATGGCAGGTTTGTCGAGCAGGTAGCGCGTGGGGTAGGGCGATACTGGGGTCGGCTTTGCTTCAGGCGTAGCGATCAGCAGGCGGGCTTTTTTCACCGCCAACGAAGCTTGTACTGGGCCGACGAACTGCGCCAGTAGATCACCGGCTGCGCGCGGCAGATGCTTGACCATGGCCGCAGCGATCACCTGCGCGCCGGGCGCCAATTGGCCATGCAGGCGAATCAGTTGCTCCTCCAGCAGCGCCAGCGTTTTGGGTACGCGGATTAGCACCACATCGAACGGTCCCTGCGCCGTCGCGCTGGCCGGAACAAAATTCACCGCATCTGCCGGCAACTGGTTGCGCTGCAGGTTGACCTGCAGGCCAAGGTGGCCGAGGTGCGAGTCACCGCTGCTGGTCACGCGGGCAACCCCGACCAGGCTGGCCGCCAGCGCACCAAAATTATCATTCAGCACTAATACCCGCGCCGCGTCAGGTAGCCCTTGTTCATGCACATGGTTAAGCAGGTATTCGTCAGCCGCATCAAACGCTTGCAGCGGCTCATGCGGTTGGTCGGGTTGGCGAATCAGATCAAGTTGGGCAAACGGGGTGCTGAGCAGGGGCATGGGGAACTCGGTTGCGGGCCGGGGCAAAGTGCGTGGGTGGCTATTGTCGGTGCAAGTGCGGCAAAAGTCTTGGCGCTGAGCGTTGCATCAGTCCATCAGCGCTTGGCACTGCACCCTGTTAGCGCCGTGCCCGGCGCATGGCGGGCCGTGAGTGGCAAGCGTGCCGGGCCGGAAACGCCGCGGATCGACTTACACCAAGAGCCCCCAAGGTTTGCCGGTGTTTGTAGGGCGTGCTTTACGCGACACTGGGGTACGCCCTTTGCATCAGCCCGGAGCTCGCATGACCCGTGATGACAAGTACACCCAACAAACCCTGAGCGATATTCAGGTGTGGTCGCCCAGTTTATTCAGCCTGCGCTGCAGTCGCGATGCGGGGTTTCGCTTTAACGCCGGACAGTTTGCTCGTTTAGGGGTAGAAACAGCCGATGGCACGCGGGTCTGGCGTGCCTACTCGATGGCCTCGGCACCTCATGATGAGTTTCTGGAGTTCTTCTCCATCGTCGTGCCGGGCGGTGAATTCACCTCCGAGCTGAACCGGCTGCAGGTCGGCGACAGCCTGCTGGTGGAAAAGCAAGCGCTGGGCTTTCTCACCCTCGACCGTTTTCCAGATGGCCGCGACCTTTGGTTGCTGGCCAGTGGCACGGGGTTGGCGCCCTTTTTATCAATCTTGCAGGGGTTAGACGTGTGGCAGCGTTTTGATCGGGTGGTGTTGGTGTACAGCGCACGCACGGCCAGCGAATTAGCTTATCAGCCGCTGATTCAGGGGTTGATGCAGCAGGCGCATTTGCAGGAATACGCCGAGCGCTTTGTCTACCTGCCGTTGGTCACCCGTGAGCAGGTGCCCGGTTGCCTGCATGGGCGCATCACCACGTTGCTAACCAGTGGTGAGCTGGAGCATGCAGCCGGGTTGCAGCTTGAGCCGGCGCATTCGCGGCTGATGATTTGCGGCAACCCACAGATGATTGACGACACCCGCACGCTGCTCAAACAGCGCGATCTGCAACTCAGCCTAAGTCGCCGGCCGGGTCAGGTGGCGGTGGAGAATTACTGGTAGGTGATTGCACCGTAATGCTTGGCTGCTCGCCTGACGGTGCGCTGATCGGTAGGCGAATGGCGAAGCGTGCCCCCCAGCCTGGCTGGCTGGCCACTTCCAATTTACCGCCGAGCACCCCGGTGACCAGGTTGTGCACAATATTGAGGCCCAAGCCGCTGCCGCCCTGGCCCAAGCGGGTGGTGAAGAAGGGGTCGAAAATACGCGGCAGGTTTTCCTCGGCGATGCCGTGGCCATTGTCTGACAGCGCCAGTTCAATCCAGCCAGGTTCATAGGGGAAGGCATACAAGCCGATCTTGCCGTGAGTCAGGCCACTTAGGCCGTGGGTCAGCGCATTGTTGATCAGGTTCACCAGCACTTGGCCTAGCGCGCCGGGGTAGCTGTCCAGCTCGATGCTGTCGTCGATGTTGCTCTCGATCACGAACGGCGTCTTTTTTAGCGTGGGTCCAAGGGTAATGATGATTTCCTTGACCACCTCGCTGAGCTGGAAGCGTCGGCGTTGCGCGCTGGCTTGGTCGACGGCCACTTGCTTGAAGCTGGTGATCAACTCGCTGGCCCTGCGCAGGTTACGCACCAGAATGTCAGTGGCGGTTTTGTTGTCCTCGATAAACTGCTCCAGCGTTGAGCGCTTCAACGCACCATTGGTTATGGCTGCGGCGATACTGCGGCTGTGATCTTCCAGGGTGCTGGCCGCCATCAGGCTGTTGCCCACCGGGGTATTGAGCTCATGGGCGATGCCCGCCACCAGCGAGCCCAGTGCCGCCAATTTTTCACTCTGCACCAGTTCTTTTTGGGCTATTTGCAGGGATTTCATGGCCTGGCTCAGCTCGGTGTTGCTTTGGCTGAGGGCCTCGGTGCGCTCTGTGACACGTTGCTCTAGGGTGGTGTTGAGTTCGCGGTAGGCGATTTCAACTTTTTTCTGGTCAGTGACGTCGATGTCCATGCACACAAAAATTTGCCGGTTCTCACTGCTTGGCAGGATGAAGGTGGTGCCAAGGAGGAACACCTGACGTTTATCCGGCAGGCATAGTTCACTCAGGTAAGGCCCGATGCTGGCACCCTTGGTGGCTTCTTCGAGCACCGCCATAAACAGCCGCTGTTGTTCCGCGCTGAACAGCAGTTTGTCGAGGGTCTGGCCCAGCGCCTGATCACGGCTTATCCCATAGAGCGTCTCGCTGGCATGGTTCCACAGTACAACTCGGCCTTGGGCATCAAACCATTGGATGGCGACGTTGGGTGTATTTTCCAGGGTGGCCAGCAGGCGATCCTCGCTTTCGCGCAAGCTCTGGGCGGTTGACTGCAGCGCTTGCTCGCGCTCGCGTATAGCGCCGACCATGCGTCTGAGGCTGGCGCTCAAGGTATTCAATTCACTGATGGAGGTGGTTTGCATGGCCAAGTCGTAACGGCCGCTGGCAATCTGCCGAACCTGACGGCTGAACGCCGATATTTTATTAGCCAAGCCCCAGCTGGTGAATGCTGCAATACCTATTGCCACAGCCAACGTCGCCGCCAGGGAAAAGATTAGCCGTTGCCAAGTTGCGTTCAGCAGGGCGTAGGCCTGCTCGCGGGGCTGAGCCACCAGCACTTGCCAGTCGGGACCGCTCACCGTGCGCGCCAGGCCGACCATCTCTTGGCCTTCGATGGTTAAGCGCTGCACGCCTGGGCGGGTGCTCTGGAAAACCGCTAGATGACCAAGGTTCAACTGTTGGCTGACCGTGCGGGTTTGCGAACTGGCGATCAGTTGGCGCTGACGATCAACAATCAAAACCTGCAGCGCACCATCCTGGCTTAACTGCCTGGCAAGTTCGGGCAGTGGACTGATCGCCACCTCGCCGATCAGGGTGCGTTGGCCAAGCGGTTTAGCCAAGGCGACGGCCAAGCGCGAGCTGACGGTTGATAGAAAACTGTTGGACCAAGCGCCCGTTTGTTCGGCCTGAGCGTTGCGCACAAAATCCCGCGCAGAGATATCTAAGCCGTAAAGGTTTTGCCTCAGGCTGCGCTTGGTTGCCGGCATGCCGACGGCACGGATACGCCCTTGCGCGTCGCTCAGGTAGATGGCTTCGTAGAAGTCCGACGTGTCCGCGTAGGCGTCGAGCAGGGTCTGTATCTGCGCGTCGCTGAGGTCCGCGGAGCTGTCGAACAGGCGGGCTAGAGAACTCAGTTCGCGGTCGGCAATGGCAAAGTGGCGCTCCAGTTGGCGGGCAATATTATCGGCGGCAAAGCCCTGGCGGGTGTCGACATCCTCAAGTAGCAGGGGCTCGTAATACAGTCGAAACAACAGTGCGATGGCGAGGATCGGCAGTGCGGCGACGATGATAAAGCGGCTCGCCAGGGTTAGGAGAAGGGGGCGCGCCCTGAGCAGGTTACTCAGGGTCGATAAAGCGGCCATGTTTCACCACTCTCAGGTAATTATGGTTGTTGTTGTCACCGAAAGCGTCGAAGACGATCGGTTGCTGCAGGCCCTCGAAGCGGCGGATGCGCAACAGCGTTTGCTTAAGATGTTCGTCGGGCTGGCGAGCAGCGATGGCGTGCAGCAGGACCTGAGTGGCGTTGTAACCGGTGACCGCGGCGGTATCAACGTCCTGACCAAAACGGGCTTGGTATTGGCTGCGGAACGATTTGAATAGCGGGCTTGCATCATTGAGATCAAAGACCTGTGAAGTGATCAGCCCCTCAACCGATTGACCGCCCATTTCCAGCAGGGCATCAGCCGCCGCCCAAGAGGGCGTCGCCAGCACCACGTCAGGTTGTTTTTGGCGCAGGTGCGAGGCGAGCATGGCGGTGTCGAGGGCGCTGCTGACCATCACGACGGCCTGGGTGCCGGGTTTCAGAGCGGCGCTGGCTAGTTCGGCATACTGCGCCTCTGGGATGCGCTGGAAGGCAACCGGCTCGGTAATCTGCCCGCCCAACGTGGTGAAGTGCGTCGTGAAGTCCGCCACCCAAGGCGTTGTGAAAGTGGCATTACTTTGCTCAACCACCAGGCTTGCCTGGGTAATGCCGAGGCGGTTGTGCAGGTGTTCGGCAATGTCACGGGCATCCGGGTTGTGGTGGCCAAGGGTGCGAAAGAACATATCGTCCTTGCCGGCCAGCAAGGGCGAAAGCGGCGTAATGCCCATCAGTAAAATGTTGGCGTCGGTAAACGGCTGCGCTAATGCTTCGGCAATCACGCTGGTCATCGGCCCCAGAACTGCATCGACCTTAAGGTCAATCAGCCGTTTGGCGGCTTGTTTGGCCCGTTGCGGATCAAAACCGTCGTCTTGCAGCAGCATTTCAATGGGGCGGCCCTGAATACCGCCGCGTTCATTGCGCTGTTCAATAGCCAGCTGAATGCCATTGCGCCCGGAAATGCCCAGACTGGCACTGGCCCCCGAACTGTCGACGATAACCCCAAGGCGCACGGGTTGCAGCGTAGCGTCCGGCTCGCCGCAGGCCGTCAGCAGCGCAGCAATAAGCAGCCCGGTAAGTGAGTGTTTAATTCTCACGCAGATACTGGCCTTTGTGGATGCGGGTGATGAAAGTCGGGCTGTGAGTGTCACCGAATTCGTCTAGCTCGATGGGGCCCTGCAAGCCGTCAAAACGGCGCAGGCGCAGCAGCGTTTGCTTGAGCGTTTCGTCGTCACCCTGTTCAGTCAAACCCTGCAGCACGACGCGGGTGGAGTTGTAGGCGGTCAATGCGGGAAAGCTCAGTGCCTCGCCATAGCGAGTGCTAAAGGCTTGTTTGAATGCTGTAAATGCAGCGGAGGTGTCTTGCATGTTGATGTACTGCGCCACGATCACGTCTTCGACTGCATTGCCGCCTAGTTCAACCAACTTGCCGCTGCCGGCCCATTCAGCGGTGGCAATAATTAGCGACTCGTGCTGTTGGCGCAGCTGATTAATCAGCAGGGCGGCGTCTAGTGCGCTGGTGATAAGCAGCACGGCTTGGGGCTTTTCAGTCAGTGCCTGACGGGCCAGTTGGGTGTAGTCGAGTGCAGTAGACGACTCGAACACAGTGGTGTGCACAATGCGCCCACCGAGCGCGTTGAGGCGTGTGCTGAAGTGGCCTGCCCACGTATCGGTATAGGCTTTGTTGCGATGATCGACGATCAGGCTGACGCGCTTGATGCTGTGCCGTTGGTTCAAGAAGGTAGCCATCACGCGGGCGTGTTCGTCATTGCTGCCAATGGTGCGGAAGAACTGGTCATCGCGGCCATTGAGCAGGTCGGTGCTCACCGGCCCGCCCATTAACAGCACGCCAGCCTCGGTGGCCATTGGCGCAAGCGCCATGGCAACGGTGCTGGTCATCGGCCCGATGACGGCGTCTACGCGCTGCTCCAGCAGCTCAGCCAAGGCTTTTTTGCCCTGCTCTGGGTTCAGCTCATCGTCGCGAATGATCAGTTGCACGCTGCGGCCGTGGTTAATGGCTGCCGCGTTGTGTTGCTCAACGGCCAACTGCGCGCCATTACGAGCGGCAAGGCCTAGGTCGGCATTGGCCCCGGACAGGCCGCCGATAAAGCCCAAGCGGATCGGCTCTGGGTCGCTGCAGGCACCGCTGAGTAACGTGAGCGCGATCAGGGCAATGCGCGACAATTTAAGGCGAGGCATGGCTTATTCACTCTGGGGGGCGATAAAGGCAAGCAGTTCGTTCATCGGCATGGGCTTGGCAAACAGGTAGCCCTGGCCCTCGTGGCAGCCCATTTGCTTGAGCAGTGCGGCCTGGCTTTGTTGCTCAATGCCCTCGGCAATCACTTCAAGATCAAGGCTCTGACCCAGTTGGATAATGGTTTCGACGATACGCCTGCCGCCTTCACTCTGTTCCAGCTGGCGAATAAAGCTGAGGTCGATTTTCAGACGGTCTACGTTGAGGCGCTCTAGGTAGCTGAGGGAGGAGAACCCGGTACCGAAGTCATCCACCGCCAGTGTCAAACCCCGTGCCTTGATTTGCTCGATGAGCACGGTCATCAGATCGGCTTCGAGCATGGCCATGGACTCGGTGATCTCAAGTTCGATCAGTTGCGGCTGCACGCTGCTTTCAGCCAGGGCGCTGCTGAGCATGTTGATAAAGCCGGGATGGCGCAGTTGTGCGACAGACACATTGATGGCCATGCGCAGCGGATGTTCGCTGTGCTGGTTGATGATGCCGAGGTCATGGCAAGCGACGCGCAAGACCCATTCGCCCAAGGCCACGATAAGCCCCGAGCTTTCGGCAAGTGGAATGAACTCGGCAGGGGAAACGAAACGGTTATCTTCGGTGCGCCAGCGCAGCAGGGCTTCCACGCCTACAAGCTGGTTGTTTTGCAGGTTGTACTGAGGCTGATAGACGACGAACAGGCGCTCGCGTTCAAACGCCAGACGCAGGTCCTGCAGCAGTTGCACGCGGGCGCGGGTTTCAAACTCCATCTTGCGGCTGAAGTGATTGATGCTGCCGCGTTGTTGTTGCTTGCCATGCTTGAGGGCGATGCTGGCAGCCTTCAGCGCATCACTGCCTTTACCGTCTACCTGGTCCAAACGTGCGAGGCCGATGGTCGCGGTGATGCGCTGGCTCAGCTCAGCAAACTGCAGCGGCTCTTGCAGCACTGTTTGTAGGTGTTCTTGGCTGAGGGTGCTGTGCTCGGCAAGAATGCCAAAAACGTCGCCATCGACCCGTGCGAGCAGGCTGCTATCCGATATCGAGGCCTGCAAGCGCGTGCTTACGGCTTGCAGCATGGCATCGCCAAGCGTGTGCCCCAGGGTGTCGTTGAATTCTGAAAAGCCGTCGATATCAATTAGGGCCAGGGTGAGCTCGCTGGCAGCGCTGCCGGCCAGTGCGCGGTCGAGGGCGTGAATAAGCGCTAGGCGATTAGGGATATGCAGCAGCTGGTCGTTATAGGCGTGGTCCTTGAGCTGGCTGAGCAGCAGGACGTTATCCAAGGTAATAACGATATTGCTGCAAAACACCTCAAGCAGTTGTTTGTCGAGCTCGCCTAATGACCGCTGCGTTTGCAAGTAGGCGGCCATGTGGTTGTGCCCCTGGCCTTGGAAGAACAGCGTGGTGCTGGTCTCTGCGTAAATATTGCGTCGCTCGCTTAACGCTTGTTTGAGCGCATCCGCTACATGGCGATCGGGCAACTCGGCCAGTTGCTTATCGATGCAGGCCGTCAGGTTGCCGGCCGCGGCCACGATTAACGCGCTGGCGGGGGAGAACTCATGGTCATAGGCACACACCAGCCCTTCGGGTGGCAGGCCGAGCAGGCCGCAAATTTGCGTGATGATGCCTGCAGCAAATTCACTGACGCCTTGACGAGCCAGGAGTTGGCTGCTCGCGCGGATTACCATGCCAAGGCCAAGGCGGCTGGCGTTGATGGTGTGAATTTGGTCGTAAGAGCGAATAGCGGTAGTCAGCGAGGTGTAGAGGCGATTACGGGTCAGTTCGGATTTGGTTTTGTAGTCGTTGATGTCGTAATCACGAATGGCTTCAAGCTCCGGGGCATAACCCGGTTGCCCAGTGCGCAGGATGATGCGCGTTTCGCTGTTAGCCATTTCTTCGCGGATACGTTTAACCAAGTGCAGGCCGGCATGCTCGGACTCCATCACCACGTCTAACAGAATCACCGCAACCTGTGTGTCCTCATTGAGCAACTCGACAGCTTGGCTGGCTGAATAGGCATGCAGAAACCTCAGCGGGCGCCCGAGGATTTGCGTGTTGGCAAGCGCAAAACAGGTGGACTGGTGAACATCCTGATCATCATCGACGATCAACACATGCCAAGCGTGTTCGGCATTCTCCTTCGGCGCGTGGCCGGTTTCGGCGTCGAAGTTAAAGAGATCATCATCGGCAATATCGGTCATGAATCGGCCTTAACTAATGGGAGGAATCCAGCCAGCACCGTCTCAAGCGTTGAGTCGTCGCCATTTACTCACTGCATAATTATCGGTTGTGGGCTGCCAGTAGGTGTTGTGCTCAAAGCGGATAACAGCCCTTTGCAGTCTAGTTAAAAACCGCGCTGAAACAGAACCCATTTATTGAATGGCAGGCATAAATGTGCAGCACGCTAGCCACCGCGTAGTCAGTCAATCAAAGGGGCTGTGTAGCCTGATGGCGGAGGGGCGTGTTTGCGGGTAGCGTCTAAGTGCGCTGCAGAACAAGTACAGGCGTCGTCAGTGAGGGCCGCTGACGGTTGAGCATGGTTGATGCGAGGTGCCTGCTTCACGTGTTGGCGTAAAACAGGCACGTGCTATCACTCTTCGCGAATGGCTTTGATTCGATGTTCCCAGCGGCGCTTGGCGAAGCGGCGCATGTTGGGGATGTCATCGGTTTCATCAAGGATGGCTTTGCCGATGATGGTCTCCATGATGTCTTCCAGGGTCACCAGGCCGCGCCAGCTGCCGAATTCGTCATAAACCAGGCACATGTGCTGACGCTCTTGCATCAGCAGGGCCATTAGGTTTTCTACGTTCATGGTTTCCAGCACCACTTTCAGCGGTTTGAGAATGCTGGATACGGGTAGCTGATCATCCTCGGCGGACAGTGCGTCATAGCGAAACACCACACCCAGCGGCGATTCTTCCTCATTGATGACCGGGTAGCGTGAGAATTGGCTTTCTTTGACGCGCAGCTTGAACGCGCTGATTGTCTCGCCGGGCGCTGCGGCCTCGCAAACGATACGCGGGGTCATAATGTCGCGCAGCTTGATGTCATGCAGGTCTAGGATGTTGCCAATCACGCGCTGCTCGTCGTCATCTAACTGGCCCGATTCGCGGCCCAATAACGTCAGCGCTTTGATTTCCTGGCGAATGTCGTGCTCGGGCTCTTTGCCGCCCATCAGGCGCATAAGCGAGTCAGACAGCAGGATAAAAGGTTTGAGCATCAGGATCATGGCGCCCAATAAGCCGGGTAGAAACGGCGCCAGTGTCCGCCAGTAACGCGCCCCCAGCGTTTTTGGCACGATTTCCGAGAGCACCAGAATCAGCAAGGTCATTACCGCCGACGCGATACCCAGGTAGCCATCGCCAAAAACCACCGTCACCTGCGCGCCAACGCCAGTTGCACCCACGGTGTGGGCCACGGTGTTCAGCGTGAGGATGGCGGCAAGGGGTTTATCAATTTGATCCTTCAGCGCTTTTAGCCGCTCATACAGCTTGGGCTTATCAGCCCTTTGCTGGGCGATATAGCTGGGCGTTAGCGACAGCAGCGCTGCTTCGAGAATCGAGCAGATAAACGAAACCAGAATGGAGAGAACAGCAAAAGCCAGTAGGAGTGTCATTGAGGGGTATGCGTGACTAATGGGCAAACAGATTACATGAACAGCCCACCCGTTACCGCTCTGCCCGCATGGGTTAACACAATAAGCTGCAACAAATCGTGTACACGGCTGGGGACGATCATGCCCCCAGCCGCCTCAGCGGGCGTGGTTAGGTTTTGCCCTGCTGCGCTTTAAGCAAGTCACGGATTTCGCTGAGCAGTGCCTGATCTGCGGTTGGCCCAGGAGGCGCTGTGGGTGCAACTTCTTCTTCGCGCTTGAGTTTGTTCAGCACCTTTATGCCCATAAAGATGGCGAACGCGACGATCAGAAAATCCAAGACGGTCTGGATAAATTTGCCATAGCCCAAGGTAACGGCCGCGACATCACCTTCAGCCGCTTTGAGCACCACGGCCAGGTCGGAGAAGTCCACGCCGCCAATCAATACGCCCAATGGCGGCATCACTACATCGCCGACAAAGGATGAAACGATCTTGCCAAAGGCGGCGCCGATGATGATGCCAACGGCCATGTCGACCACATTGCCTTTGACGGCGAAGGTTTTGAATTCACTGATTATGCTCATGGGGCGCTTCCGGATGGGTGAGGTTGCGCTGAGTGTAATCAAGCAAACAAAGGCCTGCCAGTCAGGGGTCAGCCTGGCCAGTTCACTTCGGGCAGCGACTCAAAACCGGGTTTAGCCAGCAGGTAGCCTTGGAACAGTTCCACGCCCATGTCGCGCAACGCGTGCAGCTCGCCAAGGGTTTCGATGCCCTCGGCAATCACCCGAATATTCAACTTGCGGCACATCATTAAGGTGGCGTCGACCAGCACCTGGCGCACGCTGTCTGTATCGATGTCGCGGATCAGCTGCATGTCCAGCTTGATCAAGTCAGGCTGGAAGTCAGCCAGCAGGTTCAGGCCTGCATAGCCTGCGCCGAAATCATCGATGGCCGTCATAAAACCCTGCTTGCGATAGGCGCGCAGGATATTCGTCAGGTGGTCAATATCCAGCACCTGCTCTTGCTCGGTAACCTCGAAAATAATCCGCTCCAGCGGGAAGTTAAACCGCTCAGCCGCCTCCAGCGTGGCGCGGATGCAGGTCTCCGGCTTATAAACCGCGTTAGGCATAAAGTTGATCGAGACCATCGCCGGCACTTGCAGCTTGGCGGCCCATTCCAATGCGGTAATCCGGCAGGCTTGATCAAAGGGGTAGAGGTTATCCCGGTTGAGCTGGCCTAGCAGGCTGCCGGCGGACTCACCGGCAGGGCCACGAACCAGCGCTTCATGGGCGAATATCGTTCCCGTACTCAGGTTGACGATGGGCTGGAAAGCCATGCTAATCGGGAAGCCTAAACCATGGCCGTCACGGCAAGCCGAACATCCTGATGCAGTACTCATTACCTATCCTCTTAGCGATTCGTGGTGACAGGCAACGATAGCAGACCCCGCCGGTCGATGGGGCCTGAAGACCTTCCGGCAGAGTCCAAGCGACTGGGCTAGGCTCAGTTGAAGCCGTTAAGAGGATGCCGTTATGCCCTTGGAACATCACCCGTTGCACCGCGAATTCCCCGAGTACACAGCACAGTTGCAGGGGTTGTTAAGCCGGGATGGCCACTTTAGCCGTTTAGTCGAGGAGTACGATGCGCTCGACAAACGCATCTATGAAGTTGAGAGCGGTCGGGTGGCCATTGATGAGATTGTGCTGCTCGGTTTGAAGATGCAGCGCGTCAGCCTTAAAGATGAGCTCGGCGATTTTTTACGCAAAGCGCTATGAGGCGAATGGCTTGATCCGGGTCAACTGCTGACGCTGGATCGGGAGGTAGGCTGTATCCAGTAACTACCCCCTAAGGAGCGCCACTATGCATGTTGAACATCATCCCCTGATTAAAGACTTCCCCGAACTGCGCGACGCATTGCACCAGCTGCGTACAGGCGACGCCCATTTTGCTCGCCAAGCGGATGACTATGAGGATTTGGATAAGCGCATTTGCCGGATCGAAGCAGGCAACGAGGTGCTGGCAGACGACGCCTTGCTATTGCTTAAGCAAGAGCGCGTTAGCCTTAAAGATGAGCTGGCCCAGCGCCTCAAGCAGGTGGCCGTATAACGCAGCAGGTGCGGCAAAGGCGGTAAATCCAGATTCCGTAATGCTGTAAATATATCCAGCTATTTCGTATGATCCGGGCTCAGCTTATTGAGGAGTCCGGCATGGCCAAGGCCAAGCGTATGTATGGCTGCACCGAGTGTGGCGCGACCTTTCCCAAATGGGCCGGCCAGTGCGGCGAGTGCGGTGTGTGGAATACCTTGGTTGAGACCCTGCTCGAAGCCAATGCGGTAATGCCCAATGGGCGAGCCGGTTGGGCGGGCGAGAGGGTCCAAATCAAGACCTTGGCCGAGGTCAGTGTCGAAGAAATGCCGCGTTTCTCCACGGCATCCGGAGAGTTAGACCGGGTGCTCGGCGGCGGTCTGGTGGACGGCTCGGTGGTACTGATCGGCGGTGACCCTGGTATCGGCAAATCAACCATCCTGCTGCAAACCTTGTGCAACATCGCCACGCGCTTCCCTGCGCTATACGTGACGGGCGAAGAATCCCAACAGCAGGTGGCCATGCGTGCTCGCCGCTTGGGTTTGCCAGAAGACAAACTCAAGGTCATGACCGAAACTTGCATCGAAAGCATCATCGCCACCGCGCGCATAGAAAAGCCCAAGGTGATGGTGATCGACTCAATCCAAACCATCTTCACCGAGCAACTGCAATCGGCTCCTGGTGGCGTCGCCCAGGTGCGCGAGAGTGCGGCATTGCTGGTGCGCTTCGCTAAACAAAGCGGCACGGCGATTTTTCTGGTTGGTCACGTGACCAAGGAAGGTGCGCTGGCTGGCCCACGCGTGCTCGAACACATGGTCGACACCGTGTTGTATTTCGAGGGTGAGTCTGACGGTCGCCTGCGATTGCTGCGTGCAGTGAAGAACCGCTTTGGCGCGATCAATGAACTGGGCGTATTCGGCATGACCGACCGGGGCCTGAAAGAAGTCACCAACCCCTCGGCGATCTTCCTCACCCGCGCCCAAGAAGAAGTGCCCGGCAGCGTGGTGATGGCCACTTGGGAAGGAACCCGGCCGATGCTGGTTGAGGTGCAGGCGTTGGTCGATACCAGCCACATGGCCAACCCACGGCGGGTGACCTTGGGTTTAGATCAGAATCGACTGGCCATGCTGCTGGCGGTGCTGCACCGGCACGGCGGCATCCCCACCCACGATCAGGATGTTTTTCTCAACGTGGTCGGCGGGGTCAAGGTGCTGGAAACCGCCTCTGACTTGGCGCTCATGGCGGCGGTGATCTCCAGCTTGCGAAACAAGCCGTTGCCGCATGATCTGTTGGTGTTCGGCGAGGTTGGTTTGTCTGGCGAAATTCGCCCGGTGCCGAGCGGGCAGGAGCGTTTGAAGGAGGCGGCGAAACACGGCTTCAAGCGCGCCATCGTGCCCAAGGGCAATGCGCCAAAGGATCCGCCGCCCGGTTTGCAAGTGATTGCTGTCACGCGGCTGGAACAAGCGCTGGACGCGTTGTTTGAGTAATCGGTCGGTTTGGGATTAGCGCTGTGCAGTAAAAAGGAGGCTTAGCCTCCTTTTTATTTACTCGTCTTCACCGAGGGCGGCGAGTTCGCGCTCGAGCAAGCTTTCATCGCCGAGGTTAAGTTCTACCAGGCGGCGTAAATGGCTGATCGAGTCGAGGTCGATATGCCGACAAACGAAACCGAGTAAGTCAGCCTGAGTACGCGTCAGCACCACTTCCATCTGCACCCGGGTGTCATCAGCCAGTTGGATGTTGGCGTTAAACGCTTGATCAGGGTCGCCGTTCCAGCCGTCAGGACGCTTGATCAGCAAGCCCTTGAGCGACACATCATGCAGTTCAACCGCCCAGTGACGATCCCCCTGCGTAATCTCAGTGGGGGCGTCGAAAGCGATACGGTGAAAACGCCGACGCTCGTTAGCTGCTGCGCTCATGTAAAGAAACTCCTGCGAGGTTTTACCCACTATAGCCAAGGCCGCTGCCAATGGCTTGGTTTTATCGGTGTGGCGATGGGGCTGGCTGCCAAGTGCGTCTGCGGGCAAGATGAAATGGGCGCGCAGCACCGAGTATAAAAGATGAGCACTTCGACTTTCAGGCATAAAAAAACCGGCTTGTGGCCGGTTTTTAGGGGGTGGTCTCAGCTTATTTTTGGTAAGCCGCGGCCGCCTTGATGATTTCGGCGCGGGCAGCGTCTGCATCGCCCCAGCCTTCAACCTTGACCCATTTGCCTTTTTCGAGATCTTTGTAGTTCTCGAAAAAGTGCTTGATCTGCTCAAGCAGCAGAGCGGGTAAGTCGGTGTATTCCTTAACGTCCACGTATAGCTGGCTGAGCTTATCGTGCGGTACGGCGATCAGTTTGGCGTCGCCACCGGCTTCGTCAGTCATGTGCAGCACGCCGATTGGGCGTGCGCGTACCACTGAGCCGGGGGCTACTGGATAGGGCGTGACGACCAGCACGTCGAGGGCATCGCCATCGTCGGCCAACGTGTTGGGGATGTAGCCGTAGTTGGCCGGGTAGAACATCGGGGTCGCCATAAAGCGGTCGACGAACAGGCAGTCGGTGTCTTTGTCGATTTCGTATTTGATCGGCGCGTGATTGGCCGGGATTTCGACAACAACATAGATGTCGTTTGGCAGGTCTTTACCCGCTGGAACCTTGCTGTAGCTCATGAGTGACTCCCGGTGCTGGGCCAAAAAAGTGGCGCGATTATAGGCATATTCCCCGAGCGTTGCTATGCCGGGATGGCTAGCCATTGGTCGCGCACGCAGGGCGTGTTCGCCTGCTTTGGTAATTCGGGTTGTTGGCGTGCAATTGCTGCAGCCGAGCCAGAGGGTCTTGGCGATAGAACAGCGCCAACTGCGCATAAACGACGGGGAAGGCTTTTACCAGTAGATCGGGCGCGCTGAAAAAGTATTCGCTGGTGACGGCGAAAAACTCCGCCGAGTTTTCCGCAGCATAAGGATCAATGGCTGTGTCAGCGTTGGGGTTGGCATCCAGTTCGGCGTTGAGTTGATCGAAGGCGCTTTGCATGGCCTTCGCCCATTGCTCAACATGCATAGTGCTGTGCAAGGGCGGCAGGCCGTTGGCGTCGCCGTTGAGCATGTCCAGCGTATGCGCCAGTTCATGGATCACCAGGTTGTAGGCATGCCATTGGCCGCTGGCCAAGACGCCAGGCCACGCGAGAATCACTGCGCCGTGCTGCCACGCCTCGCCACTGTGTGCAGCGTCCCATTCATGCACCACGCCGCTGGCGTCGCGGTGGCGCTGCGGGCTGACGAAGTCATCCGGGTAAAGCACGATTTCATGAAAATTTTGGTACCAGTTGAGGTCGGCTAAGTGCAGCAGCGGCAGTTCGGCCTGTACCGCCAGTATCAGCCGGTCATGGCCGTCGAGTGCCACACCAGGCATGGCGCTGAGGTGTTTATGCTGCAGAAACAGCACGGCCCGTTCGCGCAGGCGTTGCTGTTCGGCGGCATCCAAGCCGTCAAGGATCGGCAGTTGCTGCAAGACGGCTTGCCACTGCTCGGGGCTGACAGGGTGACGGGCAATGATGCGCTGGCGACGCCAGGCTCGTAGCGACCACATGGGCTCAGCTCAATTAATGGGGGCGCTCACCATAAGCTGGGGGTGGGTGCCGGGCAAGTCGGCATAAAGGCTGCAGTGAAGTGGCTGTGTACGACCTGGGAGGGCTGCCAATGTCGATCGAGCGTCTGCATCATCCTGCCGTCAACATGCTCTGCGGTCAGGGGTTAGACCTGCCCAGCCAGGCTGCGCGAACACGTGCAACCTGGCTGCCAGTGCGTGACGGTCGTCCCCCGGCGCTCTTGATTGCGTTGCTCTGGGGGCGAGACTGCACTGATAGGGTGCGTGACTTGGATGCCTTCCTTGATGGCCTCCTGGCTGATTGCTGCTGCACGCCTGCCGAGTGGAGTGAAACGCAGGCAGTGCGTCAGGTCTTGGCCGCCTTCAACCTCCAGCAGTTTCGCCAGCGCCAGAGCGGGCGCCATGTGCTGGAACTGAACGCTGGGCTGTTGTTGGTACAGGGCGATGAGGCGCAGTTTCTCCAGGCTGGGGCCATTGGTTTGCGGCGTTACCAGCGGGGCGAGGTGCACAGTTGGGTGGGGCGGGAGGGCTTGCTGCTGGGTATACAGGCCGAATTGGCGCTGGTGCAGTACCGCCTGACGTTAAATCCCGGCGATTTATTGTTGTTGGCGCCGCAGCCTTTGCTGGAGCTGGCCGACCTGCAGGGCGTGCGTGCGGCCAGCGCAGTCACGGGGGCTGCTGACCTGCCGGCATTGCTGGGGCCACTGCTGCAAGCACCTGGAGCGGCCGCATTGTTGCAGGCTGGAGAGGTCAGCCGCGCGCCGGTACTGTCGCCACGCATGCCTTGGCCGGTGGTGCGTAATGCCCAGCCAGGGCTGCAATTGGATGGCTGGACGCTGCTTGTCGCCTGCCCTTTCGGGCCAGTTGGGCGGCTGTTTCGTGCCACCGATCCGCGGGGCCGGGAAGCTCTGTTGTGGCTGGCCGAGCAGCCGGTAGATGAAGTTTTCCGCCAGCGCGAGTGGGCGTTGCGAAGCAGTCTGGCGACGGGTTTGCCGCACGTGGTGTCCTCTCACCAGCCTCGCCAGCATGCCTTTTGGCTGCTGCAGCCGGGGAGTGCAAGCATGCGCAGTCTGAGCGACAGGCTCACTAAGCATGGGCCTATGCGGGGCGTCCAGGTATTGGCTTTAATCGAGCAGCTGATTGCGGCAGTGCGTGGTCTGCAGCGACGCGGTATGCAGGGGTTGTGGCTGGATCCCCGCGCGATCTTGCTGGATGACGATGGCCATGTGCTGCTGTTACCCGAACAGGCCGCGCTAGTGCCTGGCGTACCGCAGCAGAGCCTGCCGCCTGAGGCCATACCGCTGGCGCCCGAAGCGCGTGCGGGGCAGGCGCTGGATGGTCGGGCAGATCAGTTCGCCCTGGCGGCGCTGGCTTACTGGCTGTGCAGTGGGCGCTGGCCTGACGTGGCCCGCCCCGATGCCGATGCGCGCAGTATTTATGTGCCGCTGGCGCAATTTGGCGTTGCTGTGCCGCTGGGCTGGGACGGTGTGCTGGCGCGCGCCTTGGCCCCCAAGGCAGTGGCACGTTTTGAGGCGCTGTCGGAGTTTCAGCAGGCGCTGCGCAAGCCGCTTATGCAACCGCCCGTACGCGCTGCAGGCAGACAAAAACGCCGCAGATATGCGTATTTAGGGTTGTTCGGCCTGGCGTTGTTACTGCTGGCGCTTGCCTTGTGGCTGAGCCTTTAGGCTGATCAGGGCACCGCGCAATTGCTTGTGCTGGATGCACTGTTGAGCGTATTCGCTGCGCCATTAAGGCCAGCCGGCGTAAGCGTGCCTGCCGGCTAAAGGTTTTCAGCGGCAGGCAGCTGGCGCGAAGGATTTATGGCGCGGTGAAATCTTCGGTGATCGGCAGGACAAAGCTTGTGAACTCGGTGTCTTCCTTGAAACCGATTGACTCATAAAGCTTATGCGCAACGTCGTTGCCAACGCTTGACGCTACGCGCAGACGCACGGCATTGGTGTCTTTGGCCATTTTTTTGGCTGTCTGAATCAGGCGGTCGGCCACTAACTGGCGGCGCGCGTCTTGGCAAACGTAAATGTCGTTAAGAATCCACACGCGCTTAAGCGACAACGAGGAGAAGCTCGGGTAAAGCTGGCAAAAGCCGAGGATTTTGTCTTCGTCGTCAGCCATAGCCAGATAAATCAGCGACTCTTTGCGGCTGATACGCTTTTCCAGAAACGTGCGCGATGAATCAGGGTAGGACAGCTGGCCAAAGTGCTCACGGTAGGTAACGAATACCGGATTCAGTTGATCCAGATGCTCTAGGGTCGCTTGGACAATGCGCATGGTGAGCCTCTACTTCAGTCATAGGGATGGCGTCGGTAGCGCGTTAACGCCACCTGCAAACGATCCCGATGCTGCCTAAACCCTTTGGAAAGTGCAATCCAAACAGTTGTTTGACTGCAAGACCGCGTGGCGCGCGGCTAGCGCAGTAAAAAGTTGGTGTTCTGCGCGTCGCCAGCCAGCAGCGGCACCTCGGCCTCATCCTTGAGATTGACTCCGGACAGCTGACGCCTGCATGCCTCACGCATCAGGTACAGCAAGCGATGGCTGGCCATGGCGTAACTGAGGCCCTCCAGGCGCACGTTGGAGATGCAGTTGCGATAGGCGTCGGTCAGGCCGACTTTGGGTGCGTAGGTGAAGTACAGGCCTAGGCTGTCCGGTGAGCTCAGGCCCGGACGTTCACCGATAAGGATGACCACCATGCGCGCGCCCAGCAGTTCTGCCACTTCATCGGCCACGGCAACGCGGCCCTGAGTCACCAGCGCCACCGGCGACAGGCTCCAGCCTTCGGCTGTGGCATGTTCGACGATGCGCTCCAGCATGGGCAGGGCATTGCGATGCACGGCCAGGGCTGACAGGCCGTCAGCCACCACCACGGCTAAGTCATAGCCCGCCGGGTTGGCCGCGCGATGTTCGCGCAGTTGTGCGGCGGACTCTTCGCTCAGACGGCGGCCCAGGTCTGGGCGTTGTAAATAAGTGTCGCGGTCTTTGGCGGCGCTCTGCAGCAACAGGCTTGCGTGCTGCTGGTGCGTAAGGCCAGCAGTCAGGGCCTCGTGGTCAAACGCTAGGTGCACGGCATCTCGGGCTTGGGCATGGGCAAACTGGAAATCCAGTTGGGCGCGAGTTGGCATGCTCGTACCGGCGCGACCAAGGGCAATACGCGCAGGCGTTAGGTTGCGAAGTTGCTGCCAAGGGTTTTCCGTTGCACCGTGAGTCGGAGTGTCATGTGCCATGGTGAAGGTGTCCTTGAGGGTTCTTATCAGCGCGTGAAGTGTCCGTGCAGTCGTCCGCACAGAGTCGCCCTGTGTCTATGCCATCGGCCTTAACTCAGCTGCGCCAGCGCTTGGCGGAAGACCGGCGGCAGGCTGTTGCCCATGCGTGGTTTGCCATCGGCCTGGGTCAAAATACCCATGCGTTGCAGCCAATCCTCGAATTCAGGTGCAGGTTTTAGCCCCAAAATCTGCCGTGCGTAGAGCGCGTCATGGAAGGAGGTGGTCTGGTAGTTGAGCATCACATCATCGGAGCCTGGGATGCCCATGATGAAGTTGATACCCGCCACGCCGAGCAGGGTCAGCAGCACGTCCATGTCGTCTTGGTCAGCTTCGGCATGGTTGGTGTAACAGATGTCACACCCCATCGGCAGGCCCAGCAACTTGCCGCAGAAGTGATCTTCCAAGCCCGCACGGATGATCTGCTTACCGTTGTACAGGTACTCTGGGCCAATAAAGCCGACCACGGTATTCACTAGAAACGGTTTGAAATGTCGAGCCACGGCATAGGCGCGGGTTTCGCAGGTTTGCTGGTCAAGGCCATGGTGCGCGCCGGCAGATAAAGCGCTGCCTTGGCCGGTTTCGAAATACATCAGGTTGTTACCCAGCGTGCCGCGCTTGAGGCTCAGGCCGGCGTCATAGCCTTCCTGCAAAATCTTTAAACTGACGCCGAAACTGGCGTTGGCGGCCTCGGTGCCGGCAATCGACTGGAACACCAAGTCCAGCGGTACGCCTCGATTGATCGCCTCGATCGAAGTGGTGACGTGGGTCAACACGCAGGCTTGGGTAGGGATTTCATAGCGCTGGATGAGGCCGTCGAGCATCTTCAGCATCTCGCAAATGCTGGAGGTGCTGTCGGTGGCCGGGTTGATGCCGATCATGGCGTCACCGTTGCCGTACAGCAGGCCGTCAAGAATGCTCGCGGCGATGCCGGCGGGCTCATCGGTCGGGTGGTTCGGCTGCAGGCGGGTGGACATGCGCCCACGCAGGCCGACGGTGTTACGAAAGCGGGTCACCACGTTGATTTTCTGCGCCACCAGGACCAAGTCTTGTGCACGCATAATCTTCGATACAGCGGCAGCCATTTCCGGCGTTAAGCCCGGGGCGAGGGCGCGCAGACTGGCCTCATCGGCATGCTCGCTGAGCAACCAGTCGCGGAAACCGCCGACGGTCAGGTGACTGACTGGAGCGAAAGCGACCGCGTCGTGACTGTCGATAATCAGCCGAGTGACTTCGTCAGCTTCATAAGGGATCAACGCCTCAGTGAGGAAATGCTTAAGTGGAACATCGGCCAAGGCCATCTGCGCCGCCACCCGCTCACCGGCATTGCTCGCCGCCACGCCTGCGAGAAAATCGCCCGAGCGTGCCGGGCTGGCCTTAGCCATAACCTCAGCCAGGCTGTCGAAACGGTAGGTTTCACCGCCTACCGTGTGTTGAAAACTGGACATTGCGTGTCTCCCCAACGCTTGCCAGCGCCGCGTGTGTGCACGGCGCCGGGGTCGCGAGTATTACTTGAGCGTGGCCTCAGCCTTGCCGATGGCAAGGAATTCTTCTTCCGGCGTGCCCGCCACTAAGTGATGGCGACTGTAGATGACAAAGTAGGCGATCAGCACGGCATAGATAACCGCTGCGCCAATTACCACCCGTGGGTCGACCAAGAAGCCGGCGACCACCGCCACGCAAGCCAGCACCAAGGCGATGCCTGAGGTGACGATGCCGCCCGGAGTGCGGTACGGGCGATTCATCTCTGGGCGACGCACGCGCAGGGTAATGTGCGCGGCCATCATCAGCACGTAGGAGATAGTGGCGCCAAACACCGCCACCAGAATCAACAAGTCACCTTGGCCACTCAGCGACAGGCCAAAGCCAATTAAGCCGGGCACGATCAAGGCCAATACCGGCGCCTTATTCTTGTTGGTCAGCGACAGCGAGCGTGGCAGGTAGCCGGCGCGCGACAGGGCGAAAATCTGCCGAGAGTAGGCGTAAATGATCGAGAAGAAGCTGGCAATCAGACCGGCCAGACCGATCAGGTTGACGAAGCTGCTCATCCACGTTGATTCGCCATAGGCGATGGTCAGTGCTTCCACCAGCGGGTTGCCGGACGCCATCAGCGCGTTAGCACCCGCGCCACCTGGGCCCACCACCAGAATCAGCAGGGCAAAAACCAGCAACACCAGCATGGCACCGATCAGGCCGCGCGGCATGTCGCGCTGCGGATTTCGAGTTTCTTCGGCCGCCAGCGGTACACCTTCGACCGCGAGGAAAAACCAGATTGCATAGGGAATCGCGGCCCATACGCCGACATAGCCGAACGGCAGGAAGCTGCTGGCACCCGTGGCATCGGAGACAGGGATGTCGAGCAAATTAGCCACGGAGAAGTGCGGCACCATGGCCACAATAAACACGCCGAGGGCAATCGCTGCCACGGCTGTGATGATAAACATCAGCTTCAACGCTTCACCGACGCCGAAGATGTGAATACCAATAAACAGCACATAAAAGGCCAAGTAAATCGCCCAGCCGCCTATGCCAAACAGCGACTCACAATAGGCACCGATAAACACCGCAATCGCGGCCGGGGCAATGGCGTATTCGATGAGGATCGCCGTACCTGTGAGAAACCCACCCAAGGGGCCAAACGCACTGCGGGCAAAGCCATAGCCGCCGCCTGCGGTGGGGATCATTGAAGACAATTCCGCCAGGGAAAAGCACATGCACAGGTACATCAAGGCCATCAGCAGGGTAGCGAGAAACATGCCGCCCCAGCCGCCTTGGGCTAGGCCAAAGTTCCAGCCGGCATAATCGCCAGAAATCACGTAGGCAACGCCCAAGCCGACTAGCAATACCCAGCCTGCCGCGCCCTTTTTGAGTTGCCGACTTTGAAAGTAGTCGGCATCCACCTGCTCTAATTCAGTGCCTTGCGGATGAGCTGCCGCACTGTTTTTTTCTGCTGCCATGGGAGTTCCTTATCCTTAAGCGGGCTGCAGCGCAGGGCTAGCCGGGCTTATGGGTATTTGAGGGGAGAATGTGAACCAATGGATCAGCAACCGCTGTGCCAACTGCGCCTTTGGTCTAGACCGAGGCGCAGGCAGGCTGGCCGATGTGGTTTAACGACACCGGCTGCAGTTGCGCGCGAGGCTATGGGCAGGGTGGGTAAACCCTGCCATTGATTCAGCGGTTTAGAAGAAACCCAGCGGGTTGATGTCGTAGCTGACCAGCAGGTTTTTCGTCTGCTGGTAGTAGTCGAGCATCATCTTGTGGTTTTCGCGGCCAACACCCGATTTCTTGTAACCGCCAAAGGCAGCATGCGCGGGGTACAGGTGGTAGCAGTTGGTCCATACGCGGCCGGCTTTAATCGCCCGGCCCATGCGGTAGGCGCGGTTAATATCGCGGGTCCACAGGCCGGCACCGAGGCCGAACTCAGTGTCGTTGGCAATCGCCAGGGCTTCGGCTTCATCTTTGAAGGTAGTGACGCTGACCACCGGACCGAAGATCTCTTCTTGGAACACGCGCATCTTGTTGTGGCCCTTGAGCAGGGTTGGCTGGATGTAATAACCACCGCCCAGGGTGCCGCTGAGTTTCTCGACGCCGCCGCCGGTGAGCAGTTCGGCGCCTTCATGTTTGGCGATTTCCAAGTAGCTAAGGATTTTATCGAATTGCTGCTCGGAGGCTTGCGCGCCGACCATGGTCTCGGTGTCGAGCGGGTCGCCACGTTTGATCTGCGCGATCTTCTTCATCACCTCCTGCATAAAGGCTGGGTAGATCGACTCTTGCACCAGCGCCCGCGATGGGCAGGTGCACACCTCGCCCTGGTTGAAGAATGCCAATACCAAACCTTCGGCGGCCTTTTCGATAAAGCTCGGCTCGGCCTGCATGATGTCTTCAAAAAAGATGTTCGGAGATTTGCCGCCCAGTTCCACGGTGCTCGGGATGATGTTCTCGGCCGCGCACTTAAGAATATGCGCGCCCACTGGAGTCGAGCCGGTGAAGGCAATCTTGGCGATGCGCTTGCTGGTGGCCAGGGCTTCGCCAGCTTCCTTGCCGTAACCCTGCACCACGTTGAGCACGCCTGGCGGCAGCAGGTCGCCGATCAACTCCATCAACACGCTAATGCCCAGCGGCGTTTGCTCGGCCGGCTTGAGTACCACGCAGTTACCCGCGGCCAAGGCTGGGGCCAGCTTCCAGGCGGCCATCAGCAGCGGGAAGTTCCACGGGATGATCTGCCCCACAACGCCCAAAGGTTCATGGAAGTGATAGGCGGCGGTGTGTTCGTCGATTTCAGCACTGCTGCCTTCCTGAGCGCGGATGCAGCCAGCAAAGTAGCGGAAGTGGTCAGCGGCCAGCGGAATGTCGGCATTCAGGGTTTCGCGGACGGCTTTGCCGTTGTCCCAGGTTTCAGTAATCGCCAGCATTTCCAAGTTTTGCTCGATGCGGTCGGCGATAGTGAGCAGCACCCGCGAACGATCTTGTGCCGAGGTTTTGCCCCATGCGTCGGCGGCTGCGTGGGCGGCATCCAGTGCTTTGTCGATGTCTTCGGCAGTGGAGCGGGGGAAGTCAGCAATCGGCAGGCCATTAACCGGTGAAGTATTGGTGAAGTATTGACCTTTGACGGGTTCGACGAACTCACCGCCGATGTAGTTGCCGTAACGGCTCTTGAATGAAACGAGTGCACCTTCGGTACCTGGATGGGCGTAACGCATGCTGAATATCTCCTGATTATTATGCTTGTTCTGGTGATGCAGCGAAGAGCGCGCCGGAGCGCTTACACAGAGCCATAGCAAGGGTTGGGCCAATAGCGCGTAATGCCCGCGCCAGAGCCTTATTCAAATAGTAGCCAAGCATCAACGCCGCGCCTTTGTTACAACCTTGAGACAGTGCCGCGTGACACTTTGTATCGCGGGCGATACAGCGGGTGACTCGCCGGTCAGCGCGTGTTGCAATGGCCGGGCGGCTGGTAGATGCTCGACCATCACGTGCACCTCCACCGCGGAGAACAATAACAATGCACAACCGAGCAAACCGCCACGCCCAGCAGGTGCTGACCGTGGCCCAAGGGCGCGGCCAACTCGCCGGTCCGGCTGCTGACTCGTCGGTGGCGCGTTCCTGGCTGCGCTGCCTGCAACAGCATCATCTCGATCCGGCGCAGAACATGGCCCCTGCGGTCATCGAGCACGCGCGCATGCTTGAGCGGCGCGAAGAGCTGCAGCAGGTGCTGGAGATTTCCAGCAATGAAATGAACAGCTTGCATCGCCAGCTAGCCGGCAGTGGCCATGCCGTGCTGCTCACCGATGCACAGGGGGTGATCCTCAACTGCGTCACCGAGCAGGCGGAAAAGCGCACCTTTGAACACGCCGGTCTTTGGCTCGGTGCGGACTGGAGCGAAGCCTGTGAGGGCACCAACGGCATCGGCACCTGCCTGATTGAGCGCCAGCCGCTGACCATCCACCAAAACGAGCACTTCCGCAGCCGGCATACCGGTCTGACCTGTTCAGCCAGCCCGGTATTTGATCCCCATGGCAATTTGCTGGCGGTGCTGGACGTGTCCTCGGCGCGGCATGATGTATCGCGCCAGAGTCAGTTCCACACCATGGCCTTGGTCAACCTGTCAGCCAAGGCCATCGAAGGCTGCCACTTTTTGCGCAGCTATGAAGGCGAGTGGCTGTTGCGCTTTCATGCCCAGGCCGAATACATCGGCCAATTCAGTGAAGCCTTACTGGCTTTTGACAGCGATGGCCGGGTGCGTGCAGTCAATCAAGGGGCGATTAACCTGCTTGGGCTGTCGCGCAAACAATTGCTGGGGCGCACCCTGGTCGAGGTATTTGATTGCCACTTGGATGACCTGCTGGGTCGTGCCTCGCCACAGCCAAGTGCCAGTTGGCCGCTGTATACCCAGCGTGGCCAGCTACTGTTTGCCATGCTCCGTGGCCAGCCGCGCCGCCGCGTGCATGCGTTGGGTGCTGCGGCCTTAGCGACACCTGGGTTGTGTTTGGCCGACCCGACGTTGCAGAGCGATTTTCGCCGCGCCTTGCGGGTGTATGAGCGTGATGTGCCTTTGCTGATTGGCGGTGAAACCGGCACCGGCAAAGAGGCGTTCGCCAAGGCCCTGCACCACGTCAGCTCGCGCGGCGGCAAGCCGTTTGTGGCGCTGAACTGTGCGGCGATTCCCGAGAGTCTGATCGAGAGTGAGTTGTTCGGTTATCGCGGCGGCAGCTTTACCGGCGCGCGCAAAGAAGGCATGCGCGGCAAGTTGCAACAGGCCGATGGCGGTACGCTGTTCCTCGACGAGATTGGCGACATGCCGCTGGCGATGCAGACGCGACTGTTGCGGGTGCTGGAAGAGCGTCAGGTCGAGCCCATTGGTGGCGAGCCTCAGGCCATTGATGTGCGCGTGATCAGTGCCAGTCACCGTGACCTGAACCAGCGTGTAGCCAGCGGTGAGTTTCGCCAAGACCTGTTCTATCGCTTGAATGGTCTGGTGCTCGAACTGCCGCCACTGCGAGAGCGCAGCGATAAGCATGCGCTTTTGGATTTTCTCTTGGCCGAAGAGGCGCGCGGGCAGCCAGTGCGCCTCGCCGACGGCGCTCGCGAGGCGCTGCTCGCCTTCGACTGGCCGGGTAACGTGCGGCAGTTGCGCAATGTA